>NZ_JASHKW010000027.1:0-133471 GCF_030056915.1 Rhodococcus sp. IEGM 1307
CGCCGCGGCACGCGGAGACCCCGACCCGGAAATTTGAAACAGCCCCCCGGCGGTTAAGAAGTACTCACGGGTGTGGCCTTGCGGATGAACCGACCGATCTCGCGGATGGCGCGGGTGCCCTCGGGGAGCAGTCCGGCGGCGGCCTGGAAGACGTGCACCTGCCGCTCCCATACCTGCAGTTCGCACGGCACACCCGCCTGGGACAGCCGCTCGGACATCAGTTCCGCGTCGACGTAGACCATTTCCTGCGAGCCGGTCTGGATCAGCGCCGGCGGCATGGCGGCGAGGGAGCCGTCCACGGGTGACGTGGACGGCTCGTGCCCGCCCCTGGTGTCCAGCCTTTCGATCAGCCTGGACAGGGCACCGACCGCGCGTTTGGGGAAGACGGCGCAGAGGTCGGCGTTGGGATGGGCCAGCTTGTTCACCGGGTCGAGGTCGGTCAGCGGCGACAGCGCGACGTCGGCGGCGGGACGCGGCAACCCCTGGCGCAGGGCTTCGAGCGTCACCATGAACGTCAGGAATCCGCCTGCCGAGTCGCCGGCGATGACGATGCGGTCGGCGGTGTACCCGTGCGAGAGCAGCCACCGGTACCCGTCGACGCCGTCCTCGACGGCCGCCCGGATGGGGTTCCTCGGGATCATCCGGTACGCGACGTTCAGCGTCGACGCCTGCGACTCCGCCGCGATCCGGGACACCATCTGGCGGTGAGAATTGATCCCGCAGCATAGGAACGCCCCGCCGTGGAGGTAGAGGATCGCCCGGTCGCCGAGCTCACCCGGAGGCCGGATCCATTCGGCGCGGCAGTGCGGCAGCCGGATGGGCCTGCGCACGGTTCCGCGGATGGGGCCGAGCGAGTACCCGAACAGGTCGACGACTCCCGTGGGCCACGGCAGTTCAGGGTAGCGCGCCCACCCGTCCAGGAACGGCCGGACCGTGCGGCGGAGTGTGTGGGCGAGGGCCGTCGACTGCAGGCTGGTTCCGGCGAACTCCCGCCGCGTCACCGGGAGGGGTGACGGGCAGAATTCGTAAGTCGCAGTGCTCATTGCCTGCCTCCGATCCGGCCTCGGTGCCCATCGACTTGCTGCCTTTAGGTTTTCCACCTCTTTGCGCCGTACGGTCTACATCGAAGTTGGTCGCACGGACGCTACGCCCGACGTAGCATCCAGGCGGAAGTCGTAATGGGATAGTGACCGAGTGGGGGTGAACGTCCAGGTGGGGATCATGCCGGTTACCGATTCGATATTCCTTCTCGGCGAATCGCGAGAGCATCCGATGCACGTGGGATCGCTCGAATTGTTCACACCGCCGGAGGATGCCGGCCCCGACTACGTGAAGTCGATGCACGAAACTCTGCTGAAGCACACGGACGTCGACCCCACCTTTCGGAAGAAGCCTGCGGGCCCCGTCGGCAGTCTCGGGAACCTGTGGTGGGCCGACGAGTCGGACGTCGATCTCGAATACCACGTGCGTCATTCGGCGCTGCCGGCCCCGTACCGGGTCCGGGAACTGCTGACGCTGACGTCCCGGTTGCACGGCACGCTGCTGGACCGTCATCGCCCGCTGTGGGAGATGTATCTGATCGAGGGTCTCAGCGACGGCCGGTTCGCGATCTACACCAAGATGCACCACTCGCTGATGGACGGGGTCTCCGGTTTGCGGCTGCTGATGCGGACGCTGTCGACCGACCCGGACGTGCGCGACGCACCGCCGCCGTGGAACCTGCCGCGCAGGGCGTCGGCCAACGGTTCCGCCCCCGCCCCCGACCTCTGGTCGGTGGTGAACGGGGTCCGTCGCACGGTCGGTGAGGTGGCCGGTCTCGCGCCTGCGTCGCTGCGCATCGCCCGCACCGCGATGGGGCAGCACGACATGAGGTTTCCGTACGAGGCGCCCCGCACCATGCTGAACGTCCCGATCGGTGGCGCGCGCCGGTTCGCCGCGCAGTCCTGGCCGCTCGAACGCGTCCACGCCGTCCGGAAGGCGGCGGGGGTCAGTGTCAACGACGTCGTGATGGCCATGTGCGCCGGGGCGCTGCGGGGGTACCTCGAGGAACAGAACGCGCTGCCCGACGAGCCGCTTATCGCGATGGTTCCGGTGTCGTTGCGCGACGAGCAGCAGGCCGACGCCGGCGGTAACGCGGTGGGGGTCACGCTGTGCAACCTGGCGACGGACGTCGACGACCCGGCCGAACGTCTGACGGCGATCTCCGCCTCCATGTCCCAGGGGAAGGAACTGTTCGGCAGCCTCACCTCGATGCAGGCGCTGGCGTGGTCCGCTTTCAACATGTCGCCGATCGCTCTGACACCGGTGCCGGGGTTCGTCCGCTTCACGCCGCCGCCGTTCAACGTGATCATCTCCAACGTCCCGGGGCCGCGGAAGACCATGTACTGGAACGGGTCCCGGCTGGACGGCATCTATCCGACGTCGGTGGTGCTGGACGGGCAGGCGCTCAACATCACACTCACCACCAACGGCGGCAACCTCGATTTCGGTGTCATCGGGTGCCGCCGTTCGGTGCCGAGCCTGCAGCGCATCCTCTTCTATCTCGAGACGGCTCTGGGCGAGCTCGAGGCGGCAGTGCTCTGAGACGCGGCCTGTTTCAGCGCCGGGCCGACTCCTGCTCGACGAGTGCCCGCCGCGACTCCTCGTGGAGCACCCCGAGCAATTCGTGTTCGACGTCCGCGAACTCGGGCGACGTCATCATCGACAATTCGCGGGGACGCGGCAGGCCCACCGTCACCTCGCGCCGCACGGTGGCGGGCCGCGCGGACAGCACGACCACCCGGTCCGACAGGTAGACGGCCTCCCGGATGTCGTGGGTGATCATCAGCACCGTCCACCGGTAGCGCTGCCAGACGTCCTGCAACCAGGTCTGCATCTCGGTGCGGGTCAACGAATCCAGAGCGCCGAACGGCTCGTCGAGCAGCAGCACCGGACGGTCCTGGACGACGGTCCGCAGCATCGCGGCCCGCTGCCGCATCCCGCCGGACAGCTGGCTGGGGCGGGCGTCCTCGAATCCGCCGAGACCGAACACTGAGAACAATTCCCGGGCCTTGTCCCGCGCCTGCTTCCGGGGCACGCCCTGCACCTCTAGTCCGAGAGTGGTGTTGTCGAGGACGGTGCGCCACGGGAACAGCAGGTCCTTTTGCGGCATGTACGCGCATTTCGCGGGACCACTTCCCGCGGGACGCACCGGTTCGCCGCCGATCGTGACGGTGCCGGAGTCGGGTTGATCGAGACCGGCGAGCATGGAGAACGCGGTGCTCTTCCCACACCCGCTGGGGCCGATCACCGACACGAACTCACCCGGTTCGACGGTGAACGAGACGTCGTCGAGGACGGGCCGGATGCCGCCGCGGACCGGGAATCCCTTGCTCAGACCGGACAGTGCGACGCGCGCGGTGTCACTCATGCCGAGCCCTTTCGTTCTTGATCCACGGGGCGACGACGCGCTCGACCGCGAAGGTGAGCAGGTAGAGGCTGACGCTGATCACGGCGGTCACGAACACCGCCGCCAGCACGAGGTCGGTGCGGAAGGAGTTCTTCTGCGTCGCCATGTAGATGCCGAGACCGGACGTGGCCCCGACGTATTCGGCGAACACGGCACCCACCACGGCGTACGTGATGCCGATGCGCAGGGCGGTGAAGAACCGGGGGATCGCCGCCGGAAGCCGCACGTAGCGGAATTCCTGCCACCGTGAGGCGCCCATGCTGCGCAACAACGCGCCCGCCTCCCGGTCGGCCGCGGCGAAACCCTCGATCAGACCGATCGTCATCGGGAAGAACGTGGCGAGGGCGATCACGAGAATCTTCGGCAGCAGACCGAATCCGAACCAGATGATCATCAGCGGCGCGATCGCGATGATCGGCAGTGTCTGCGACACGACGAACAGCGGAACGAACGCGCGGCGCAGCCACGGCGAGAAGTCCACGAGTACGGCGAGGGCCCACGCGAAGAGCAGGGAGACGGCGAACCCGATCAGTGTCACCTGCAGTGTCGCGGAGGCGTGACCGGAGATGGCGTCCCGCGCCCGCCAGCCCTGCTGGACCACCCGCAGCGGCGACGGCAGCACCTGCGGCCGGATTCCGCTGACCGTCACGTACACCTGCCACGCGATGACCAGCAGTGCCACGACCACGACCGCGGGCAGCACCCGCCGCAGCAGCGGGGACGTGCCCGGGGCCGTGGTGCGCAGACTCGGGTCAGGGCTGAGTGAGGTACTCATTGGTGAAGTACGTCGACCAGTCGGGTTCCGTGGTCAGCGGTGCCCCGTCGGGGCCGGTGAGCAGGCCGTGCTGGAACAGGAAACCGGAGTACCCCGCCCACTGCTCGGCCGTCTGTGTCCCGACCTTGCCGGAACTGTCCTTCATGTACTCGGAGGACAGCATCTGCTGGCTCTCCCGCACGAGGGACTCGTCGGTGAAGGCGCCGGGGTTGGCGTCGATCAGTATCTGCGCGGCCTCGTCCGGCCGGTCGGCGGCGAACTGGTATCCGCGCTGCAGGGCCTGGACGAACTTGCGGGCCTGCTCGGGATGGTCGGCCATCCACTCCTCGTTGCCCTCGATGACGAGAGCGTACGCATCCGGGAAGCCGTAGTCGGTGTAGTGGAAGTAACGCATCGGCGTGCCCTGGTGCTCGGCCTCGATGCCCTCCCAGCCGAAGAACGAGACGGTGAAGTCGGCGGTGCCGGAGTACACGGCCTCGTAGGCCGAGGTGCCGAGCGTGACGGTGGTGAATTCGCCCTTGCCGCCGTCGTTGCGGATGATCTGCTTCAGCGTCTCCTCGCCGTCCGGGTCCGCGAACCCGGCGTAGATCTTGCCGTCCAGATCCCGGGGGCGGGTGATGTCGGCGCGATCCGCCTTCACCGCGATGCCCGTCGCCCAGTGCTGCAGCGGAGCCATCACCGACGTGGTCTGTGCGCCCGCGGCCTTCGAGAACGTCGCCGAACTCTGGAAGCTCACCCCGAACTCCGCGTTGCCGGCGTCGACCAGGGTGTCGGGCGAGGTGTCGTTGTAGGGCAGCACCTGCACGTCGAGGCCGGCGTCCGCGAACCAGCCTTCCTGCTGGGCGACGAACAGGCCGGTGTGGTTGGTGTTCGGTGTCCAGTCGAGTGCGAACCGGATGGTGTCGCCGGACTGGGAGTCACCGGCGCAACCGGTGAGCAGCGACAGGGCGGAGACCAGGACGACGGCTGCGGTGGCGGCGCGCTTGGTACGAGAGAAGAGTGTCACGACGCCGGCCATTCCTGCTTGTTGAGAGCGGTGTCCCAGAACATGAGTTCGTAGCGGCTGGCGATCACGAACGCCTCCGCCATCGCCTCGCGCTGAGCATCGGTCGCGGCCTCGGCCGCCGCGTCCACGAGTTCGCGGGCCCTCGCGACGGCGGCGTGGAACTCCTCCGCGTCGTAGGTGGTCACCCACTGTGCGTACGGGTGCGACGGGTCGGTGGAGAGCACCTCACGGGCGCTCGCCGCGAGCCGGTGCCCGACGTCGGCGTAGATCCAGAAGCAGGGCAGCACTGCCGCGGCGGCCACCGCGTACGGCTCGGTGGCGGCGACGGCCGTCAGGTAGGAGATGTACCCGAGGCAGGCAGGCGAATGCAGCGGCTCCGCGTCCGACTCGGGGAGTCGTCCGCTGGTCAGCAGATTCTGGTGCAACGCGGCCTCGACCGTGGCGGCCTCCGCGGCCGAGCCCGCCCAGAAGCCGGCCTCGACCGGGCCCGGCGCGTGCGCGGCCACCAGTGAAAGGGCTTTCGCGTACCCGGTCAGGTACAGGAAATCCTGCTCGATGTACGTGCGGAACACGTCCAGCGGCAGCGTTCCGTCGCCGAGGCGGCGCAGGAACTCGAGTTCGTCGATCGCCTCGCGCAGCACCTTGGTCCGGTCCCACAAGTGGTCCGTGAATCGGGCGTGCTGGCCGGCGCCGGCAGCATCTTGGACAGAGCTATTCACAACGTTGACATCCCTTCGTCAGCATTACCTGAGCAGGTTCCCGGGTGTGTTCTCAGCCCCGCCCGTGCGGAGCACCCCGTGTCAGAACAAGCCGACCCTAGCACCGGCCGTGCCGCGGGCGGAAAGGCCAGGGTCGGTGGAGGGGCTCAGCCGGCGAGGAACGCGGCCGCGCTCGGCGGGAGGGGTGCGGGGCCGCGCCGGTAGATCTCCGCGGGCCGGCCGGTTCCGACGACGGCCATGTCGCCGGTGTTCTCGAGGGCCGGCATCAGGTGCCGCCGGAACGAGTCCTTCGGCAGTGGACGCCCGAACACCACCTCGTACACCCGGCGGAGTTCGAGCACCGTGAACGTGTCGCCGGCCAGGCCGGACGGGTCGACGGCCCGCGCGTACCGCTCTCTCAGGTCGGCGACGGCAAGGGCGACGACGTCCGCGTGGTCGAACGCCAGGTCCTGCGTCACCCGGTCGTCGTCGACGGTGATCAACATTGTGTCGCGGGGGAGCGCCGTGCGGGGCAGCGCGGCGCCGTGCGTCATCGACAGCACCCACCCGCGATCGTCGCGGCCGGGATCGTCCAGCATCGCCAGCTGATGGAATACGGTGCCCGTCAGGCCGGCCTTGATGCGGAGGCACCGCTCGGCGGCGTCCCGCAGTCGTTCACCCTCGTGGAGGAACGTGCCGGGAAGGGCGAGCCGGCCCGAACGGTGCGGAACCACAAGAACTTTCAGTTCCGGGCCGTCGCCGGTGAGGACGGCGACGTCGACGGCTACGGACGGGCGCGGGTAGTCGAGGAGGCTCCTGCCCTCGGAATCGGTCCATGCGGCCACGCGGGAATGTTAGCGCACTGTTGATCTATGTCGCGTTCGATCGGTCCTGCCTGCTCATCGTTGGTAGTTTGGCGAGAGATTCCCGGAACGTGCTGCGTGAGGAGATTCCGTGGAGGTCGACAAGTCCGGCGACACGCTCGTCGTCCGCGCCCGGGACGGTGAGGTGCGTGGCTACCCCGAGGGCGACGTCTACGCGTGGAAGGGCATTCCGTTCGCCGCGGCCCCCGTCGGCGATCTGCGGTTCCGCGCCCCGGCCCCGCCCGCACCGTGGGAGGGTGTGCGCGACTGCGTCGACTTCGGCCCGATGGCGCCGCAGGGGCACGGCACCGCCGTCCCCATCGACGCGGGACTCGAGATGGACGAGGACTGCCTGTCCGTCAACGTCTGGGCCCCGAGACCCGACGGCACCCCGCGGCCGGTGATGGTGTGGATCCACGGCGGTGCCTACTGCCTGGGAACCGCAGCTCAGGGCATCTACAACGGGCGCATCCTGTCCACAATCGGCGACGTCGTGCTGGTCTCGTTCAACTACCGGGTGGGAGCGCTCGGCTTCCTCGACCTGTCGTCGTTCTCGACGGCCGAGCGAGTGTTCGAGACCAACTGTGGGCTGCGCGACCAGGTCGCAGCCCTCGAATGGGTCCGCGACAACATCGCGTCGTTCGGCGGTGACCCGGACGAGGTGACGGTGTTCGGGGAGTCGTCCGGAGCCGGGTCGATCACCACGCTGATGACGTGTCCGAGCGCGGAGGGGCTGTTCCACCGCGCGATCGCCCAGAGCCCGCCCGCCACGTCGGTCTACGGGAGCGAGCGGGCGGCCACCGTCGCGAAACAGTTCCTCGACATCCTCGAGGTGGAACCCGCGCAGATCGACACCCTGCTGCACCTTCCGTACCGCACGGTGATCGAGGCCAGCGACACGCTCGTCAACGAGGTGCCGACGAGGATTCCGGGCACGCTCGCGATGGCGCCCGTGGTGGACCGCGACTTCCTGCCCCGTTACCCGGTGGCCGCGTTCCAGAAGGGGCACTCCCACCGCATCCCTCTCATCATCGGTTCCAATAAGGACGAGTCGTCGATCTTCAAGTTCATGAAATCGCCTCTGCTGCCGGTCACGTCGGATTCGGTGCAGGAGATGCTGAGGGCGATCGCGGCCGATCACCCGGAACTGCCCGCCGCCCGCCTCGCCGACATCCTGTCGGCGTATCCGGACCGCGGAAAGCCGAAGGGCGCGCTCGCGATGTCGAGGGACGCCGCGTTCCGGATGCCCGCCCTGTGGGTGGCCGACGCCCACAGCCGGCACTCGCCGACATGGATGTACCGGTTCGATCAGGCCACGCCGATGCTCAAGGCCGCACGGATCGGAGCCGGCCACGCCACCGAACTCCCGTACGTCTTCGGCAATTTCGATACCCTCAACATCGACCCGACGTTCTGGCTCGGGGGCCGGAAGACGGCGCTCGAGGTGTCGGGCCGGATCCAGCGCCGGTGGCTCGCGTTCGCGCGGCACGGTGTCCCCGCCGCGCTGGACGGGTCCAAGCACTGGGCGCCCTACGACGAGGAGAACCGCTCGACGTTGCTGATCGACGGCGCGGACACCCTCGTGAAGGACCCGGACCACGAGATGCGGATCGCGTGGGGCAACGACGTCATGGGCTTCAACTGACGGGGACCTTGTCGTCCAGTTCCTTCAGGACGGGCAGCGCGAAGCAGGCCAGCCCGATGATCAGGACCGGGATCGCGAGCACGAAGAAGGTCGGCTGGATTCCCCACTTGTCGAGGAGGGGACCGGCCAGCAGGTAACCCAGCGGACCCGCGGCGTACGCGGTGGACGTCATGACCCCGGTGACGCGCCCGCGCATGTGCTCCGGACTACGAGTCTGCATGGCGTAGTTGGCGATCGGGCCGACCGGACCGAACACGAGACCCTGGAGGAGGGCCAGCGCCAGAATCGCCCACAGCGGCGGCAGGAACGCCATCGCGACCATGGCCGCGCCCAGCACCGTCACCGCCACCACCATCAGCATCCTGCGCGACACATACGGCGCGAGCGGTCCGTACGCGAGGGCACCCACCACGCCGCCGATGCTGAGCGCCATCAGCACCGAACCCAGTTGCGCGGGCTTGTCGAGTTCGGTGAAGTACACCGGGAACACCACCGATTCGACGGGCATGTACAGCGCGACCACCGCCATGTCGACCAGAGCGATCGTGCGCAGGAGCCGGTTGTGCCACACGAACTTCAGGCCCTCGAGCGTGCCGTGCCAGATGGACGTCGGGCGCGTGGACGTGTCGGGTCTGCCTGCGTTCTCCAGTCGCAGGAATGCGATGGTCACCACGGACAGCACGAATCCGACGGCGGTGACCCACAACGTGTTCACCGCACCCACGGTGGCGATGAGGACGCCGCCGATGCCGGGTCCGACGAGATACGCCACGTTGTAGTTGGCCTCGTAGAGGCTGTTCATCCGGTCGAGTGACCAGCCCGCGGACTTCGTGGCGGCCGGCAGCATCGACTCCCGCGCCGCGATTCCGGCCGGATCGAACGCGGCGCCGATCGCGGCGAGGACGGCGATCACCGTGACGGTGAGGCCCGTCGTGTTCGCGATCACTGGGATGGCCGCCACGGACAGGGCGGACAGGCAGTCGGAGATCATCGACGTGCGGCGACGTCCGAACAGGTCGACGAACGTGCCCGCGAACAGGCTCGACACCAGCAGCGGGAGGGTGGCCGCGCCCGCGACGATCGCGGCGTCGGACGCGCGACCGGTCCTCTCGAGCACGAGCCAGGGCAGCACGACGATCGCGATGCCGTTGCCGGTGGACGAGAACAGCGTCGCGAGGTTCAGGAGGATAAGGGGCCCGAACCGGCGAGTCACAGCCGTCTCGGTGGCGGTCACGGCAAGGGTCCTCTGGTCGGCTCGATCGGTGGTCCTTCGACGCTAACAGCGAGGTCGTGGCCACCGCGAGCGAATTTCGGCCGCTACTGGTTGCGTTGCAGGGTCAGTTCGGCGAGGGTGCGCGCACCGTCGCACGGGTCGCCGGTGCCCGACCGCTGCTGCACCCACCAGGTGATGACGCCGGAGTAGGCGGCGGTGATCCCGCACGCCGCCGAATCGCCCGGACGCCGGGCGCTGAACGCCGACGTGCCCGCGATCGACGTGGTTTCCACCTCGTAGCCCAGCCCATCGGCCACACTCCGCTCGCGTTGCAGCGAGTTGTTCTCGAACCAGCCGAACGTGACGTCGATCGAACCGGCGGCGGACGACACCGTCCACATGCACACCGCGCCGAAGAAGTACTGGTCGATGCCGGCGCCGTGGAGGGTCTCCGCGATCTTGTCGTTGGGGACGGCGTCGCACTCGCGGAGGAGCTTGTCGAACTGCGGGGAGCCGCCGTCGTCGGACGATGCGGCGCCCTCGGGCAGGGGACTGCCGGTGACGGAGGTGCCGCAGCCGGCCAGGATCATCGCCGACGCCAGCGCCGCAGCGACCCGGCGGGCGGCGCTCACTTGACCTTCTCCAACGTCAACCGGCCGAGCGCGGTGGGAGCCGCGCACGGATCGGAGGGTGCGGTGCCCGTGCCGTAGCGGACCAGCCAGTGCACGAAGTCGGAACCCGTGCCGAGCGCGACCTCGCAGAATCCGACGTTCTGCGAGGAGAACCCGCGGTGCCCGGCGATCTCGAGGTCGTGGACCTCGTGACCGATGCCCTTGGCCACCGACCGCTCCCGGTCGATGGGGCTGCCGCGGTACCAGGTGAACATCACGTACCGTTCGCCGCCGTCCGCCTCCCACCGGCATTTGATGCCGTTGCGCGACACCGGGGTGAGCGCGGTGATCCCGGCCCGCTCGTACACCTCGGCGTCGGTCAGCGAGCCGCATTCACCCACGAACGCGCCGGGCTGTGCGGACACCGACGTGGTCGGCGCGGACGCCGCCGGATCGGTCTCGGAACCGTCGCCGGAACCGCAGCCGGCCAGCACGACCGCCGCGGCGACCAGACACGACGCGCGGACGGTCAGGCGGACCGGATCAGACGAGCTCCGCATAGCTCGGATTCTCGGCGATGTACTTCTCGACGTACGAGCACGACGGAATCACGGTGAGCCCGCTGGCCTTCGTGTCGTCGAGGGCGGCCTTCACCACTTCCGCGGCCAGACCCTGACCGCGGAACTGGGGGTACGTCACGGTGTGGTGGAAGTCGCGGGCCCCGTTCCGCTCGAAATAGTCGGCGTATCCGGCCAGCTGGCCGTCGAGGTAGATCTCGAACCGGGATTCCGACACGTCGTGCTCCACCGTGGCCGCCACAGACCGCTCCTCTGCTCGTGTGGCGTGCGCGCTGTCCCGCGCACGCTGTCACTCGCAGATTACCGTCAGTCCGCGAGGTTGGTGCGCAGCAGCATGACGTTGTAGTCCGACCAGGTGGTGGCCAGGAAATACAGATCGGATCCCTGCGACCACGGGTGCATGTACGCGCCGTACAGCTCGGGCACGTCCCGGCTGCTCACCAGCACCTCGGGTTCGCTCCAGCCGGATTCGAGGTGGTCGGACCGGCGCATGACCACCGAATTGCCGGCATCGGTGTACATCGCCACGAACTGACCGAGGTACTGGTTGAACTGCACCGACAACTCGCTGACGGGTCCGGGGATGACCGGTGCGGCGACGGTGGCGTTGGCCTTCACCCACGCCTTGCCGTCCCAGTACTCGTACAGCGTGAGGTTCCGGATGTCCGCTTCCTTCACCCGCGACAGCCGGGCGTCGCCGGATCGACCCGACGGCGTGCCGAACGCGTAGACGAATCCGTCGTGCTTGACGTACGAGCCCATCTGGAAGTTCTCGGCGCCCGTACCCGGGACGTTGGGCCGCAGCGTCAGAGGGTCGGTGACCCAGTTCTCGCCGTTGTCCACGGAGTACGCGATGCCGGACGCGTTGGTGTCCCACTCGCCGGGGGCGCCCCAGCTCCGCACGGACATGTAGTTGATGTACTGCGTCGCCCCGGGACCCTCACCGACCGAGATGCCGGTGGTGGGGATGACGGTCTGCTCCACACCCGGGATCTTCTTGCTCTGGATGATCTCCTTGGAATGGTTCGGGGTATCGACCGGGGAATTGTCGATGCGCATCCCGTCGGTGAGGTCCTTGTCGGAGCTGCGCAACAGGATGTTGCTGCGCCAGTCGCCGACAAGACCGCACAGCGGGTTGTCGCTCAGCCCGACGGTGTCACCGAACGCGGTGAGGATCTCACCGCCGCCGTTGTCCCACATGATGCCGAGGTCGGTGCCGAGCACCCGGAACCTGCCGATCGTGTCGTTGGAGCTGCGTGGCCCGGTGATGTGCGCGATAGCCTGAGTTTTGCCACGCAGCTCGGGAAGGCGACCGTCACTTCCGTTGAGCCAGGGAATGGGGTTGATGCCCTGGTTGGAGCCGCTCGATCCGAGGCTGCCGGTTCCGCCGAGGCACGGCGCCGCCGTCGCTACAGGGGGCGTCATCGTGAAAAACGTGCAGGTAGAAGCAAGTAAGGCGGGCATCGCCAGGGAGGCGACACGGCGGAGTCTGGTCACGAGCGCACCTCTCTGCGAGGAATCGAGTCGGGTCCGGTCACGCTAGCAATACCTCACCTGCCACACCAGCCCCTTGGGTAACCATTGGGTATCGCATCCCGGACTGTGTAGCTACAGAATCGCTCCGGGGTTGAGGATCCCCAGTGGGTCCAGTGCGTTCTTGATCCGATGCGTCAATTCCATGACGTCCTCGCCCAACTGGTCGGGCAGCCAGGCCTTCTTCAGCCGGCCCACGCCGTGCTCGCCGGTGATCGTGCCGTCGAGAGAGAGTGCGAGGTCCATGATCTCGCCGAAGGCGAGGTGGGCACGCTCGGCCATCGCGGCGTCCTCGGGGTCGAACACGATGAGCGGGTGCGTGTTTCCGTCGCCCGCGTGCGCGATCACCGCCACCATCACGTCACGCTCGCGGGAGATGGCAGCGATTCCCTCCACCAGCGCAGGCAGTTTCGGGAGCGGGACCCCGACGTCCTCGAGGAGCAGGCTGCCGAGTCTCTCGACCGCGGGGATCGCGAATCGTCTTGCCGCGGCGAAGGCTTCGCCCTCCTCGGGGTCGTCGGTGGTGAATACCTCGGACGCGCCGTTCACTGTGCACGCGTCCGCCATCACGGAAATCTCTTCGGCCGCAATCGCACCGGGCGCGTCCGAGCGGGCGATGAGCATCGCCTCCGCCGTCCGGTCCAGGCCCATCTTCAGCGCGTCCTCGACGGCGCCGATCGAGGCGCGGTCCATGAATTCGAGCATCGACGGCCGCAGCGTGCGGGTGATGGCCAGGACGGTGTCGGCGGCGGCCTGGACGGAGGCGAACGACGCGACGAGGGTGCTCGACGGCGGCTGGGCCGGGATCAGCCTCAGCGTCGCCTCCGTGACGATGCCGAGGGTTCCCTCGCTCCCGACGAACAGCTTGGTCAGCGACAGGCCGGCCACGTCCTTCAGTCGCGGTCCGCCCAGGCGCACGTCCGTCCCGTCCGCCAGGACCACGCGCAGCGCGAGGACGTAGTCGGTGGTGACGCCGTACTTGACGCAACACAGGCCGCCGGCGTTGGTCGCGACGTTGCCGCCGATCGAGCACATCTCGAACGACGAGGGATCCGGTGGGTACCAGAGTCCGTGCTCGGCGACCGCGGCCTTGACCTCCGCGTTGAGCAGTCCCGGTTCGACGACGGCGATCCGTGTGACCGGGTCCACCTCGATCCGGCGCATGCGCTCGGTGCTGACCACCACGCACCCCGCCACGGCGGTGGCGCCGCCGCTGAGCCCGGATCCCGCCCCGCGTGGGATCACGGGGACCCGGTGCTCGGTCGCCCAGCGCATCACCACCTGGACTTCCTCGGTGGTCGCGGGGCGGGCGACGGCGAGGGGGAGGACGGCATCGGGGTCGCGCGCCCAGTCCTGGCGATAGGAGACCAGGATGTCCGGATCGGTGACGAGACACCCCTGGGGGAGCGCGGCGGCGAGCGTCGCGAGTGCGTCGTCGGTGACCGTCATCGTGACTCCTGAAATGCGGGTGTCGGGCGCCCCGACGGTAACCCAGCGGGCCGCGGGTGTCCTCGAATTGGTCAGACGTCCAACTGAACCGATTCCGACCGGCTTGTACGGATATCGCTCCAACCTGGACGTTCGGCCTGGAAGCGAGACCTCAATAGTCCATCTGTTAGTTACTTACGCGTAGGAGTCTCACGATGTGGGATCAGGGGGGTGAATTTTTTCCGGGGTTCCGGCGATGGGGTATGCAACCGGGTCCGGGGGAGAAAATGCAGGTAGGGGCGTCCCGCGAACCGCGAGGAACCGGACGAATCGGGTGTAACACAGGTCACATTCGTCACTCCGTTACCGGATCGTATCGACCAGGCAATGCAAAAACTCACTTCTACGGGTTAGCGTCTTGCATCGTCAAACACCGGCGAGGCGTTACACCCAAACGGAGATTCTCACGAAATGTGAGCTAGAACACGGTTGGGGCCGGGTTTTGCCGCACCGACCCTGGAAGGACCCGCACCGATGAATGCACTCCACCGAGATCCCAGCAGCTACATCTCCGCGATGTTCTCGTACGAGTTCCTCGACGGTGGTATCGACTACGATTCCATCGAACAGATCCACCGTGGCGAGTTCGACGAATGGATCTTCGCACTGGCCGGTTCGGGGTTGTTCACCAACGAGGAAGTTCGGTCCATGGTGCAGGAATGGCGCCTGAACCCGAAGACCCTCCTGAACACGCTCCTCGCCGACGCGGACGAAGTCACCGCCAAGCGCTGCGAGGTCACCTGGGCCGCACTCGACCGCGTCGCCCCGTTCACTCCGTCCGTGCCGGTCGCCGTCTTCGGCTGAAGGCCTTCCCGTCGCAGGGCTCGCCGTCGTCACGCGAGTTCGGTTCGATCTCCGTTCACGACGATCGCCTGATCGTCCGTCAAAGTGCGGTATTCGATGCCGGCGAGCCTCAAAGCGGTGACAGTGCGCCGAACGGCTGCCGCGTCCTCCAAGGGGACGGCGTCTTCGGCCCCTGGAAGCTCCGCAGGCGGGTGATGCGGCACGATCGCGAAGCCCACCACGCCCAGACCGTCCCAGAGCGGCTCCATGCCGCAGGTTGCGACCACCTCCGCCGGGTCATCGGAGGAGTCGAGACCGTGCAGCGTCGGAGTCATCACACACGCCCCCGCGCTGTAGCCGGCGTACACCAGCGAATCGCGCAGCAGTAGGTCCGGGATCACCCGGTCCGCCCCGCTCCGGGCCATCTGCGCGCGCAACACGAACGTGTTTCCACCGCGCACCCACAGCATGCCGAACCCCGCCAGCCGCTCCCTCAGCGCGGCCGAACGCGCGTGCCCGTCGCTGCCGATGTAGTCGCGCAGATCCACCTCTTCCGGGGTGAAGC
The DNA here is from genome assembly GCF_030056915.1 of Rhodococcus sp. IEGM 1307. Lineage (NCBI taxonomy): Bacteria > Bacillati > Actinomycetota > Actinomycetes > Mycobacteriales > Nocardiaceae > Rhodococcus > Rhodococcus sp. IEGM 1307. The sequence goes on from NZ_JASHKW010000027.1 coordinate 15,207, forward strand.
CCAGCCGCGTCAGCGGCATCACATCACTCACCACCGCGGACGTCCGCGCCGTCCGCGGCCACGCGTCCGCGGCCGCGGCGATCACCCCCACGCGCCCCGGGCGGCCGACGAGCGACAGCAGCGGCGCGGGATCCGCACCGAACCGATACGAGGACAGGAACAGGCGCACCGCGGTCAGATCGTGAACGCGAGGTTGTCGACGATCCTCTTGCCCACGGCGGTGTCGCCGCTCAACGCGATCTCGTCGCGGTGATCGGCCGCCGTCGTCCGGCCGCCCGCCAACCGGGTAAACAGCCGGGAGTCGAGAGTCACGGTCGCGGTGGCCTCGGACGGCAGTTCGTCGACCACCGCGGCTCTGCCGTCGACGGCGACGTGAATGTTCCGCGCGAGCGGTCCCGTCAGCTCCAGGGTGATCCTCGACCCGTCCGGGGCCTTACCGCGCTTGCCGACGAGGAACGCGACAGCGCCCGCGATCTCCTCGAACGCCGTCTCCCCGCGCAGGCCGCCCTCGTCGCCGGGCAGCGCGAGGGCGTCGCGCAGGTCGAGCTCGTGCATCCAGCAGTCGAACACGCGGATGCGCATGAACCGGAGGTAGGGAGCCGGACCGACCGGTGTGGTGGTCTCGGCCTCGAACGCATCGTCGGTCATCTCGCTCAGCTCCGACCGCCTGCGGGCCACGATCACCCGGAAACGCTCGAGCATCTCGGGGCCGGAGCACCCCCGCAGCCCCTCGACCCACTCTTCGTTGAACGCACCGATCTCGTTGCGCACGTGCGCGAGGCCGCGGACGTCGATGCTGGTGTGCGGTGCGGAGATTCCGGCAAGGAGCGACTCCGTGCCGATGAGATGCGCGGTCACGTCGTGGACGGTCCAGCCCGGCAGCGCGGTGGGCGTGAACCACGCGTCGCCGGACAACGTGGACAGCACGTCGTCGAGTACGTCCCATTCCTCGAATAACGCGTCGAGGATCGGTTCCTTCTGCAGGCCATTCACGGGTGGTAACCCTCCTTTTGCCTCAACTCTAGGACCTCCCGCCGACGCGTCCGAGGGTTTTCGCCGCGGGCAGACGAATGCGCCGGTGACGGCGTCGAAGGCCTCCCCGTCCCGGGTTCGGTGTGGTAGACCGATGGTGAGAATCTCCATTAACAAAAGGAGTGCGGATGTTCCCTGGAAACTTCGTGGCGACCACCCCGGACAAGCCCGCTGTCATTCGTCCCTCGACGGGGGAGCAGCTGACCTACCGGGAGCTGGACGAGCGGTCCACCCGCCTCGCACGGCACCTGCGTTCGCTCGGCCTGAAGGTCGGCGACCACCTGGCGCTCGTGTCGAGCAACGACCTCCGGGTTCTCGAGGTGTACTGGGCGGCGCTGCGATCCGGGCTGTACATCACCGTGGTGAACTGGCATCTCACCCCGGAGGAAGCCGGTTACGTCGTGGACGACTGCGGAGCCGAGGTGCTCATCGTGTCCGCCGATGCGGGCGGCGCCGTGCCGCGCGAGGAGAATCAGCTGCCCCGCATCCGTCACCGTCTCGTGTACGGCGGCGAACTCGACGGATTCGACAGCTACGACGACGCCGTGGCGGCGCAGTCGGCCGAACCGCTCGATTCGCAGCCCCGCGGGCAGGACATGCTGTACTCCTCGGGCACCACCGGCAGGCCCAAGGGGATCAAACCCGCTCTGCCCGAGGGCGAGGTGGACACCACCACGGATCCGTACACCGCCGTGTTCGCCCCGATGTACGGATTCGATTCCGACACCGTCTATCTGTGCCCCGCACCCCTGTATCACGCAGCGCCGCTGCGCTTCTGCGGCACCATCACGTCCGTCGGCGGCACGATCGTCCTGATGGACCGCTTCGACGCCGAGGAGGCGCTGCGGCTCATCGAGGAGTACCGGGTGACCCACAGCCAGTGGGTCCCGACGATGTTCGTCCGGATGCTCAAGCTGCCCAAGGACGTTCGCGACAAGTTCGACGTGTCGAGTCTGAAGGTGGCGATCCACGCGGCGGCGCCGTGCCCGCCCGACGTGAAGCGTTCGATGATCGAGTGGTGGGGCCCGGTGATCCACGAGTACTACGCGTCCACCGAAGGCGCCGGTGCCACGTTCATCGACAGCGCCCAGGCCCTCGCGAAGCCGGGATCGGTCGGCCACGACGGGGTCATGGGCATCGTCCACATCTGCGACGACAACGGTGCGGACGTACCCGTCGGTGACATCGGGACCGTCTACTGGGAGAGGGAGGAACGGCCGTTCGAATATCACAACGACCCGGCCAAGACCGAATCCGCGACGCACCCCGACCATCCGACGTGGACCACGAGCGGCGACATCGGGTACATCGACTCCGACCGCTTCCTCTATCTCACCGACCGCGCCGCGTTCATGATCATCTCCGGTGGGGTGAACATCTACCCGCAGGAGTCGGAGAACGTTCTCACGATGCATCCCAAGGTGTTCGACGTCGCGGTGATCGGCGTGCCCGACGAGGAGATGGGCGAACAGGTCAAAGCCGTCGTGCAACTCGTCGAGGGGGTGGAGCCGTCCGATGCCGTCGCCCGCGAATTACTCGACTACGTGCGCGACCGGGTGAGTCACTTCAAGGCACCGCGCAGCATCGACTTCTCCGACGACCTGCCGCGCACACCCACCGGCAAACTCGTCAAGCACAAACTCCGTGCCCGGTACCTGAACGCCGGCTGAATTCCGGCACGTCACCTGTCCCGCGCCCCCCGCAGCGCGGGCAGGTGCCCGCGGTGTGGTCGGTGAGGAACAACCCGCAGTCGGGGCACACGCGGTCGAGCCAGCAGACGGGGTCGCCGCCGAGGTCGTCGTCCGGTTCGGTGATGGGCGCGGCGTCGTCGCGGTGGGCGGTCACAACCGATCCAGCATGTATTCGGCGAGCACCTCGGCGTGACTGTGGCTGACGTCCTTCGTCGCGGTCAGGAGAACGATCGGCCGCCCCTGCGCGAGTTCCTGCACCCGCGCGACGGCCTTCCGTCCGCTCGGCGAGTCGAGCTCGTGGACGTACCGCTCGCGGAACTCGCTGAATGCGGCGACGTCGTGCGAGTACCAGTGACGCAGCTCCGTCGACGGTGCGAGGTCCTTGGCCCAGTCGTCGAAATGGAACGCGTCCTTGCGGAGCCCCCGCGGCCAGAGCCGGTCCACGAACAGTCGGAGTCCGTCGCCCTCGGTCGGATGGTCGTAGACCCGCTCGACGACGACCGGTGGATTCGCGGTGACGTCCTCCGCGCTCCGTTCCTTCGGTGTGCTCATGGCCGAACCTCCGCTTCCGTGCGGCTGTCTACCGTCAGACTACGACGAAACACCCTGTGACCGGGTTCACAAACGAGCAGAAAGATCTGTGAGAACGACTGTTCGGACTCGATTCAGACGCCTACCCACGGACTTCTCTGTTCCCTACGTCACGCTTTCTCTGGCTACTATCAGCTAACTCAGTCGAGTCGGGGGAAATATTTCCGCTCATCATCGGTTGATCGCCGCTCGTCGCGGCACACACACCATCTACCGCAGGAAGTCGATACATGGATACATCGCAGAGCGCGTCCACTGCGCGCCCGACGGTCGGCGTCGTTCGGGAGTCGAACGACGGTGAGCGTCGGGTCGCGTTGGTGCCGAAGATCGTGGCGTCGTTGATCGCCAAGGGCGTCGACGTGGTGGTCGAGTCGGGTGCCGGTTTGGGCGCGCTGATCCCGGACGAGTTGTACAAATTGGCAGGAGCCGCCATTGCCGACCCGTGGTCGGCGGACGTGATCGTCAAGGTCGCGCCGCCATCGGACGAGGAAGTGGGCCGGTTGCGTGCCGGGCAGACCCTGATCGGGTTCCTCGCCCCCCGCAACCAGGACAATCAGGTCGCCGCGCTGAAGGCGGCCGGGGTGCAGGCGTTCGCGGTCGAGGCGATCCCGCGTATTTCCCGCGCCCAGGTGATGGACGCGTTGTCGTCGCAGGCGAACGTGTCCGGCTACAAGTCGGTGCTGCTCGCGGCGTCGGAGTCGACCCGGTTCTTCCCGATGCTCACCACCGCCGCCGGCACCGTCAAGCCGGCGACGGTGCTGGTCCTCGGTGTCGGTGTCGCCGGCCTGCAGGCGTTGGCGACGGCGAAGCGTCTCGGGGGCCGGGCCACCGGCTACGACGTGCGCCCGGAGGTCGCCGACCAGGTCCGCTCGGTCGGTGCCCAGTGGCTCGATCTCGGGATCGACGCCGCCGGTGAGGGCGGCTACGCCCGCGAGCTGACCGAGGCGGAGCGGGCGCAGCAGCAGCAGGCGCTCGAGGACGCGATCAAGGGCTTCGACGTGGTCATTACCACCGCCCTGGTGCCGGGCCGTCCGGCGCCGCGGTTGGTGACCGCGGCCGCGGTGGAGGGCATGAAGCCCGGCTCCGTGGTGGTCGACCTGGCCGGGGAGACCGGCGGTAACTGCGAGCTCACCGAGCCCGGTCAGACCGTTGTCAAGCACGGGGTGACGATCTGCTCGCCGCTGAACCTGCCCGCCAGCATGCCCGAGCACGCCTCGGAGCTGTACTCGAAGAACATCTCCGCGCTGCTCGAGTTGATGCTCGTCGACGGGGCGCTGGCCCCCGATTTCTCGGACGAGGTCCTCGCCGCGTCCTGCGTCACCCGTGAGGAGGGTGTGTCCTAGATGTATACCGAATTGTTGGCGAACATCGCGATCCTGGTGTTGTCCGGGTTCGTGGGGTTCGCGGTGATCTCGAAGGTCCCGAACACGTTGCATACCCCGCTGATGTCGGGCACGAACGCCATCCACGGCATCGTCGTGTTGGGTGCGCTGGTGGTGCTCGGCAAGGTCGAGGACCCGCCGTGGGGGCTGCAGGTGATCCTGTTCGTGGCCCTGGTCTTCGGAACGATCAACGTGGTCGGTGGTTTCGTGGTCACCGACCGGATGCTGGCGATGTTCAAGTCCAAGCCCACCGCCCCCGTTGTTGTTGTTGAGAAGGGTGGGGACCGGTAATGGAGTACCTCGTCAACGTTCTGTACATCGTGGCGTTCGCGATGTTCATCTACGGTCTGATGGGCCTGACCGGCCCGAAGACCGCGGTCCGCGGTAACCAGATCGCCGCGGTCGGGATGGGTGTCGCGGTGGTCGCGACGTTGATCGCGATCCGGGACACCTCCAACTGGGTGCTGATCGTCGCCGGTCTGGTGATCGGTGTGATCCTGGGGGTGCCGCCGGCGTTGCGGACGAAGATGACCGCGATGCCGCAGCTGGTGGCCCTCTTCAACGGTGTCGGTGGTGGCACGGTCGCGTTGATCGCGTACGCCGAGTTCCTGGACTCGGACGGGTTCACCGCGTTTCAGCACGGTGAGTCGCCGACGGTGCACATCGTCATCGCGTCGCTGTTCGCGGCGATCATCGGGTCGATCTCGTTCTGGGGTTCGGTGATCGCGTTCCTCAAGCTGCAGGAAACCCTGCCGGGCCGGCCGATCGGCATCGGCAAGCTGCAGCAACCGCTCAATGCGGTGCTGCTGATCGGGGCCGTCGCCTTGGCGGTGGCCATCGGGGTCAAGGCGATCGATCCGACCGGACCCACGTCGCAGTGGTGGATCGTGGGTGTGCTTGTGCTGGCGGCGGTGCTCGGGTTGATGGTGGTGCTGCCGATCGGCGGCGCCGACATGCCCGTGGTGATTTCGCTGCTGAACGCGTTGACGGGTCTGTCCGCGGCGGCCGCCGGTCTGGCGCTCAATAATCAGGCGATGATCGTGGCCGGCATGATCGTCGGTGCGTCGGGTTCGATCCTGACCAACCTGATGGCGAAGGCGATGAACCGGTCCATCCCGGCGATCGTGGCCGGCGGGTTCGGTGGCGGCGGTGTCGCGGCGGCGGTCGGGGACGGGACCGTGAAGACGGCGAAGTCCACCTCGGCGGCGGACGCGGCGATCCAGATGGCGTACGCCAACCAGGTCATCGTGGTCCCCGGCTACGGGTTGGCCGTCGCGCAGGCCCAGCACGCGGTCAAGGACATGGCCAAGATGCTCGAGTCGAAGGGGGTGGAGGTCAAGTACGCCATTCACCCGGTTGCGGGCCGGATGCCCGGGCACATGAACGTGCTGCTCGCCGAGGCCGACGTCGAGTACGACGCGATGAAGGAAATGGACGACATCAACGACGAGTTCGCCCGCACCGACGTCACCCTGGTGATCGGTGCGAACGATGTCACCAACCCCGCCGCCCGCAACGACCCGTCGTCGCCGATCCACGGGATGCCCATCCTGAATGTGGATCAGTCGAAGTCGGTGATCGTGCTCAAGCGGTCGATGAACTCCGGCTTCGCCGGCATCGACAACCCGCTGTTCTTCGCCGACACCACCTCCATGCTCTTCGGGGACGCGAAGAAGTCGGTCTCCGAGGTCACCGAGGAACTCAAGGCCCTGTAGGCCCTCCGGGCCCGTGCGCCTTTTTGGTAGCACCAGCTACCAGAAAGGCGCACGGGCGCGAAGCGCCTCAGAGGCGCAGACTGCCGCGGTGCCGGGAGAAGGCGATGGCCGCGGTGTCGGGCCGTCGCTCTTCACGCTCGGCGGCGACGGGGGAGTACAGCATCAGGGTGGACGCCAGCGCCCACCAGATCGCCAAGATCATCAGGCCGGCGGCGAGGCCGAAGATGCCGATCGGTTCGATCAGCGCGGCGGCCCCCGCGACACCGAGGACGACGGCGAAACCCAGGCCCGCGATGACGGGCCGGAACCGCGGCGCCGACACCAGCAGCGCCGAACCGTACAGCGCGGTGACGGCGACGACGTGCCCGCTCGGCAGGAGCACCGACGGTGCATCCGATTCCCATGCCCGGACTGCGGCGCTGGTGAGATTCGCGCCGATACACAGCAGCAGTACCGCACCCATGCCGTACGAAAGTTTTCGCATCGCCGCGACGATGGCGAGGACGACGGTCGCTGCGAGCACAGTGGTGACGTCGATCGCCTGGATCACAGGATCGGCGACGGGTCGGAGTGCCTCAGGGAGGACGAGACCCGACGATTCGGGGCGGATGAGGTACAGCGCGCACAGTGCCGCCACACCCGCCGCAGCGAAGGCGAGGCGACGAAGACTGCGACGCAGCCTGCTAGTCGATTCGGTCACGACACACAGTGTGCCAACCGACGCTGAACGATCGATGAGAGGCCGCTGTGAGGTCGGTGAACGGTCCTGTTCGTGCGGCGAGCGTGTCAGGTGCGCCGGACCGTCCCCGCGAACGTGGCGGCCACGAGCACGCAGACCAGGGGCACCACCATCGCGACGGTGAGCGGAACCACCTGGGTGATCCAGCCGATGGTGGCCGGGCCGGCGAGGAATCCGACGTACCCCAGCCCGACCACCCGGGACATGTTGGTGCCCGCGGAACCCGCGCCGAGGTTCCCCGCGGCGGTGAAGATCTGCGGGACGCAACCCGACAACCCGAGGCCGAACAGCGCCCAGCCCAGGACGGTGAGCGGGAGCAGCCCCGAGACGACGACGAGCAGCATTCCGAGGGCGGCGATCAGGGTGCCGTAGCGGACGACGGCGACGGGACCGAGCGCGCCGCTCACACGGTCCGCGGCGAACCGGCCCACCGTCATCATCACGGAGAAGGCTCCGAACGCGAGGGCGGCGACGGAATCGGACGTTCCGAGGTGTTCCTTGACCTGTAAGGTGCTCCAGTCGTTCGCGACACCCTCCGACAGCATGAGGACGAAGGCGATGCCACCGAGCGCGAGGACCCGGGTGGACAGCCGGCCCTGTGCCTTCTCGGCGGGAGCGGTGTCGTGCCGAGAGCGGGGACGGTCCGCCATCAGCCACCGCGAGCCCGCGGCGACGGTGACGACCCCGACAGCCCCGGCGACCAGCAACGCCGTCACGGGTGCCCACCCGGCGGCGAGCGTCGCCGCTCCGAGCAGCGATCCTGCCACCCCGCCCACGGAGAACAGGGCGTGGAACGCCGACATGATCGGCCGTCCGTACCGCTGCTCGACTTCGACGGCCTGCGAGTTCATCGACACGTCCAGTGCGCCGTTGGCGAAGCCGAACACGAGCAGGGCGAGACCGAGTTGCCAGGCCGCGGACGCCAGCCCCGGGCCCACGGTGGCGGCCGACAGGAAGAGTCCGGCGATGATCACCATGCGCCTGCTGCCGAACCGGTCGGCCAGTGGGCCGCTGACCTGCATGCCGCCGATCGCGCCGACCGCGAGCAGGAGCAGCAGCGAACCCAGCGTGGAGTGGCTGATGCCGGTCCGGTCCTCGATCGCCGGAATGTGCACGACCCACATGCCGAGCAGGAACCCGTTGATCCCGAAGATCCCGAACGTTCCCGCACGAGCCCGGCGGAGCGGCTCGGTCACTGGTGGACGCGTGTCGACCGCGGACGCTCGGGAAGTGCTCACCGACCAAACGTACCGAGGATCAGAGGTGCGCGAGCAGTGAGGCGGGATCGTGCAGCATCGCCGCCACGGACGACAGGAACCTCGACCCCTGCTCGCCGTCGACCACCCGGTGATCGAACGACACGCTCAGGGTGGTGACCCACCGCACCGCGAGTTCGTCCTCGTGCACCCACGGTCGCCTGGTGACGCTGCCCAGGCAGAGGATGGCCGATTCGCCGGGGTTGAGGATCGGTGTGCCCGCGTCGACACCGAACACTCCGACGTTGGTGATCGACACCGTGCCACCGGTCAGCTGCGCGGGTTCGGCTCTGCCGCTGCGCGCGGTCGCGGTCAGTTCGGTGATCGCGCGGCACAGTTCGAGCAGGCTCAGCGACTGCGCCTCCTTGATGTTGGGGACGACCAGACCGCGGGGCGTGGCCGCGGCGATGCCGAGATTGACGTAGTGCTTGGTGACGATCTCCTGGTTCTCCTCGTCCCACGAGGCGTTGAGGCTCGGGTTCTCGCGCAGCGCGACGATCATCGCCTTCGCGACCAGGCTCAGTGGTGTCACCGACAGTCCCTCGAATGCGGGGAGGTCACGCAGGCGGTCGAGCAGTTCCACCGACCGGGTCACGTCGACGGTCACGAATTCGGTGACGTGCGGGGCGGTGAACGCGCTGCGGACCATTGCCGCCGCGGTCTGCTTCCGGACGCTGCGGATCGGGGTGCGGGTCTCGCGCTCCGACGGCTCCGGCGAGCCCGGTGTCGACGGCACGGACTGCCCGGCCGAACCCGCGTGGGATTCGACGTCGTTCCGGGTGACGGCGCCGGACGGCCCCGTGCCCGCGACAGCGGCGAGGTCGACCCCGAGTTCACGGGCGGCCGCCCGGGCTGCCGGCGAGGCGTCGGGGCGCCGACGGTCCGGGCCGGACGTGCCGGTCTCCGGAGCGGTTGCCAGCTTCCGCCGGGCCCGTTTGCTCTCGGCGGCGGCCTCGGGCCCGTACCCCACCAGAACGGGCGTGCGCGCGGGAGGTTCCTCGGTGGCCGCATCCGTCGCGATCCGGATGATCGGCGTCCCGACCGGCACTGTCGCGCCAGCCGGAACCAGCAGTTCCTCCACGACACCCGCGTACGGCGAAGGCAACTCGACGAGCGCCTTCGCTGTCTCGACCTCTCCGATCACCTGATTGAGTTCGATCGTCTGGCCCACCTCGACGGCCCAGGAGACCAGCTCGGCCTCCGTCAGCCCCTCACCGAGATCGGGTAGGCGGAATTCCTGCGCCAACGGACGGCTCCTTCCTCCGATGGGTGCGATCAGGCCGCGAGGCTGCGATCGACCGCGTCGAGCAGGCGGTCGGCGTCCGGCAGATGGTGCAGTTCCAGTTTCGCCGGGGGATACGGAACGTCGAATCCGCCGACCCTCAGGACCGGCGCGTCCAGCTGGTAGAAGCACCGCTCGGAAATGCGGGCGGCGATCTCCGCGCCCAGGCCGAGGAACGTCGACGCCTCGTGCGCGACGACGAGTCTTCCGGTCTTGCGAACCGACTCCTCGATGGTGTCGAAGTCGATCGGCGCGAGGGAGCGCAGGTCGATCACCTCGAGGGAGTGCCCCTCGTCGGCGGCGATGGACGCGGCCGACAGGGCCGTCGGCACGACGGAACCGTACGCGACGACGGTGGCGTCCGTGCCCTCCCTGGTCACCCGGGCCCGGTGCAGTGGCAGGTCCGGTTCGGCGTCCACGTCGAACTCGGCCTTGTCCCAGTACCGCCGCTTCGGTTCGAAGAACACCACCGGGTCGTCCGCCGCGACGGACTGCTGGATCATGTGGAACGCGTCCGCCGGGTTGCTGGGAGTCACGACGCGCAGTCCGGCGGTGTGAGCGAAGTAGGCCTCCGGCGACTCCGAATGGTGCTCGACCGCGCCGATGCCGCCGCCGTACGGGATCCGGATCGTGAGGGGCGCGGTGACCCGGCCCTGCGTGCGGTAGTGAATCTTGGCCACCTGGGACACGATCTGGTCGAACGCGGGGTAGACGAAGCCGTCGAACTGGATCTCGCAGACGGGCCGGTAGCCGCGCAGGGCCATGCCGAACGCGGCGCCGATGATGCCGGACTCGGCGAGGGGGGTGTCGATGACCCGGTTGTCGCCGAAATCCTTCTGCAGGGTGTCGGTGACGCGGAAGACCCCGCCGAGGCGTCCGACGTCCTCACCCATGATCACGACCTTGCGGTCGTGTTCGAGGGCGCGCCGGAGGCCTGCGTTGAGTGCGGCGCCGAGCGACAGTGTGGTGGTGGTCATGACAGTGCCTCCTCGATGCCTGCGAAGCCCGCGAGGTACGCGGCGTACTGCTCGCGCTCCTCGTCGATGAGTGGGTGGTCGGTGGAATACACGTGCTCGAACAGGTCGAGCGGCTCCGGATCGGGAGCGCCGATGGTCCCGGACCGCAGTCGCGCCGCGACGTCGTCGGCGGTGGCCTGCACCCCGGCGAGGAACGTGTCGTCGAGCAGGCCCTCCCGGTCGAGGAGGCGCCTCATCCGGTCGATCGGGTCGCGGGCCTTCCAGACCTCGGTCTCGGCTGCCGCCCGATACCGGGTGGGATCGTCCGACGTGGTGTGGGGGCCCATCCGGTACGTGACGGCCTCGATGAAGGTCGGCCCACTGCCTTCGCGCGCCCGCTGAGTGGCCTGGCGGGTGACCGCGAGGACCGCGAGAACGTCGTTGCCGTCCACTCGGAGGGCGGGCATGCCGTAACCGGCGGCGCGCTGCGCGATGGGGACGGGACTCTGCAGGTGGACCGGTTCGCTGATCGCGAACTGGTTGTTCTGGCAGAAGAATACGACCGGCGCGTTGAAGCTCATCGAGAAGCCGAGGGCCTCGGCGAGGTCGCCCTGACTGGTGGCGCCGTCGCCGAAATAGGCGATCGTCGCGATCTCCGCGCCGTCCAGGTGGGCGCCCATGGCGTAGCCGGTGGCGTGCAGCCCCTGGGAGCCGACGACGATCGCGGGATTCGTCACGTTCACGGCACTCGGATCCCATGCGGAATGGGCGCATCCCCGCCACATGCGGGTCATCACCCCCGGGTCCACGCCCCGGCAGTAGGCGACGGCGTGTTCGCGGTAGCTGATGAACGCGTAGTCGTCGGGGCGGAGGGCGCGGGCGGAGCCGACCTGTGCGGCTTCCTGCCCGAGCATGGGGGCCCAGAGTCCCAGTTCGCCCTGGCGTTGCAGGGCGACCGCTTCGACATCCATCCGACGCGCGACCACGAGGTCCTCGTAGAGGCCGCGCAGTTGGTCGGGTCCGATGTCGCGGACCAGGCTCGTGTAGTCGGGTCTGAAGACCCGTCGGCCGTCCGGCTGGATGAGCTGGACCGGATAGGCAATCTTGTCGACCATCGGGGTCACCTCGCGTTGTCGAGTCCGTGAACCTTGTGGGTTCGTAGGAGACGGGTACTGCGGTAGGACAAGTGTGTGTCCTACTTCACAGCATCCACGGGAACGCGAAGTGCGCAAGTGGCACCGCCGGCTTCGGGCAGAATGCCCAGTTTCGGGGGGTCCAGAGGTGTCATGCTGCGTCTAATGATCAATTCGGACACAGCCGACGCCAGGTTGTTGCTGCAAGGGTCCGAGGACCCGGATCACCCCGCGAACACGAACCCGATCGAGGCGAGGACGGCCAGCACCGCGAGGTACACCGCGGGCATCGCGACGGCCCGGGTGTCGGGGTTGCCGTAGTCGCCGTGCCGGACGTGAAAGCCGATTGCGCACAAGAGGAGAATCAGCAGCGCCACCGCCGCGATCACTCCCAGTGGGGTCCAGTAGAGGCCGACGAGAACGCCGACACCCCCGGCGAGTTCCGCCACGCCGATCAGCCGGACCTGTTGCCCGCTCAGGCCCCGGGATTGCAACCCCGTCCACGCGGTTCCCTTCAGTCTCAGCTTGGGAATGCTCACGGCGACGGCACTCACGGCGAGGAGCACGCCGCACACGATGAGGAAAACTTCCACGTCGGTCCCTCCAGTTCCGGCCGAATCGGCCTCACTGTTGCCACCCTAGGGCCGCGACCTGCGGTGCGGACCGGTTCCCTCCGCATCGGGCTTCCGAGCGGTTAGCATCGAGCGCGTGAATGCTGTGGGGCTGAACGAAGATGCCGTTTCTGCGTGGATTGCCGGACTCGGCGTGGGAGCGATCGCGCCGCTGAGCTTCGAGAGGATCGGGAACGGTCAGTCGAATCTCACGTACGCGGTCAGCGACGCGGGTGGTGGTCGGTGGGTGCTGCGGCGGCCACCGCTCGGACATCTGCTCGCGTCGGCGCACGACGTGGTCCGCGAACATCGGATTCTGTCCTCTCTGCAGGGATCCGACGTTCCGGTGCCGAAGATCCTCGGGCTCACCGACGATCCGGAGGTCACGGACGCGCCGCTCGTGCTGATGAGTTACGTCGCGGGGGTGGTGATCGACAGTATCGGCGTGGCGAAGAAGCTGACACCCGAACAGCGGAATGCCGTCGGACTGGCGATGCCGAAGGCTCTCGCGAAGATCCATGCGGTCGATCTCGGGGACGCCGGGCTGGAGGATCTGGCCAGTCACAAGCCGTACGCGGCAAGGCAGTTGAAGCGCTGGACGGATCAGTGGGAGAAGTCCCGCACCCGCGACGTGCCCGCGATCGAGGACCTGGCGGGCATCCTCGAGCGCAACATGCCGGAGCAGACCGAACTGTCGTTGGTGCACGGTGATTTTCACCTGAGCAACGTCATCACCTCGCCCGAGGAAGGTGAGGTGGTCGCAGTGGTCGACTGGGAACTGTGCACGCTGGGCGACCCCCTCGCCGACGTCGGCGCATTGCTGGCCTACTGGCCCGAGGCGGGTGACGAGGACGCCGGACCGTTCCCTGCCTCCACTCTGGAGGGATTCCCCACCCGGGCCGACCTCGTGGAGGCCTACGTCCACCACACGAAACGCGATGTCACGCATGTCGGGTACTGGCACGTGCTGGCGTTGTGGAAGTTGGCGATCATCGCCGAAGGCGTCCTGCGCCGGGTGATCGACGACCCCCGGAACAAGGCCGAGACCGGTGCGCCCACGGTCGCGCTGATCGACGGCATCATCGCCCGGGCGGTGGCCACGGCGGAGGCCGAGGGACTGCGCTGAACCGCCTGGTCGTGCCGGACGTTCAGACGGCGTCCGGCGCCACCAGAAGGGTTGCAGCGCTCCGGATTTCGGCAGGAATCGGCACCGGTCGCCGGGACTTCGCGTCCACGTACACGTGCACGAAACGGCCGAGAGCCGCGAGTTCGAGCGCGTCGTCGTTCTCGCGGAAGATCGCGAGCGCATACACGATGCTCCGGGTGCCCAGCTTCTCGACGGACAACCCCACCTGCAGACGGTCCGGGAACGTCAGCTCGCTGACGTACTTGCAGGACGTCTCGGCGACCACGCCGATGGCGGACAGATCGCGGATGTCGGTGCCCGTCGTCGCGATCAGCCAGCCGTTGACGGCCGTGTCGAAGTACGAGTAGTACGTGACGTTGTTGACGTGCCCGTAGTGGTCGTTGTCGGCCCAACGGGTCGGCACCGGCCACAGGGCGGGGAAGTCGGCGGCCGTCGGCAGTGCGGGGGCGTCGTCGTGTTTCACCGTGCCGACCCTAATGCCACGGATCCCCCGGACCATGCGTCGGGCAGAATCGCGTCCTATGTCTGTGCCCGACAGCGATGTGCGCTCACCCGATTCCGCCGCCCAGCCGATCAGCGCCGGAATCGTCACCGCCCTGGTGGGCTTCACCAGTTCGTTCGCGGTCGTACTCACCGGACTGACGGCGGTGGGAGCGAACTCCGCCCAGGCCGCGTCGGGACTGCTGGCGTTGTGTGTGACGCAGGCGCTGGGCATGCTGTGGATGTCGCGGCACTACCGCATGCCGATCACGCTGGCGTGGTCGACGCCGGGCGCCGCTCTCCTCGCCGGTGCGGGGACGGTGAGCGGCGGCTGGCCGGCCGCGGTCGGGGCGTTCGTCGTCGTGGGGGCGGCGGTGATCCTCACGGGACTGTGGCCGCGGCTGGGACGGCTCATCGCGGCCATCCCGTCGGCGTTGGCGCAGGCGATGCTCGCGGGGGTGCTGCTGCCGCTGTGCCTGGCGCCGGTGCTGGCGCTGCGTGACGCTCCGCTGGCCGTCGCACCCGTGATTCTCGTGTGGCTGGTTCTGCAGCGGTACTCGCCGCGGTGGGCGGTGCCGGCCGCGTTCGCGGCTGCCGCAGTGGTGATCGCGATCGGTCTCGCCTCCGGCAGCGACGGGCTGGACACCAGCGCGCTCCTGCCGAGACTCGACGTCACTGCACCGGCCTGGACGTGGCAGGCGATGATCGGGATCGCGATCCCGCTGTACATCGTGACGATGGCGTCCCAGAACATCCCCGGGACCGCCGTCATGAATTCGTTCGGCTACCGGGTGCCGTGGCGGCCGGCCATGCTGGCGACCGGAGTCGGGACCCTGGTGGGCGCGCCCGCCGGTGGACACGCCATCAACCTCGCCGCCATCAGCGCCGCCCTCGCCGCCGCACCGTCCGCACACCCCGATCCCAGAAAGCGCTGGGTCGCGGCCTTCACGGCAGGCTGGGCCTACCTGGTGCTCGCCGCCTGTTCCGCCGCGGTGGCCACGCTCATCGCCGCGGCACCTGAGGGCGTCGTGGAGGCGGTCGCCGGTCTCGCGCTCCTCGGCACCCTCGGCGGGGCACTGGCCTCCGCCCTCGACGACGTCCGCGAACGGGAAGGCGCCGTCGTCACCTTCCTGATCGCCGCGTCGGGGGTGAGCATCCTCGGCATCGGGTCCGCGTTCTGGGCGCTGGTCGCCGGACTGATCGTGCGGGTCGCGGTGAGCTCGCGGCGATAATGGGGTGATGACCACCATCGAGGTAGTGCAGGGTGACATCACGACGGTCGAGGTCGACGCCATCGTCAACGCCGCCAACTCCGGTCTGCTCGGCGGTGGTGGCGTGGACGGCGCCATCCACCGGGCCGGTGGCCCCGAGATCCTCGCCGAATGCAGGCAGTTGCGGGCCACCACACTGCAGGACGGGCTCCCGGCGGGGCAGGCGGTCGCGACGACGGCGGGCCGGTTGCCGGCCCGATGGGTGATCCACACGGTCGGCCCCGTGTACTCCGCGTCGGACGATCGGTCGGCCACCCTGCGCAGCGCCTACACCAGCAGCCTGGCGGTGGCCTCCGATCTCGGCGCGCAGTCCGTCGCGTTCCCGCTGATCTCGTCCGGGGTGTACGGCTGGCCCGCGGACGACGCCGTCCGGCAGGCGGTCGGTGCCGTCCGTGAGTCGGACGCCGAAATCCCCCGGGTGCTGTTCGTGGCGTTCGACGCACGAATGGCGTCCCTGCTGCGGGGTGAGGTGGGGTGACGGCGCTGGTTCGGATTCGCGCACGGGGGTAACCGGAGGCGACCGGACTGGATCTTCCCCACGCGGAGGCGGTGGACCGCGCTGAACACCGATTTCGTGTATCTCACGGCAGGACTGGCTCTTCTGCTGGCGGCCACCGTTCCGCGCCTGTTCCAGGACCGTGCCGTCTCGGCGCCGCTGATCGTCCTGGCGGTCGGAGCCGGCGGCGGCCTGCTGCTCGGCGAGTCGGGCACGGACACCCTGTCGCCGGCACTGCATCCGGCTGTGACGGAGCACCTGAGTGAAACCTGCGTCATCGTCGCCCTGATGGGTGTGGGACTGGCGATCGACAGGCCTCTGGGCTGGCGGACGTGGAATTCGACGTGGCGCCTGCTGCTCATCGCGATGCCTCTCGGAATCGCCGCTGTCGCGCTGCTCGGCTGGTGGGTGGCGGCACTGACCCCCGCCGTCGCGATCCTGCTCGGGGCCGTCCTCGCGCCCACCGACCCGGTTCTGGCGTCCGACGTGCAGGTGGAGGGTCCCACCTCGGGCGGCGAGTCCCATCGGGAGGACGACGAGGTCCGGTTCGCGCTCACCTCGGAGGCCGGGCTCAACGACGCTCTCGCTTTCCCGTTCGTGTATCTGGCGCTGTTCATGATCGGCAAGGGACCGATCGAGCAGTGGATCGTGCAGTGGGTGGCCTGGGAGCTGATCGGCAAGGTCGTCATCGGCGCGGCCCTGGGGTGGATTGCCGGTGATCTGTTCGGCCGCGCGGTCTTCCGCTTCCCGATCACACACATGCGCCTCGCCGAACGCAGCGAACCCATCTTCGCGCTCGCCGCCACGTTCGCCGTGTACGGACTCACCGAACTGGCCGGGGGATACGGCTTTCTCGCCGTCTTCGCCTGCGCGGTCGCGATCCGTCGGACGGAGCGGGCCCACGACTACCACGCCGAGATGCACAGCCTGATCGAGCAACTCGAACACGTGCTCACCCTCGCCGTTCTGCTCCTGCTGGGGGTGGCACTCACCTCCGGTCTGCTGACCGGACTGACGTGGGGCGGGGTTCTCGTCGCGACAGCCCTCGTGTTCGTCATCCGGCCGGTGGTGGGATGGCTTTCGCTGCTGGGCTGCGAGGAGATGTCCGGTCCCGAGCGCCGGGTCACCGCGTTCTTCGGGGTTCGCGGAATCGGATCGATCTACTATCTCGCCTACGCCGCTGCGGAAGCCGGCGTGGACGACGAGAAATGGTTGTGGTCGACGGTGGCCTTCACCGTCGTCCTCTCCGTCCTCGTTCACGGGGTGAGTGCGACACGGGTGATGCGCCTGCTCGATCTTCGCAGGGAGGGCGGTGCAGTCGCGGACCGGTAGCGTCGCGACCGCACCGCCCGACCAGGGGGTGGCCTGTTCCGGCTGCTTATTCGTTCCGCACGGCGGAGGTGCGCGCCGTGTCTGCCGGGTGCTCCGAGTCCTCGGCTGGGTGGACGAGGACGGGTGGCGCCGCCGAGACCACCGAGGGAGTGGGCCGGTTGCCGGCCTTGATCTCGTTGAACAGGATGTTGAGCAGCACCGCGACGATGCTGGCCGCGCTGATTCCCGAGTCGAAGACGATGTGGACCCATTCCGGGAAGGCCGCGTAGAATTCGGGCACCGCGATCGGAATGACCCCGAATCCGAGGGCCACCGCGACGATCACCAGGTTGAGGTTGCCGTCGTACGACACCTTGGACAGGGTCCGGATTCCGCTCGCGGCCACCGAACCGAAGAGGACGATCCCCGCACCGCCGAGGACCGGCAGCGGCACGGACGCCACCAGTCGCCCCAGGACGGGGAACAGTCCGAGAGCGAACAGAACCGAACCTCCGGCCGCGACAACGTATCTGCTCTTGATTCCGGTGATCGCGACCAGCCCGACGTTCTGAGCGAACGCGCTGGCCGGGAACGTGCCGAACACCGGTGCCACGGTGGTGGCGAGCATGTCGGCGCGAAGACCGTCGCCGACCCGGCGGGCGTCGACTTTCGTTTCCACGATCTCGCCGACGGCCAGGATGTCCGCCGTCGTCTCGGTCATGATCACGAGGATCACCACCGTCATCGAGATGATCGCGCCGATCTGGAACAGGGGAGTGCCGAACGAGAACACCTGCGGCAGTTCGAAGATCGCGCCCTTTCCGACGGCACCGAAGTCGGCCTTGCCGATCAGCGCGGCGAACAGGGTTCCCACGACGATGCCGATCAGGATCGACAACCGCGACAGGGTTCCCTGCACCAGCCGACTCACCAGCAACACGATGAACAGGCTGAACCCGGCGAGTCCGATATTGGACATCGACCCCCAGTCCGGAGCCTTGGCGTTGCCGCCCATCGCCCAGCGCACCGCGACCGGAAGGAGGGAGATGCCGATGACCGTGATGATCGATCCGGTGACGACGGGCGGGAAGTAGCGCACGATCCTGCAGAAGAACGGGCTGATCAACAGCCCGATCGCACCGGCGACCATGATGGCTCCGAACACCGAGCGCAGTCCGCCCGGACCGCTGGCCACCGCCACCATCGTGGACACCGAGGCAAAGGAAATGCCCTGAACGAGGGGAAGTTTTGCCCCGAAATACGGAACGCCGAGGGTCTGCAGCAGTGTGGCCGCACCGCTGACGAACAATGCCGCCGACACGAGCAGTCCGATCTCGACGCCGGTCAGTCCGGCGGCGCCGCCGACGATCAGGGGAGGCGCGATCACGCCGCCGTACATCGTCAGGATGTGCTGCACACCGTAGACATACGACTTTCCGAGCGGCAAACGCTCGTCCTCGGGTCCGGGAGTTCCGGCAACCCGGTGTCCGATCCGCTTCATCGCCGCGCTCCTAGCAGAATCCGGGAACGGAATCCCAGGCGCGGCCGGCGTCGGGAGCGTCCTCGCGCTCGACGGTCGCCTCGATCAACCCGTAGGGGCGGTCGGCCGCGAAGAACACCTCGCCAGGGTTGTCGAGTCCGAACGGTTCCAGGTCGACGAGGAAGTGGTGTTTGTTCGGCATCGAGAACTTCACCTCGGCGATCTCGGGGTGCGCCTCGAGTACCGCCGAACCCATCTGGAACAGGGACTGCTGCAGCGCGAGCGAATGCGTCGTGGCGAAGGCCTCCAGCATGATTGCCCGCACGTTCTCGAAGGTCTTGTCGAAGTCGACGTCGCTGGTGAGGTACCGCCACCGGGCGCTCACCGACGTCGCGAGGATCCGGTCGGACGTCTCCTGCAGCGTGGTGTACTTGTCCTTCGGGTAGCCCCGGAACTCCGAGCCCGTCGACTTCAACACCACCATGTTGCTGAGACCGGACACGATCCACGTCCGATCGCCGTCGATGGTGACCACGGTGTTTCGCCGTTCGTCGCTCGATCGGACGAAGGAATGGTCGTGGCCCTCGCCGTCGACCGGGATCCGCGCCCACGAGTACTGCTCGATCTCCCACCGGCCGCCGGTGATCCACTCGAATTCCCCCGTGAAGTGCTGTCCGAGTCGCATGGCGAACGTCTCGATCGAGCCGACGCCGTCGCGGGCGAACGCGTACACCGTGTTCTTCTGGGTGTCCGTGGCCACGACGTGCGCGTTGTCGCCGTCGGTGTGCACCGCGTCGAGGTCGCCGCGCAGTTGCGACGTCACGGTGACGTCTTCGATCTCGTGTCGCTTCGTGTCCCGGGTGATCTTGACCAACCGGACTTCTGCCTTGCCGTACTGGTTCTGGCCGAGCACGATCTTGCTCATGATTAGCTCCCTCGGTAGGTCGAGTATGCGAACGGGCTGAGAAGGACTGGTACGTGGTAATGCTGTTCGCTGTCGGTCAACGCGAACGTGATGGTGATGTCGGGGTAGAACGCCGGACGTCCCTTCGCGGCGAAATAGCGTCCGGTGTCGAAGACGATCCGGTAGGTGCCCGGCTCGAGTCGGGCGGGACCCAGGGTCGTGACGCGTCCGTCGTCGTCGGTGACGGCCTCGGCCACGGTGATCCAGTCGGACTGCCGCTGGACCGTCAGCGTGACCGGCACCTCCCGCGCGGGCATGCCTTCGGCCGCATCCAGCACGTGGGTGGTGACCTGGCTGATCTCGCTCATGCGTCCAGCATCCCGGCGAGCCGACGTGCGGCGATGTCGCGCAGTTCCTCTGCGACAACGGCTAATTCGCTGTCCTCGTCGTTGAGGAGCCGGCGGTCGAGTGCGGTGAGGATGTCGGACGTGCTGCGGCCGGCGGCGCGGACGAGGAAGACCCGGCCGAACTTGTCCTCGTAGGCGCGGTTGCCGTCGGTGAGCCGCTTCTGCGCCGCCGCATCGGACGAATCGACGTTCGACTGCTCCGAGCGTGCCAGGTGCGCCTGGGCGTCGTCGCCTCCCGGGGGTTCACCGATTCGGGGATGGTGCGCGAGGGCTTGCTCGATCTCGTCCGCGGAGAGCGGTCCCGCGCCCGACCTGGCGGCGGTGAGAAGCGAGGCGCGATCGGTGTACGGCCGGGCGGACACGAGTTCGTCTGCCCACCGGGGAATATCCAGGCAGATTCGCGCCAGTTCCGTTGCCTCGGAGTGTGAAGCCTCGTTGAATCGTTGGAGTCCTGCATCGAGATCCATGCGACCCTTCTTCCACAATGCGAAATAATGATTCCGTATAGAGAAGCGTGACAGGGGTCACAATTCATGTCAAGACCCAAAATTGAATTAATCCAGATTCGGATGCGAGTGCGGTCCGCGGCGTGCTGGAATCACGACCCGCGAAAGCTGTTGTAGGACAACAGTGCGCGGGCGCGGTCGCGCCGAAATGCGGGGTTCGGGTCCTCACAGCCGGCGCGAACAGGTCGGCCTTGCGCAGGATGTCGTCCCGGTGAAGGCGACCGCGAGGAGGCGGACGGGATCTGCACGCCTGCCTGCGCGACACGGAGTTCCTGCAGCAGCTCGCTCGAGTTGCGTGTGAGCCGTTGCAAGAACTCCTCGGTGTTCACCTCACGACCGTGAGTACTCGGAGGCCCTGCGGATCTCTTCGGGGGACGGGCGGACACCGGTGTAGAGCACGAACTGCTCCGCCGCTTGCAGTGCAATCACCTCGGCGCCGGTGATGACGGTCTTGTGGCGTTCGGCCGCGGCCCGGATCAGCGGCGTCGCGGCGGGCATGGCAACCACATCGAACACGGCCTCCGCCGCATCGATCGCATCGAGTTCGAACGCCAGATCGTCCGCTTCGGGACCGCCCGCCATGCCGACGGGGGTGGCATTGATCAGGAGCCCCGGCCGTGCCGCGCCGAGTTCGGGTTGCCAGTCGAATCCGTACTGCTTCGCGACGGCGCCGCCCGTCGTCTCGTTGCGGGCGACCACCGTGACGTCGGTGAAGCCGTAGTCGCGCACGGCGGCGACCACCGCTTTGGCCATTCCGCCGCTCCCGGCCACCGCGACGGACAGCGAGTGGGGCAACGCGTTGTCGCGCAACAGGTTCGCGATGGCCTGGTAGTCGGTGTTGTAGGCGTGCAACACTCCGTCCTCGTTGACCACCGTGTTGACGGACTCGATGACCGACGCCGATTCGTGCATCACGTCGACGTACTCGATGATCTGCTCCTTGAACGGCATGGAGACGCCGGCGCCGCGAATGCCCAGCGCGCGGATGCCGCCGACCGCAGCCTGGAGGTCGTTGGTGGTGAACGCTTTGTAGACGAAATTGAGGCCCAGCTCGCCGTACAGATAATTGTGAAACCGGGTGCCGATGTTGCTCGGTCGGCCGGAGAGCGAGATGCAGAGAAGAGTGTCTTTGTCGAGCTGGTTCATCCGGTAAATACTAGTAGTGGGCTCCCATCCGTGCGCGTTCTCAGCTCCGAATACACGGTGACGACGGCAAAGGAGCAGGGCTGCGATGACTACGACGATCGGTGACCGGCACGAGGCGGCGCGGACGCCCCGGAGACGGCGGCACCTGTTCTCCCGCGCGCTCGCCGGAGTGATCGCCGCCGGAGTCGTGCTCGGGGTGGGCGAACTGCTATCGGTGCTGATCGACCCGAACTCGTCGCCGTTCTACGCGGTCGGATCGACGACGGTGGACCGCAGTCCTGCCTGGGCTCGCGAGTTCGCGATCGACACGTTCGGCACCAACGACAAACCCGCACTGTTCGTCGGGATGACGATCCTCATCGTGCTCCTCGCCGCGACAGCGGGCATCGTCGAGCGTCCCCGCGCCCCGTTCGGCAGCGCGATCCTGGCGGTTCTCGGGCTGGTGGGAATCTTTGCCTCGACCCAGCGTCCCAGCGCCACGTGGATGTTTACGCTTCCGACCGTGGTGGGAGTCGTCGCCGGCATCGCGGTTCTGCGGGTGCTGACGACCGCCGCGCGGGTGCCCGAGGACTCCGATGCCGAGGATTCGTGGTTGCCGCGCCGGACTTTTCTACTGTTGGCCGCGGCCGCCGCCGCGACGGCCGCGGCCGCGGGAGCCGCCGGCCGGTACCTCGGGCAGCAGGCCGCGGGAGCTCTGGACAACCGCCGCGCCTTCGCCCTTCCCGACGTGTCGGACCGGGCGGCCCCGATCGTTTCCGGCACCGACGTCGACGTGCCGGGAGCTACCCCGTTCGTCACGTCGAACGAGGAGTTCTACCGGATCGACACCGCACTGCGGGTCCCGCGGTTGACGACGGACGACTGGCAACTGCGCATCCACGGCATGGTCGACCGCGAGCTCACGCTGACGTGGGACGACCTGGTCGCGAGGACGCCCGTCGAACGGGTGATCACGCTGACGTGCGTGTCCAACGAGGTCGGCGGAAACCTTGCCGGCAACGCGACGTGGATCGGCTACCCGATCAAGGACATCCTCGACGAGGCCGGCGTGCACCCGGGCGCCGACATGCTGCTGTCCACGAGTAGCGACGACTTCACGGCGGGCACCCCGGTCGAGGCCCTGCGGGACGGCCGCGACGCGATTCTCGCGGTGGCGATGAACGGTCAGCCGTTGCCGTTCGAGCACGGCTATCCGGTGCGGCAGGTCGTCCCCGGTCTCTACGGCTACGTGTCGGCCACCAAATGGGTGGTGGATTGGGAACTCACGCGATTCGACGAGGCGGAGGCCTACTGGACCCAGCGCGGATGGTCCGCGAAGGGTCCGATCAAGACCGCGTCGCGGATCGACGTGCCCGCCTCGTTCGCGCCCACCGCATCCGGACCCGTCCTCGTCGCCGGAACCGCATGGGCGCAGCACCGCGGCATCGCGAAGGTGGAGGTACGGGTCGACAACGGCGAATGGCAGACCGCGACCCTCGCCCCGCAGTACACCATCGACACCTGGCGGCAGTGGACCTGGGAGTGGCAGGCCACGTCCGGCCTGCACACCCTCCAGGTGCGCGCCACGGATCTGGACGGCAACGTTCAGGTGGAGGAGCGGACGCCGCCGATTCCGGGTGGCGCCACCGGCTGGCACACGCGGTCCTTCACCGTGGCCTGAGGCACCGTCGCCTGAGGCGCTCACGGACACTTCTCCGCCACCTCGGCGAGCGCGTCGCGGTCCGCCACCGTCACCGGAAGCCCGTACTCCACCGCCACGGAGAGATACTTGCCGGCGTAGAAGCAGTGGTACGCCGGATTCGGCGGAAGCCAGTCCTGCGGGGTCCGGTCGCCCTTGTCCTGATTGTCCGGACCGTTGACGGCCAGCAGGTTGAACGTGACGTCGTTGGCGAACCGGAG
The DNA here is from genome assembly GCF_030056915.1 of Rhodococcus sp. IEGM 1307. Lineage (NCBI taxonomy): Bacteria > Bacillati > Actinomycetota > Actinomycetes > Mycobacteriales > Nocardiaceae > Rhodococcus > Rhodococcus sp. IEGM 1307. Next base: position 38,642 of record NZ_JASHKW010000027.1, read on the forward strand.
CCGACGCTCGGGCGACCACGTCGACGCGCCCATGTCCCACGCCGCCGCCAAAGGGTAGACGTGGTCGATCTGAACGGATTTGGCGTCGGCTCGGTCGAATTGGAGCACCTCGCCGGAATACGGATCGGCGAGGACCCCGCTCAGCACTACGCAGTCGCGGGTGCCGTCGCGGAACGCCACCGAGCGGAGATCGAGCGCGAGAACGTTGTTGCGGGTGTCGCACCCGTCGTGGCCGGCCGCGGCGTCCTGGTCGTCGGTCCAGGCCGGGCCGAAGACACACAACTCCTTGCCGGAACACCCGCGCTGGTATCCGCCGGGGTGCGGGCGGGACTCGACCGTCGCGACCCGGCCGAGCAACTCCTCGATGTGTGCGCGGGGCGGACTGCCCGGAGCGGGGCCGGGGCCGCTGAGGTCGAGAAGCGACACCCCGCAACCGCAGACCGTCAGGATCGCCGCCAGCCACGCGGCCACGTACAGAAGTCTCATGCGTCCCCCGGCGCTCGACCCATCTCCCCCTACCACGGGGGAGTATGCACCGGGCCCCCGACAGGTCAAGTGAAGGGGAGGCGCACCGCGGCGATCGACGACAGGTGCGTGCCGTCGTGGCCGATCACCCAGGAACCTCCGCTCTGCCTGCACTCGGCGAGCAGGTCGAGGGTGCGGAGGAGGAAGAAGATCGCCTCGCTGGGGGTGGGGGTGACCGCAAGCCTGTGTGCCTCACCGTGTTTCATCCCGTCGAGCCACACGCCCGACTGTCCGTCCAGTCGAATCGTCACGATGTGCGTGGCATCGACGAAGGCGTACTTCCGTTGCTCCCACGGAGTGGTGAGCGCGTACCCCTGTTCGAGAACCTGGATCAGGATGCTCATGACCGACTCCCGAGTGTCCGGCAGTTACGTCTCTCCAGCATCTACCTCGGAACGGGTGAAAGCCAGACCTGCTAACCGAACTCGATCACGACCTTGCCGCTCGTGTGACCGGACTCGACCATGGCGAGAGCGTCACCGGCGTGTGCGAACGGGAATCGGTGGGCGACCCGCGGGTCCAGGGTCCCGTCCGCCACCAGTGCGGCCACCTCCGCGAACACCGCGGACGTTCGACGCCGTTCCACTCCCGAGCCGCCGAGATCGCGCGCGGCGAGCGAGTCGCCGACGCTGATGATCGCCGCCGGATCCGCGACCACCCGCGCGGCCTCGGCGAGCGCGTCACCGCCGACGAGGTCGAAGACGGCGTCGACCGGGCCGGGTATGCGTGCGGCCAGTCCGTCTCCGGACGCCACCCAGGTGGCACCGAGCGATTCGACGACCTCCCGCTTGCTCTCGCTCGCGACGCCGATCACCGTGACGTCCCGCGCCGCGGCCAACTGCAGCGCCGCCACCCCCACGCCGCCGCCCGCACCGACGACGAGCAACCGACTGCCGGGCGCCAGGTCCAGGGTGGTCAGCGCGTCGTACGCGGTTCCCGCGGCGACGGGGAGCGTGGCCGCGTCCGCGAACGAGACCGGGTCGGGCTTGTGCGCCGCCGAGGCCGTGTTGAGCAGGGTGTACTCGGTGTATCCGCCGAATCCGGTGGCGGTCGCGCCGAACACGGCGTCGCCGACCGCGAAGCCGGTCACCCGGGGGCCGACATCCGCGACCACACCGGCGACCTCCCGGCCCAGAACGGCGGGAAGGGTGACGGGGACGGTGTCCTTGCGCGTGCCCGCCCGCACCTTCCAATCGGCGGGATTCACGCCGGCCGCGTGGACGGCGACCAGCAACTGTCCGGGGCCGGGGGAGGGAACGGGGACGTCGAAGAACTGCTGCGTCTCGGGGCCGCCGTACTCGCTGAAGCCGTATGCCATGCTCACGCCCACAGTCCTATCACGAACCGGGGGCAGGATTCGGGCACGACGAAGGCCCGCCGAGGTGGAGTCGACGGGCCCTTCTCGTGAGAACTCAGCCGCCCAGGGAACCCAGGGAGCCTGTGCCTCCGCCGCCTCCGCCGCCACCCATCAACGGTCCGAGGACCTGGATGAGTTGAACGAGAACTTCCAAGATCTGTTCCATGTCCATTTCGACTTCCTCCGATCACTGCGATCACGTACGGCAGCGATCCCGGTGAGTTACCGGCGTGGACAGCCGCCAACTCGTTCATCGGTGGAATATGGTCGAGGGTTACATGTCACGAGCAGGGATTTCACGCGCTGTCGGTCGCACCTGCTTGGATGGGTGCATGCTGCACGGCCTCTGGACACCGGGTTCGGGTCTCATGCTGTGGGTGGAGGGCCGGAATCCGGCCACCGAGGAGCCGACGGATGCGGTCGGTCGGGTGCTGGCACGGAAGTTCCGGCATCACGTGAAGGTGCCGATGCCGACGCCGTCGGGGCCGGAGATGCTCGAGTGGGCCGCGGTCGCGCTCGCACCGCCGGACGCGACGGAGTTCCTGCTGTCGGTGTCGGCCCGCGACCCCCGGGTCGCCGGGGATCTGCGCTACCTCGCCCACGTCGCCCGCGGTGTCGAGCGGTGGGCACGCGCCGGCCGGGTGGTGCCCGAGGTGCACCGCGCGGAGGGCGGCTGGTGGCCGCGCTGGCGGCTGCTCGGCGGTGAACGGCAGCGTGCGTGGCTCACGGAGCTGGCCGTCGCGATGCCGCCGGTCCAGCGTCACGGCACGACGCCCAAGGCCGTGCTCGACGACATGGTCACCGAGCTGACCGACCCCGTCGCCCGCCGTGTCCTCGAACGCAGGCACCCGGACGATTCCGGCAGCGACGTGGATCATCCGCTGATCGACGCGCTCATGCGGGGTGACCAGTTCGCCGAGGGCACCGCCCAGCTGTCGGGCTCGCTGGACGGGTGGCGTGACAGCCTCAAGGTGGACGAGCCCGAACTGGTGCTGCGGCTCCTCGAGCCGGAAGACGTGGACGTGGAGGGGGATTGGGACCCGGACACGGTGCTGTGGCGACTGGAGGTCTGTCTTCGTCCGGAAGGCGAAGCGCCGGTGCCGATTCCGCTGCACCGCACGGAGGCGAGTCGCCTGCAGATCGGGGTGCGCAAGCTGACGGAGGCCGTGGCCGCCTACCCGCGACTGCAGGATGTTCCCAGTGATCCCGACAGCCTGGACCTGATGTTGCCCACCGCCGTGGTCATCGACCTCGTGGGGCACGGTGCGGTGGCGTTGAAGGAGAAGGGCATCAGCCTGCTGCTGCCGCGGGCGTGGAGTGTGGCGTCGCCGTCGATGCGTCTGCGGGTGAGCTCGCCGAGCACTCCGGCGAGCGCGGAGAACCGGGCCGTCGGCAAAGACCAGCTGGTGCAGTACAACTGGGAGCTGGCACTCGGCGACACGGTGCTCACCGCCGCGGAGATGAATCGGCTGGTCAACTCCAAGAGCGATCTCGTGCGGCTGCGCGGTGAGTGGGTCCGGGCGGATCAGGAGGTGCTCTCCCGCGCCGCGCGCTACGTGGCGGAGCGGCACGCCAGCGGCGACCGGGCCATCGTGGACCTGCTGAAGGACCTGATCGCGGACGATCTGTCCGATCTCCCCGTGGAGCAGGTCACGGCCACCGGCTGGGCGGCCGCGTTGCTGGACGGCGACACGAAGCCGCAGGACGTGCCGACCCCGGACGGCTTGGACGCGACGCTGCGCCCGTATCAGAAGCGGGGGCTCGACTGGCTGGTCTTCATGAGCCGCCTCGGCCTCGGGGCCGTTCTCGCCGACGACATGGGTCTCGGCAAGACACTGCAGTTGCTGGCACTGCTGGCACACGAGAATGCCGCGACACCCACCTTGCTGGTGTGCCCGATGTCGGTGGTCGGCAACTGGCAGCGCGAGGCGGCACGCTTCGTGCCCTCGCTGCGGGTGCTCGTCCACCACGGCCCGCAGCGGCTGAGCGGTGCGGAGTTCAGCGCCGCCGTGACGCAGAGCGATCTGGTGATCACCACGTATGCGCTGCTGGCCCGCGACGTCGCGCACCTGAAGGAGCAGGACTGGCGGCGTGTCGTGCTGGACGAGGCGCAGCACATCAAGAACGCGAAGACGTCGCAGGCGCGGGCGGCGCGGACCATTCCGGCGGCGCACCGCGTCGCTTTGACGGGCACTCCGGTCGAGAACCGCCTCGACGAACTGCGCTCGATCCTCGACTTCGCGAACTCGGGCATCGTGGGCTCGGAGGCGATGTTCCGCAAGCGTTTCGTGGTGCCGATCGAGCGGGAGCAGGACCAGACGGCCGTCGCCCGGCTCCGTGCGGTCACGTCCCCGTTCGTGCTGCGCCGGGTCAAGACCGATCCCGCGGTCATCGCCGACCTCCCCGACAAGTTCGAGATGACGGTCCGCGCCAACCTCACCGCGGAGCAGGCCGCGCTGTACCGGGCGGTGGTCGACGACATGATGGCGCAGATCAAGGACAAGAAGGGGATGAAGCGCAAGGGCGCCGTCCTCGCCGCCCTGACGAAACTGAAGCAGGTATGCAACCACCCGGCGCACTTCCTGCGCGACGGGTCGGCGGTGATGCGGCGCGGACAGCACCGCTCCGGCAAGCTGGGGCTCGTCGAGGACATCCTGGATTCCGTGGTCGCGGACGGCGAGAAGGCGTTGCTGTTCACCCAGTTCCGGGAATTCGGCGACCTCGTGACCCCGTACCTCGCGGAGCGGTTCGGTACTCCCGTGCCGTTTCTGCACGGGGGCGTCTCCAAGCAGAAACGCGACGACATGGTGGCCTCGTTCCAGGGCGACGACGGGCCGCCGATCATGTTGCTCTCGCTGAAGGCGGGCGGGACGGGTTTGAACCTCACCGCGGCCAATCACGTCGTCCACCTCGACCGGTGGTGGAATCCGGCGGTCGAGAACCAGGCCACGGACCGGGCGTTCCGGATCGGTCAGCGGCGGGACGTGCAGGTGCGCAAGCTCGTGTGCGTCGGCACCCTGGAGGAGCGGATCGACGCGATGATCGCCACCAAACAGGAGCTGGCCGATCTCGCCGTCGGGACGGGCGAGAACTGGGTGACGGAGATGAGCACCGAACAACTCGGCGAACTGCTCCGGCTCGGCGACGAGGCGGTGGGCGAATGACGAATCGGCGACCGGGGCCCCACTTCGGTCAGTACGGCAAGCGTCGACCGGTGACGGGCGGGCTGGAGGCACGGTCCCAGCGCGGATCGTTCGGGCGCACGTGGTGGGGCCGCGAGTTCGTGGACATCATCGAGTTCGTCGCCGACAAGGGCCGGATGAGCCGTGGGCGGAGCTACGCGCGCAGCGGTCAGGTGATCTCGCTCGAGATCGCCGCTGGGATGGTGACGGGGGAGGTCCAGGGCAGTCAGCTCCAGCCGTTCGTCGCGACCGTCTCGATCGATCGCCTCGACGACGCGGAGGTCGCGGAACTCGTCGCGCTGGTGCGTCGGCAACCCGGCAGTCTCGCGATGCTGGCGGGCGGCGGAGTTCCGGAGGTTCTCGGACCCCTGCTGCTGCCCGCCGGGGCGTCCGCGCTGAATTACGACTGCACCTGCCCGGACGACGGCTGGCCCTGCAAGCATGCGGCGGCGGTCGCGTACCTCACCACCGAACGCATCGACGAGAACCCGCTCGAAATCCTGACGTTGCGGGGCGTCGACCTGGACATGCTGATCGACGGTGTCGGCGGCGACTCCTCCGACGCGGACGTCGACGACTGGTTCGGTGACGAGTCCCCGCTGCCCGCCCTGCCCGACGCCGACTTCCGGGCGGCGATCGACGACCTCGACCCGCTGCTGTTGCGGAAGGCGATCCGATCGGTCAGCGAGGACGAGCGTGCGGTGGACGCCGCGATTCGGGAGCTGAAAGCGCTGTACCAGCACTTCCGCTGACCGTGCGATGATGAGGACGCGGAAGCTCGCCTCGTTCCGCGACCGGGAGCTGGTCAGTCATGTTGACGGTCTACCTGCTCGGCGAACAGCGCGTATCGAACCCGGAAGATGTCAGGGTCGGCCCCATCTCGTCACGGGCGATCGCGTTGCTGGCCTACCTCGTGCTGCATGCCGGTCTCGCTCAGTCCAGGACCCGTCTCGCGGGGCTGTTCTGGCCCGAATCGAGCGAGCAGCAGGCCCGCACCAACCTCCGGCGGGAACTACACAACCTCCGTGGCCTCCTGGGATCGGACGGTGCGCTCGCGGACCAGAACATCCGTCCCGCGGTCCGGTCGGAGCAATAGGCGCGGCCGTATGGATGCGGGGCAGGTGTGGGCGGCGGCATGGCCCGTCCTGATCGGCGCGGCAGCGGGCCTGCTGGCCGTCTGGGTGGTGCTGGCGCTCGTGCTGTGGCGATCGAGACCCGACGGCACCGGGATCGGGGAGGCGATCCGGGTGCTGCCGGACCTGCTCCGTCTCCTGCGCCGGCTCGCCGCCGATCCGGACCTGCCCCGGGGTGTGCGCGTCCGGCTCGTCCTGCTGCTTGCCTATCTCGCGGTTCCGATCGACCTGATACCCGATTTCGTCCCCGTCATCGGATACGCCGACGACGTGATCGTCATCGGCCTCACGCTTCGTTCGGTGGTTCGCCGCGCAGGTCCGCAAGTCGTGGCGCGGCACTGGCCGGGGACCCCTGACGGGCTCGAGACCGTGCGCCGGGTAACGTGCCTTCCCACCTGCTCGTGACGTCCGGACCGAGAGGATCCCGCCATCAGTACCTCCCGAGACGACCTGCCCGCGTTCACGTACCCCGAGGTGGGTGCGAGCCGCGATGTTCCCTTCCCGGCGGGATATCACCACCTGACGGAGCAGAAGGTGATCGGTTACGGGGCAGACGCATTCGACGCAGCCGCCACCCACCTGTGTACCTGGGGGATGCACCGCGGCGCCGGGCTCGACGTACGGGCCGACGCTCCGACGGCCGCGCCCGGCACGTCGGTCGAACTGCGATGGGGCATCGGTCCGTTTCGGCTGACGTTCTCCTGCCGCGTCGTCTACGTGCTCGACGAACCGAACCGGAAGGGATTCGCCTATGGGACGCTGCCGGGCCACCCCGAGCGCGGCGAGGAGAGCTTCGTCGTCGAACAGCGGCCGGACGGCACCGTGCTCGCCACCATCTCGGCATTCTCCACACCGGATCGGTGGTTCACCCGGCTCGGTGGACCCGCCGGCCGGGTCGTGCAGCGGGTGATGACGCGCAAGTATCTGGAGGCGTTGGCCGAGGCCGCACGGTAGGCCGGAGCGCCTGCATCACGTATTCTCGTGGTTGGACCGGACCGGACGGGACCTTTGCAGTCCGACTGCCTGATCCGATGTGTCCCACCACTGACAGAGCTGGAGCCGCCGGAATGATGCCCGTACATCTACGCGACAGCGTGATTCCGAAGCACGAGCAACTCCGTGCCATCCTGCTGCACAAGTGCACCAAGGAACTTCAGCCCGGCGACCTGATGACGAGTGAACGAAAACTGATGCAGGACTACGGCGTCAGTCGGATCACGGTTCGTGAGGCGATCGGGCAGCTCGTCAACGAGGGTCACCTGGTGCGGGTGCGTGGCAAGGGCACGTTCGTGGCGCATCGTCCGGTGCAGTCGAAACTCCACCTGGCCTCGTTCACGGAGGAGATGCGGGCGCAGGGGCACAAGCCGACGACAGTGGTGCTCCAGAGCGAGGAGGACGCGGCGCCGGAGGCCACCGCGAAGGCGCTGCGCATCGCCCCGGACACCAGCGCCTATCACGTCAAACGGTTGCGGCTGGCGGACGGCGAACCGGTCAGCGTCGACGACGGCTGGTTCAACGCCGCACTGCTTCCGGGCCTGCTGGACCTCGACCTCACCGGCTCGATCTACCGGGCGACCGCCGACAAGTACGGCATGCCGATCGACCGGGCGGAGCAGACCGTGAGCGCCGACGGGGCGAGCCAGGAGATCGCGACGTTGCTCGGCATCAAGAAGGGCGCCCCGGTGATGTACTTCGACCGGGTGTCCTTCAGCGGTCCCACACCGGTCGAGCACACCCGCAGCTGGTACCGGTCCGATCGCTATCAACTCCAGATGGAAGTCCAGGGGGAGCGGGCTCAGCGCAGCGTCTGAGCCACCGAATACGGCCGGGGTCGTTCCGTCCGCGTCGTCAGGATTTGCTGAAGTGCGCCTTGATCACGACGCGGGTGGCGAGCAGGGAGCCCTTTTTCGTGTAGGTCAGGCCCCAGCTGCTGCGGTCGAGGTGCACTTCGGTGGTGATCGTCGCGGTGTCCTCCGTGGCGACGACATTGGCTGGGACGGTGAGTGGTCGAGTCTGGCCGTGAACGGTCAGATCGCCGTCGAGATGGAGGTGTCCCGGTTCGGCGGGGCGTGCGTCTGTCACGGTGAAGATGATGGTGGGGTACTTCTGGACGTCGAAAAAGTCGGCGGAGTGCAGATGCTTGTCGCGTGTGGCGTTCTCGGTGTTCACGGAGGCGGCGTCGACGACCAGAGTTCCGGTGATACGTCCGTCGTCGCCGACCGTTCCGGCGCCCTCGACGGCGTGGAAGGTCCCGGTGACCGGGAGTAGCCATAACGCTTTGGTGTGGAAAGTGATCGAGGTGCGAGCGGGGTCCAATGTCCAGGCCCCGACGAGCGTGGACAGCTGGGGGACGGACTCCATGGGCGATGTCATCGTGTACCTCCGTTGTCGAGCGTCTGGCCGGTCAGATGACGATGGGTGCACCCGTGACGAGGTCCCAGAGTCCCAGCCCCAGGAACAGCACAGCACCCACTGCCGACTGCACCGGGTTTCCGTTCAGAAAACCCTCGGCACCCCAGGCGACCAGATCGGTGAAAATTTCAGACGAACCCATAGTTCTCGCTCCTTGGTGTCGGCATATCGTCTCGGCACCTTGATCGTTCGGACCGACCGGTCTGTTACAGAGTCGAGCAGGTCGCCGGCACTGGAAAACGTTGGCGCCCGGACGACAAGGGTGCGGGCCGGCGCTTCCCTTGCCGACCCGCACTGCGTCGATGTTTCTACGGCGCCGTCCAGTCGAACAGGGCGTCGCCGGTGGCCACGTCGGACCCGATGGTGTCGGTGGACACCGAATCCGGCTTGGAATCCATGACGACGACCGGGCAGATGGCGGAATATCCGGTGCCGTCGATCTCGGTCGGATCGAACCGCACCACGGGGTCGCCCGCGTCGACGTCGTCGCCTTCCGCTGCCAGCAGGGTGAACCCTTCGCCCTTCAGCTTCACGGTGTCGATTCCCAGGTGCACCAGCACACCGCCGCCCGCCGAGCCCAGGATGACGAACGCGTGCGGGTGCAATTTGAGGATCTTGCCCGAGATCGGCGCGAGCACGTCGAGGGCGCCGCGGTCACGCGCCGGTTCGATCGCGACTCCGGAACCCACCATCTGTCCGGCGAACACGGGGTCGGGCACGTCGGCCAGGACGAGCACGCGGCCGGGCAGTGGAGCCTGCACGGACAGGCTCACAGGATGTCCTCGATGTCCTCGGCCAGGGTGTCCGCCTCGGGGCCGACGATGACCTGGACGACGCTGCCCGCCTTCAACACGCCGTGGGCGCCTGCGGCCTTGAGTGCGGCCTCGTCGACCTTGGCGCCGTCCTTGACCTCGGTGCGCAGCCGGGTGATGCAGGCCTCGATCTCGACGATGTTGTCGGCACCGCCGAGGCCGCTGATGATTGCGTCCGCTTTGGACATCGGTTCTCCCTCGTAGTTCGTGTTCGAGCCGCAGGTGAATGGTGTCGGATGGGTTAGCTGGATCACATTTGCCTGTTGACATCCTGTGCTCACCTGGTCAAACTAGCAACTGGTTATGACCGGACAGTACCCGTTGGGGGTGCTGGTCCACAATAGTTTTCCCGAAGCCGTACGACGCGCTCGCCGCCACCGGTTTCGGGACTCACCAGACGCCGATTCGGCGACCGAAGCGCACACAGAGAAGGCCGATATGACTGTCGTAGACAGCCCGAAAATGGAATCAGCGGTGTTTGCCGGGTTGCAGCGCCTCGGGCGCAGCCTGATGCTGCCGATCGCGGTACTTCCCGCGGCCGGCATCTTGCTGCGGCTCGGCCAGGACGACCTCCTCGGCCGATTCGACTCGATGCACACCGCCGCGTCCGTCATCTCCGCAGCCGGCCAGGCCGTGTTCACCTGGCTGCCCCTCATCTTCGCGGTGGGCATCGCCATCGGATGGGCCAAGAAGGCCGACGGTTCCACCGCCCTGGCCGCCGTGGTCGGATACATGGTCATCAACGGCGTGTTCGAGGCCATGTCGCCGGTCGTCCTCGAAGGCAAGACCGATCCGAACGGCGACCAGGCGCTGATCAACTACGGTGTGCTCGCCGGCATCGTGATGGGTCTGCTGTCCGCGATTCTGTGGCAGCGGTTCTACCGCACCAAACTGCCCGACTACCTCGGATTCTTCAACGGGCGCAGGCTCGTTCCCATCCTCACCGCCGTCACCGGTCTCGTCGTCGGCGTCCTGATGGCGTTTCTGTACCCGGCCTTCAACTCCGCACTGACGTGGGTGGGCGAGACCGTCGCCGAGAACTCCGTCGTCGGTGGCGGCGTCTACGGCATGGCGAACCGCCTGCTCATCCCGACCGGACTGCACCACATCCTGAACTCCACCGTGTGGTTCCTCGTCGGCGACTACCAGGACGCGAGCGGCGAGCTGGTCCGCGGCGACCTCAACCGGTTCTTCGCCGGCGACCCGAGCGCAGGCATCTTCATGACCGGCTTCTTCCCGATCATGATGTTCGCCCTTCCCGCTGCCGCACTGGCAATCTGGCGCAACGCCCGGCCGTCGCAGAAGAAGGTCGTGGGTGGGATCATGCTTTCCACCGCACTGACGGCGTTCCTCACCGGCATCACCGAGCCCCTCGAATTCGCGTTCATGTTCGTGGCCTGGCCGCTGTACCTGATCCACGCGTTCCTCACCGGCACGTCGATGGCGCTCGTCAACGCGCTCGGCATCCACGACGGATTCACGTTCTCCGCAGGCTTCTTCGACTACGTGCTCAACTTCGGCAAGGCCACCAACGCGTGGATGCTGATCCCCATCGGGCTCGGGTACGCGGTCATCTATTACGTCCTGTTCAGCTTCGTCATCAAGAAGTGGAACCTGCGCACTCCCGGCCGGGAGGACGACGCGGAAACGAACGCCGACACCAACGCCGACACGGAAAAGGCAGGTCAGTGAGCATGGCTACACGAACGGTCCTCATCGGTTCCAAGGTCGGACTGCACGCCCGCCCCGCTGCGAAGTTCACCCAGGCCGCCGCGGCGATACCGGTCGCAGTGCAGATCGCGGTCGGCGAGTCCGCGCCGGTGGACGCAGGCAGCATGCTCGCGGTGATGACCCTCGGCGCCGAATTCGGTACCGAGGTGACGATCACCGCGGAAGGGGAGGGCAGCGAGGAGGCCCTCGACCGCCTCGCAGACCTGCTCGCCTCCGACCTCGACGCCGCCTGATGTCGACGGCTACGGAAGTTCTCGTACACGGCCTCGGGGTGAGTCCGGGACTGGTCTGCGCACCCTGGCTCTCGTTCGGGACACCGGTCGCGACGTCGGCCGAAGACCCTGTCGGCGAATCGATCACGGCCGAGACCGCCCGTGTGCGGGACGCCCTCGCGACCGTGTCCGGCGACCTCGAAGCCCGCGCCGCCCAGGTGGACGGCGTCGCGTCCGAGATCCTGCTCGTGTCGGCGGCCATGGCCCGCGACCCGGGAATCGTGTCCGCCGCCGAGGAGAACCTTCGCGCCGGCATGCCGACGGCACACGCCGTGAGCGTCGCGTTCGACGGTTACTGCGCCAAACTCGAGGCCCTCGGTGGGTACCTGGCCGAACGCGTTGCGGACCTGCGTGACCTCGGGCATCGCGCGGTCGCGGTGCTGCTGGGAGTGCCGATGCCCGGCATCCCCGATCCCGGGTACCCGTTCGTTCTCGTCGCCAGGGACCTGTCGCCCGCGGACACCGCGATGCTCGGCGGCAGCGACGTGGTCGGTCTGCTCACCGCCGAGGGCGGGCCGACGAGCCACACTGCGATCCTGGCGAAATCCCTCGGTCTGCCGGCGATCGTGAACTGCGCCGACCTCGACCGGTTGGTCGAGGGAAGACCGGTGGTGCTCGACGGGACGACCGGCGAGATCGTCGTCGACCCCGGCGACCTTCGGCAGGCAGAGGTGGCCGAGCAGGTCGCGGAGGCGCGAGCGCGGGTCGCGGCCACGAGTGGACCCGGCCGCACCCGGGACGGGGCACCCGTCGGACTGCTCGTCAACATCGGCACCGTCGACGACGCCACCCGCGCCGCCACCGCGGATTCCGAGGGCGTCGGGCTGTTCCGCACCGAATTCCTGTACCTCGGCAGGCAGATCGCGCCCACCCTCGACGAACAGATCGCCACCTACACGTCGGTGCTGGAGCAGTTCGCGGGACGCAAGGTGGTGGTCCGGACCCTCGACAGCGGCTCCGACAAACCACTGCCGTTCCTCGACCTCGGCGCGGAGGAGAACCCGGCACTCGGCGTGCGGGGGCTGCGGGTCGGCACCGTCTACCCGGAAGTCCTGGCCACCCAGTTGGAGGCTCTCGGCGCCGCGGCGGCCACCACCGGCGCGGACCTGTGGGTGATGGCGCCGATGGTGGCGACGGCGGAGGAAGCGGAGGGCTTCGCCGCGCTAGCCCGCTCAGCCGGTATCGCCACGGTCGGGGCGATGATCGAAATCCCCTCGGCAGCGCTGCGTGCACGCGACCTGCTCGAGCACCTCGATTTCGTCAGTATCGGGACCAACGACCTGAGCCAGTACACGTGTGCCGCGGACCGGATGGCGGGCAGTCTCGCGCCACTGCTCGACCCGTGGCAGCCCGCCGTCCTGGACCTGATCGGCCTGGTCGGCGCGGCAGGAGCGGAGGCAGGCGCACCCGTCGGCGTCTGCGGGGAGGCCGCGTCCGATCCCGCGCTGGCCCCGGTGCTGGTCGGGTTGGGCGTCACCAGCCTGTCGATGGTGGCCCCGTCGCTGGGTGCCGTGCGTGCCAGTCTGGCCGCCGCCGACCTCGGCCTGTGCCGGGACATGGCCGCCGCCGCACGCGGCGCACGGTCCTCGCAGTCCGCACGATCGGCGGTCGCCGCGCTCGCGTCCGGAGCGTCTCGATGATCCTGCGGGGCGAGGTCGTCGTGGAGGACGGCGTCATCGCCGACGGTGTGGTGACCACCGACGGCGACCGAATCTCCTGGGTCGGGTCCGCGGCGCAGTACCGCGGACAGGTGCCGCTGCCGGAACCGAGTTCGTCGATACTGCTGCCGGGTCTGATCGACCTGCATTGCCACGGCGGCGCAGGCGCGGGATTTCCCAACACCGACGCCGACGGGGCAAGGCAGGCCGCGGACCATCACCGCGAGCACGGCACCACCGGACTGCTCGGCAGCCTCGTCTCGGCAGGGGAGCAGGACCTGCTCCGGCAGGCCGGGATTCTCGCCGATCTGGTGGAACGCGGTGAGCTCCTCGGGATCCACCTGGAGGGCCCGTTCATCTCCGGTGCCCGGTGCGGCGCGCAGGATCCCGCGTCCGTGATCCCCGGCGATCCCGATCTGTTCGAAAGGATCTGCGACGCCGCGCGTGGCACCGTCCGGTCGATGACGCTCGCGCCGGAGACCGCGCACTTCGGCGAACTTCTCGCCGCGATGCGACGGCGTGACGTGCTACCCAGCCTCGGCCACACCGACACCGACGCGGCGACCACGTCCGCGAGGATCGCCGACGCCGCCGGCGGCCCCCTGACCGCCACCCACCTGTTCAACGCGATGCCGCCGCTGCACCACCGCGCGCCGGGACCGGTGGCCGCGTTCCTGGCCGCGGCCGGTCGCGGCGACATCGTCGTCGAATTGATCGCGGACGGAGTGCATCTCGCGCCCGAGACCGTGTCGATGGTGTTCGATACCGTCGGGCCCGACCAGATCGTCCTCGTCAGTGACGCCATGGCCGCCGCCGGTGTCGCGGACGGCGACTACCAGCTCGGGCCGCTGAACGTGCGCGTCGCACACGGTGTGGCCCGGCTCGCGACCGCCGACGGGTCCGAGGGGGCCATCGCGGGCGGCACCGCACGGCTGCTGGACGTGGTGCGCACCGCCGTCGTGGACAGCGGCATCGGACTCGTCGACGCCGTCGCTTCCGCCACCAGGACTCCGGCCCGGCTGCTCGGCCTGGAGTCCGACCGCGGCACCCTGGCCCCGGGCCGCCGCGCCGATATCGTCGTGACCGATCACCAACTGCGCCCCCGCGGCGTGTTCGTCGGCGGAATGCCCGCCGAAACGGAAGGACTCGCATGGAAATCGTAATCCGGCAGACGCCGTCGGAGATCAGCTCGACCGTCGCCGACATCGTCGAGGGGTACGTGCGACGCGGTCCGACGACGCTGGGCCTCGCGACCGGCTCGTCCCCCCTCGGGAGCTACCGGGAACTCGCACGCAGGCACCGTGAGGCCGGACTGGACTTCTCGCGAGCACGAGCCTTCCTGCTGGACGAGTACGTCGGTCTTCCGAAAAGCCATGACCAGTCGTACTTCTCGGTGATCCGCTCGGAGTTCGTCGACCACGTCAACCTCGACACCGCCCGTGTGCTCAGCCCGAACGGCGAATCGCCCGACATCGCCGAGGAAGGTGCGCGGTACGACGCAGCCATCGCCGAGGCAGGCGGCGTCGACGTGCAGCTTCTCGGCATCGGGACCGACGGCCACATCGGCTTCAACGAGCCGGGCTCCGCGCTGACCTCACGCACCCGCGTCAAGACACTCACCGAGCAGACCCGCCTCGACAACGCGCGGTTCTTCGACAGCGTCGACGACGTCCCGCACCACGTCCTCACCCAGGGTCTGGGCACCATCAGCGAGGCCCGGCACCTGGTGATGATCGCGTTCGGCAAGGGCAAGGCCGAGGCGATCGCCGCAGCCGCGGAAGGTCCGCTCTCCGCGTTCTGCCCGGCATCGGTGATGCAGCTGCACCGGCACGTGACCGTCGTGATCGACGAAGCCGCAGCGAGCAAGCTGCAACTCGCCGACTACTACCGGTATGCGCTGGAACACAAGCCTTCCTGGCAGTCGTTCTAGATGACACCCGTACTCGAATTAGCGGTCCAGGATGTCGCGGGCGCCCGGATCGCACGACGTGCCGGCGCGGTGCGCGTCGAGTTGTGCACCGCACTCGGCGCGACCGGCGGGTTGACACCGAGCATCGGCATGATCGAAGCGGTCGCGGCCCAGGGGATCGCGGTGCACCCGCTGATCCGGTGCCGGCCCGGCGGATTCGTCTACGACGCCGACGAGATCGCCGTCATGGCTCGCGACGTCCTGGCCGCGGTGAACGTCGGCGCCTCCGGGGTCGTGCTCGGCGCACTCACTCCCGACATGTCCGTCGACCGCGACGCTCTGCGCCGACTGCTCGACGGCATCGACCCGTACACGGTCGAGGTGACGTTCCATCGTGCGATGGACGTCGTCGCCGAGAGGGCGACCGCCGTCGACACGCTCGCGCGGTCGGGCATCATCCGGGTCCTCACCTCGGGCGGAGCACCGCGGTGCATCGACGGTCTCGAAGCTCTGTCCGGCATGGTCGCTCACGCGCACGGGCGAATTCAAGTAATGGCAGGTGGCGGAATCCGCGTCGAGGACATCGCCGCGGTCGCAGGCACCGGGGTCGACGCCGTGCACCTCTCCGCCCGCCGCACCGTCGCCGACAGCGGCGGACCGGGCGGTGGCTCCGGCAGTTACGACGCCGTCGACGAAACCCTCGCGCGGGCAGCGGCCGCGGCGCTGGGGCTCTGACTTCGGTGGCTCCCTGTTGCCTCAGGTCACGATGCCCGCGAAGTCTGATTCGTTGACTCATCCAGAAATGCCCCCGTGGCAGCGGCTTCTCTCGTTGGTGTTCGTGGCGGTGGCGATGGTCGGGAGTATCTGTCGGCGAGGATTGCTTGTCCTCTCCGGTGACGGCCTCGTGCTGGTCTGCAGCACCCAAATCTGATTGACTAGCAACAACTCTGCAGAGGTGACCGCTACGCCGGCATTTTCAGGTGAGGCGACGGATGGACTACGCGGGCATTTCTGATGAGTCAACGCGGACTATTGCCACGGGGCAAGGGCTGTTGCTAGAATCGAACATACATTCTAACGGCCTTGGGGGAGGTTGGCTGTGGGGGAATTGATTGCGCCGGATCTGGCCGAGTTGCGTGTGTTCACGGCGCGGCTGCGAGTGGTTTCTGCTGGCGGTGATGCGGGGTTGGGGATCGAGTGGCTCGATGCGATCGAGGCGTTGAAGTCGGTCGGGTGTGCGGTGCAGGCGGTGATCACCGACGGCGTCGCCACGTGTATCCGTGCGGACCGCAAGGCTGCCGGGTTACCGCGGGCGGAGTGGGACCGCGGCATCGCCTCGCAGATTGCGTTGGCGCGCAGGGAATCCCCGAACCGCGGTGGTCGGCATCTGGGTTTCGCTCAGGCGTTGGTGCACGAGATGCCGCACACCCTGGCCCTGTTGCGGTCGGGCCGGTTGAACGAATGGCGCGCCACGTTGTTGGTGCGGGAAACAGCGTGCCTGTCGGCCGCGGATCGGGCGATCGTGGACCGTCGGTTGTGCTCGGACCCGGCCACTCTCGACGGCGTCGGCGACCGCGGGCTGATCGCACGGGCGAAGGCGTTGGCGGTCGAACTCGACGCCGCGGCGGTCGTGGCCCGGCATCGTAAGGCGGTGTCCGAGCGTCGGGTCACGACACGGCCGGCGCCGGATTCGATGGCCTATTTGAGTGTGTTGATGCCGGTCGAGCAGGCGGTGTGTGTGCAGGCCACGCTGGGGCGGGATGCGGACAGTCTGATTGCCACCGGGAACAGTGGCGGCCGGACTCGCAATCAGCTGATGGTGGACTTGTTGTTCGACCGCGGCACCGGGGCGTCGGTGGCAGCGGGTGTTCCGGTGGCGGTGAATCTGGTGCTCTCGGACGAGACTCTGCTGGCCGGTGGGCACGAGGCGGCGCAGTTGCGGGGGTTCGGGCCGGTGCCGGCGGGGATCGCGCGGCAGCTGGTGGCGGACGCCGTCGACAATGACACCGAGACGTCGCTACGGCGGGTGTATTCGTGCCCGCAGTTGGGGGCGCTGACGGCGATGGAATCGCAAGCCCGCACGTTCCCGAAGAGCCTGAGACAGCTGATCGACCTGCGGGATCGGACGTGCAGGACTGCGTGGTGTGATGCGCCGATCCGGCATCACGATCACATCCGCTCACGCAGGAAATTGGGTAAGACCACCGCGCGAAACGGGTCCGGACTCTGTGAGGCGTGCAATTACGCGAAGGAAGCACCGGGGTGGACCGCCCGCCCGATACAGCGGCCCGGCCACACTCACCTCATCGACCTCGGCACCCCGACCGGGCACCACTACCGGTCGGCGGCCCCGCCGCTCCCGGCCGCGGCACGACAGTCGGAGGTCGAGGCGGTGCTCATCGCGCAATTGCGGGCGTCCTGACCCGGCGGCCACGGGATTCGTCGTAGGGTCGTGTGCATGGCCAGCTGGAATGAGTTCGCCGAAGCTGCTCCGCGGATTGCCGCTATTTTCTCCCGCAGACACGCGGCGACCGGAAACCTCTGCATGCTCGGCACGCTTCGCTCCGACGGATTCCCGCGGATCAGCCCGGTCGAGCCGAGATTCTTCGAGAATCAGTTGTGGATCGCCGGAATGCCGAACACCACGAAGTTCCGGGATCTGGCTCGCGATCCGCGCTTCTGCCTGCACACCGCGACAGTCGACACCGAGGTGAAGGAGGGCGACGCGAAACTGTGGGGTGTCGTCGACGACGTCCAGGACAAGGCCCTGCATCAGCGTTTCGCGCAGGCACTGTTCGACGAGACCGGGTTCGACATCCGGGGGCAGGAATTCGATCACTGCTACCGTGCCGACCTGACCGGCGGCTCGGCAGTGGAGGTCGGCGACGGTCACATGGACATCACCATCTGGAAACCGGGAGAGCCCGAGCACGTCGTGCGGAAGCACTGACTGCTCACTCCGGCCACGGCACCACCGTCAGGCGAGGCCATTCCCTCTGCCACCGGGCGGCTTTGGATTCGTACACCTCCCGCGGGGCGAGGACGGGGTTCGGGCGCAGGATCATGTCGAAGAGGTCGGCGAATCCGTGGGGAGCGTAGATCTCGTCGTCTCCGCTGGGTGTTCTCCGGATGCCGTAGCAGCAGGTGGTGGAGGCGAAGTGATCGATGGCGTCCTTGCAGTCGGTGAAGGGTGTCGAGGGCACGCCGAAGTGGTCTTCGTACCAAAGATGCACCCGTGCTTCGTTTCTGACCTCGACACGCACGTCGAGGTCGTCGAACAGTGCGCCGGCCTTGCGGATGACGTCGTCTTCGGCCTCGTAGCTGGTGTCGCTGTCGTCGAAGTAGAAGAGGTCGTAGTCGTTGATTCCCGACTGCGGGTCGCGGCCGTCGAGGTGGTTCCAGACCGTCTGGAACACGGCGCCTGCGGTGAGGTACCACTCCGAGAGGCCGAGTTGGGGTGCGCGGTCCAGGATGGTGGTGATGCACGGGTTGGTCCGGAGGATGCGGACGAAGTTCAGCTCCTCGGGAGAGTGACTCTGCATGATCCGATCGTATGGTCTGGACATACATGGACATCCAACTATAGGATGGGCTACATATTCGGAACTCCTTCATCATCGAGCAGGAAACGGGTTCGCACAATGGTTCAAGAGCTATCCCACTTCGTCGGCGGCAAGCGCGTCCCCGGTGCCTCCAACAAGTTCGGCGACGTCTACGACCCCAACACCGGTGAGGTGCAGGCGCGTGTGCCTCTCGCCGACAAGGCCGAGACCGAGGCGATCATCGCGAACGCGGTGGATGCTCAGCGGGAATGGGCGCTGTTCAATCCGCAGAAGCGGGCCCGCGTCCTGATGAAGTTCCTCCAGCTCGCGCAGGAGGAGATGGATTCACTGGCGCGCCTCCTGTCGTCCGAGCACGGCAAGACGATCCCCGACGCGAAGGGCGACATCCAGCGCGGCCTCGAGGTCATCGAGTTCGCACTCGGCGCCCCGCACCTTCTCAAGGGTGAGTACACGGAATCCGCCGGAACCGGCATCGACGTGTACTCGATGCGTCAGCCGCTCGGTGTCGTCGCGGGCATCACGCCCTTCAACTTCCCGGCCATGATCCCGCTGTGGAAGGCCGGTCCCGCGCTGGCCGCCGGCAACGCGTTCATCCTCAAGCCGTCCGAGCGCGACCCGTCGGTGCCGCTGCGTCTGGCCGAGCTGTTCCTCGAAGCAGGTCTGCCCGCAGGCGTGTTCAACGTGGTCAACGGTGACAAGGAAGTGGTGGACGTCCTGCTCACCGACGACCGCGTCAAGGCTGTCGGCTTCGTCGGCTCCACGCCGATCGCGCAGTACATCTACGAGACCGCCGCGGCCCACGGCAAGCGTGCCCAGTGCTTCGGCGGCGCGAAGAACCACGCGATCATCATGCCCGACGCCGACCTCGACGAGGTGGCAGACGCCCTCATCGGCGCTGGTTACGGCTCCGCGGGTGAGCGGTGCATGGCCATTTCCGTCGCGGTCCCGGTGGGCGAGGAGACGGCGGATGCGCTGGTCGCCAAGCTGACCGAACGGGTCGCCAAGCTCACGATCGGCCGCAGCGACGACGAGTCCGCCGACTTCGGTCCACTCGTCAGCAAGGACGCCCTCGAGCGGGTGAACAGCTACATCCAGATCGGCATCGACGAGGGCGCGGAGGCCGTGATCGACGGCCGCGGCTTCACCCTCGAGGGCCACGAGAACGGCTTCTTCGCCGGCGCGACCCTGTTCGACAAGGTCACCACCGACATGCGCGTCTACAAGGAAGAGATCTTCGGACCCGTCCTGCTCGTCGCCCGTGCCGCGGACTACGAGGAAGCACTCCGCCTGCCCACCGAGCACGAGTACGGCAACGGCGTCGCGATCTTCACCCGCGACGGCGACACCGCCCGCGACTTCACCAACCGCGTGAACGTCGGCATGGTCGGCGTCAACGTCCCGATCCCCGTGCCGATCGCGTACCACACGTTCGGCGGCTGGAAGCGCTCCGGCTTCGGCGACCTGAATCAGCACGGTCCCGACTCGTTCCGCTTCTACACCAAGACCAAGACCGTGACGCAGCGTTGGCCCTCAGGCAAGAAGGAACAGACCAACCACTTCGTCATCCCCACCATGAACTGAACGGACCTCCATGTTCACCTTGACCGATGACGAGCGGGCGATCAGCGACACTGCCCGCGACTTCGCGGCCGAGCATCTCGCGCCGCACGCCGTGGAATGGGATCAGGCCAAGCATTTCCCTGTGGATGTCCTGCGTAAGGCGGCGTCGTTGGGGATGGGTGGGATCTACATCCGCGAGGACGTGGGTGGATCCGAGCTCACTCGTGTCGACGCGGCCCGCATCTTCGAGCAGCTCGCGAAGGGGTGCCCGTCGATCGCCGCCTACATTTCCATCCACAACATGGTCACGTGGATGATCGACAGGTTCGGCACCGACGAGCAGCGCCGTGCGTGGGTGCCGGGGTTGTGTTCGATGGATCAGCTGGGCAGTTACTGCCTGACCGAGCCGGGGGCCGGTTCGGATGCGGCGGCGCTGAGTACCCGGGCGGTCCGCGACGGCGACGACTACGTCCTGAACGGGGTCAAGCAGTTCATCTCCGGTGCCGGCACGTCCGAGGTGTACGTGGTGATGGCCCGGACCGGGGAGGGCGGGCCGCGGGGGATTTCGGCGTTCATCGTCCCGAAGGGGTCGCCGGGTCTGTCGTTCGGGCCGAACGAGGTGAAGATGGGCTGGAACGCCCAGCCCACCCGTCAGGTGATCTTCGAGGACGTGCGGGTGCCGGCGGCGAATCTGCTCGGTTCCGAGGGCGGTGGCTTCCGGATCGCGATGGCCGGCCTCAACGGTGGCCGGCTCAACATCGCGGCGTGCTCGGTGGGCGGCGCGCAGACCGCGCTGGAGCGGGCCGTCGCCTACCTGACGGACCGGAAGGCGTTCGGTTCGCCGCTGATCGACTCGCAGGCGCTGCAGTTTCAGCTCGCCGACATGCGCACCGAACTGGAGGCGGCCCGCACCCTGCTGTGGCGGGCGGCGGCCGCGCTCGAGGACGGCGCCCCCGACGTCGTCGAACTGTGTGCGATGGCCAAACGCTTCGCCACCGACACCGGTTTCGAGGTGGCCAACAAGGCGCTGCAACTGCACGGCGGTTACGGCTATCTTGCCGAGTACGGAATCGAGAAGATCGTCCGGGACCTGCGCGTCCACCAGATCCTCGAAGGCAGCAACGAGATCATGCGGGTGGTCATCGCCCGCAGCGTCGTCGGAAATAGCGGAACGGCAGGGTGACCTACGTGAATTCTGAATCTGAGGTAATTGTCGAGAAGCGGGACGGGCTGGGCCGCATCGTGCTCAATCGGCCCAAGGCGATCAACGCCCTCAACCATGCGATGGTGCGGCAGATCGCGGCGGCCCTGACCGAATGGTCCGGCGACGACGAGGTGCGGGCGGTGGTGATCACCGGTGCGGGTGAGCGTGGCCTGTGCGCCGGCGGCGACATCGTCTCGATCTACCACGACGCCAAGGACGGGGGCACCGGTTCGCGGGAGTTCTGGCGCGAGGAGTACCTCCTCAACGCGGCCATCGCGGGCTACGGCAAACCGTATGTGGCGATCATGGACGGCATCGTGATGGGCGGTGGGGTCGGGGTGTCGGCGCACGGCAGCGTGCGGATCGTCACCGAGCGGTCGATGATCGGGATGCCCGAGACCGGGATCGGTTTCGTCCCCGATGTCGGGGGCACCTACCTGCTCGCCCGCACCCCGGGCGAGTTGGGCACCCACATCGCCCTGACCACCGCCCGGCTCAGTGCCGGCGACGCGATCGCGTGCGGGTTCGCCGACCACTTCATCCCGTCGGAGAAGATCGAGCAGTTCCTCGACGCGCTGTCGGCCACGTCGGTTCAGGAGGCGCTCGCACAGTTCACCGAACCGGCACCGGCATCGGAGTTGCTGGGCCAGCAGGGCTGGATCGACGCCGCGTACTCGGCGAACAGTGTCGCCGACATCGTCGCCCGGCTGCGCGGCAGTGGGGTGCCCGAGGCGGAGAAGGCGGCCGAGCAGGTGCGGGCGAAGTCGCCGACCGCGTGCGCGGTCACCCTGACATCGCTGCGCCGCGCACGGCAGGCCGGCAGCCTCGAGGAAGTACTCGATGACGAGTTCCGGGTGTCCGTCGCCTGCCTGAGCTCGCCCGACCTCGTCGAGGGCATCCGGGCGCAGGTCGTGGACAAGGACCGCAACCCGCAGTGGTCGCCCGCCACGATCGAGGAGGTCGACCCGGCGCGGGTCGACGCGTTCTTCGCCCCACTCGGCGACCTCGAACTCGGCCTGACGGCCCTGCAGCGCCAGCACTGACCACCAGCCACACGCGTCCAGGAGGGACTGCTATGAGCACTACCGTCGGATTTCTGGGACTCGGTCACATGGGTGGTCCCATGGCGGCCAACCTCGTCAAGGCGGGGCACACGGTGGTCGGCTTCGACCTCGCGCCCGCCGCACTCGAACAGGCAGTGAAAGACGGTGTCACCGTCGCTGATTCGGCCGTCGAGGCCGTGCGCGAGGTGGACGTCGTGATCACGATGCTGCCGAGCGGCAAGCACGTTCTCGGGCTCTACGCGGAGATCCTGCCCGCCGCGAAGCCGGGCACCCTGTTCATCGATTCGTCCACCATCGACGTCGCGGACGCCCGGGCGGCGCACGACGAGGCGGTCGAGGCGGGCCACCGTTCGGTGGACGCACCCGTCTCCGGCGGCGTCGTCGGCGCCACCGCGGGAACGCTCGCGTTCATGGTCGGCGGCACGGCGGACGACTTCGAGTCCGCGAAGCCGCTGCTGGACGTGATGGGCAAGAAGGTCGTCCACTGCGGAGATCCGGGCAACGGTCAGGCCGCGAAGATCTGCAACAACATGATTCTGGGCGTGTCGATGATCGCCATCAGTGAGGCGTTCGTCCTCGGCGAGAAGCTGGGTCTGAGCAACCAGGCCCTGTTCGACGTCGCGTCCAACGCGTCGGGTCAGTGCTGGGCGCTCACCACCAACTGTCCTGTGCCCGGACCGGTTCCGACGAGCCCGGCCAACAACGACTACCAGCCGGGCTTCGCGGCCGCGCTGATGGACAAGGACCTCGGTCTCGCCGCGAACGCGCTGAAGACCAACGGCGTCGAGGCCGACCTCGGGCTGCGGGCCGCCGAGCTGTACAGCCGGTTCCACGCCGCCGGTGGTGGTGGCCAGGACTTCTCGGCCATCATCAACGACATCCGCGACCGTTCTACCAAGGGAGACCAGTGACCGACTTCGAGACCATCCTGCTCGAACGCAAGGGCCGGGTGGGGATCATCACCCTCAACCGTCCGAAAGCGCTCAACGCACTGAACTCCGAGCTGATGCGCGAGGTCGTGTCGGCGGTGGAGGAGTTGGAGAAGGATTCGGAGATCGGTGCCATTCTGATCACCGGTTCCGATCGGGCATTCGCGGCGGGCGCCGACATCAAGGAGATGCAGCCCAAGTCGTACATGGACGTCTACCTGGACGACTTCTTCGCCGCGTGGGATCGCCTCGCCGCGGCCCGCAAGCCGACGATCGCTGCCGTCGCCGGTTACGCACTCGGCGGCGGATGCGAACTGGCGATGCTCTGTGACATCCTGATCGCCGCCGACACCGCGAAGTTCGGTCAGCCGGAGATCAAGCTCGGTGTCATCCCGGGCATCGGCGGTTCGCAGCGGCTGACGCGCGCGGTGGGGAAGGCCAAGGCCATGGAACTGTGCCTGACCGGCCGGAACATGGACGCCGAGGAGGCCGAACGCGCCGGACTGGTGTCGCGGATCGTGCCCGCCGTGGATCTCCTGGACGAGGCGCTGCAGACGGCGACCACCATCGCCGAAATGTCGCTTCCGGTCGCGATGATGGCGAAGGAAGCCGTCAACCGCTCGTTCGAGACCACCCTCACCGAAGGTGTCCGGTTCGAGCGTCGGGTGTTCCATTCGACGTTCGCCACCGAAGATCAGAAGGAAGGGATGGCGGCGTTCGTCGAGAAGCGTGCGCCCGTCTTCAAGCACCGCTAGAAGCCCTGAAAACGACTGTCGCCCCGCACCGGATCCGGTGCGGGGCGACAGTCGTCTCTCACCACTTGGTGGGGGCGTCTCCGGTGTCGAAATCGCCTGCCTCGCGGCGCAGTTCGGCGAGGATCGTGACCAGTTGTTCCAGCTTGTCACCGGACACCCCGGGGCGCGAGAACACCTGGGCGTTGAGTCGCTCGGTGGACTCGACGGCCAGTTTCCTTCCCGCGTCGGTGATTTCGATCAGGGTCGCGCGGCGATCGCTCGGATGCGGGACACGTCGCACGAGATTCGCCGTCTCGAGCCGGTCGACGGCGTTCGTCACGCTGGTCGGGTGAACCTGAAGGCGCGCGCTGGCCTTCGCCATCGGGAGCGCACCCGTACGCGTGAACGTCAGCAGCGTCAGCAATTCGTACCGGGCGAACGTGAGCCCCGACGGCTTGAGCACCTCTTCCACCCGGGCCATCATGATCTGCTGTGCCCGCATCACCGAGGTCACCGCGGCCATGCCGTCGGCGACATCACCCCAGCCGTGCTTCGTCCACTGCCGGTGGGCCTCTTCGATGGGGTCGAGATGAAGTGGTGACGGTGGTGGCATGCGTCGATCATCCCATGACGGGTGATGGGCCGCGAAAATCTGCCGAACGTGTCGTCAGTGCGCTTCCGCCTTCGCGGCGGCCGCCAACGCCACGAGTCCGAGTCCCGCGCACGCAGTCATCGTGACCGCGAGTGCGACGCCGGTGTTGCCGAGCACGCCGACCAGGGGAGCGATCAGCGCGCCGACACCGAACTGCAGGGCGCCGAGCAGCGCGGCCGCCGTACCGGCCGCCTCCCCGTGCCGGCCGAGAGCCAGTGCCGGGGCGTTCGGCAGGACGAAGCCGACACCGGCGAGGAGGAACCACAGCGGAACGACGAACCCGACGAGCCCGCCGAACTCGAAGTGGGCGGTGGTGACCAGCGCCAGCCCGGCCACCGTCGCGAAGGCGAGGGCCGACACCGTGATCTGCAGCGGTGACCACCGTGCGAGGGCGCGGACGTTGAGTTGCGAGGCGCCGATCAGAGCGATCGCGCCGGAGCTGAACAGCAGCGCGAACTGCTGCTCGTCCAGGCCGTACTGGTCCTGGAACACGAACGACGCACCGGAGACGTACGAGAACAACGATCCCATCGCCACACTCGACACGAGGGCGAGCACCATGAACGCGCGGTCGCCCAGCAGGCTCTTGTAGGTGCCCAGCACGGCGCGCAGATTGCTCTTGCGCCGCCGCTCCGGCGGCAGCGTCTCCGTCAGACCCCACACACCGATCAACGCCGTCAGCATGCCGATCACGGCGAGGACGACGAAGATCCCGCGCCAGTCGACGGCGATGAGGAGCGCCCCACCGATACTCGGGGCGAGAACGGGTGCGACCCCGAGCACGAGCATCAGTCGCGACATCACGACGGCCACGGTGTTCCCCGAGAAAAGGTCGCGGACGACGGCGAGCGCGACCACCGCTGCGGCGGCGGCCCCTATGCCCTGGAAGACGCGGAGCACACCCAGCACGGCCACGGTCGGCGCGAAGACCGCGAGCACGGACGCGACGACGTGGACACCGATACCGGCGATCAGGGGACGCCTGCGCCCGAGGCTGTCCGCGAGCGGTCCGACGATCAACTGCCCCAGCGCGAGGCCGAGCAGGGTGCCGGTGATGGTCAGCTGGACCGCGGACGAGGACGCGCCGAGGTCGGTTCCGATGTCCGGAAGCGCGGGCAGGTACATGTCGATGGTGAAGGGGCCGAGGGCCACCATTGCGCCGAGTACCAGGATCACCCGAAGGCTGGGACGGGTGGTTGTCCGGTCGGCGGTCGGGGCGGCGCGTTCTTCGGTGTCGGTCACGAAGCAACACAGCAACGAGGGCACGTGGTTTGTTCCCGCCCCGGCGTGTCGGTTTCAGAATCACCGTGAGCGCAACCCTCGCGCCCGGGGCACCGGCCGGGCACAGTAATCATCGATGCGGGTGTGACTGAGTGGTTGAGGTACCGGCCTGCAAAGCCGTTCACACGGGTTCGAATCCCGTCACTCGCTCGGGTGAGAACCGGCAGGTGATGCACCTGCCGGTTCTCTTTCGCGTGGTCACACGTCTTCGAGGCGAATGCCCTTGGTCTCCTTCATGAACAGGCACGCGACGCCGGTGAGGACGGCCAGCACCATGATGTAGACGCCGAACACCCAGCCGAGGTCGAGTCCGAGGAGAAGCTGGTTCAGGTACGGGGCGGTGCCACCGAACACCGCTACGGAGAACGAGTACGCGAATCCGATCGCCTGGGTGCGTAGTCGCGTCGGGAAGCTCTCCGACAGCGTGGAGGACAGAATCGACGCCGGGACCGCGACGATCAGCAGGGCGGCGGTGGTGGCGACGAGCAGGGTCCACCCGTCGGACGTGATCATCATCGTCAGCGGCAACTGCAGGACGAACATCAGAACCGCGAAGGCCCCCAGCATGGGCCGTCGGCCGATCTTGTCGGAGAGCAACCCGAGGAACGGCAGCGAGACCAGAGCGATCAGCTGAGCGATCACCAGCATCCAGTACGCGGTGTCGGGATTCATGCCCTGCTGCGTGATCGCGTACGTGGAGATGTACGACGTCCACGTGTAGTGCGCGGCCGTGATGCCCGAGGTCATCCCGATCATCAGGAGGATCGCCCGGACGACGGTGCGGCGGGGGATGCTCGGCTGATCGTCATCCTTCTGCGCAGCATCGAAGACGTCGCTCTCGTCCATGCTGCGGCGCAGGTACAGGGCGAACAGTGCCAGGAGCGCGCCGATGAGGAAGGGGATACGCCAACCCCATTGACCGACAGCGGTGTCGGACAGGGAGGAGGTGACGACGCCGCCGACGGTGTAGGCCAGCACCGAACCGCCGAAGATCGCGATGAACGCGACGCTGCCCCACATGCCGCGCCGGTGCGGAGGTGCGATCTCACCGACGTAGGAATACGCGGTCGCGGACTCGCCGCCGTGCGCGAAGCCCTGCATGACGCGCGCGGTGAGCAGGATCAGCGACGCCCACGCGCCGATCGTCGAGTAGGTGGGCATCACCCCGATGATCAGGCTGCCGGTGGCCATCATCAGCATGGTCGTGACGAGGACGAACTTGCGTCCGCGCTTGTCGGCGATCCGGCCGAAGATGATCCCGCCGAGCGGGCGCATCAGGAACCCGACCGCGAACACGGCGAGCGTGGACAGCAGGGCCGAGACCGGGTCCGAGTTGCTGAACATCGCCGCCGCGATGAACGGGGCGAACACCGCGTACGCGCTCCACTCGTACCACTCGAGGACGTTGCCGACGGAGCTGGCGAGGAGCGATTTCTTGCGGGAGGCGAGGGTGGTGCCGGAATGGGTGTCAGGCTGCGCCTGGCGAGTGAGGTCGACGTTCACGTGCAGTCACTTTCGTCGGGGTCGCGGAGTCGAGATGTCGAGGGGAGGAGCCGTCAACGCAGGTCGCTGCGACGGATCTTGCCTGTCTGGGTTTTCGGGAGGTCGGTGATGATGTGCACCAGCCGCGGCCGCTTGTACGCGGCGAGCCGGTCGCGGGCGAACGCGACGAGTTCGTCCTCGGTGGCGGTCGCGCCCTTGCGGAGCGAGACGTAGGCCACCACCGATTCGCCCTGGTAGTCGTCGGGTTGCCCGACGACGGCGGCCTCGTGCACGGCCGGGTGTTCGTAGAGGGTGTCCTCGACCTCACGGGGCCACACCTTGTACCCGGACACGTTGATCTGATCCTTGAGCCGGTCGACGAGGTACACCCACCCCGCCTCGTCGATGATCGCGACGTCCCCGGTGCGCAACCGTCCGCCGGGCAGTGTGTCCCGGGAGGCGTCCGGGTTGCGCCAGTAGCCCGAAACAACCTGCGGTCCGGCGATTTCCAGTTCGCCCGCGGTGTGGGGCGGAACAGGGTCACCATTCGGGTCGACGGCGCGGATGTCCACCCGGGGCAGCGGGAGACCGATGGACAGTGAGCCACTCGACGGGTCGACCGGCGCCCGCAGGCCGGGTGGCACCGCAATCACTCCGGCCGTCGTCTCGGTCATCCCGTACGCGTTGTGGATGTACTTGCCGAATCGGGCTTCGAACTTCTCCACGGTGGCAGGCGGGATGGGCGCGCCGCCCGAGTAGAGGGTCTTGACCGAGGCGAAGTGGTCCGCGCTCACGCCCGGAACCTCGGACAGCGCGTTGAACACGGTGATCGAGCCGATCGTGTAGGTCACCCGGTGCTCCACGAGCGTCTCCAGTGCGACGGCCGCGTTGAACCTGTTCGCGAAGACGAGCAGGCAGTCCCGGACGAGGGCGACACCCGCATTGAGCACGGCGCCGGTGATGTGGAACAGGGGAGCGACGGCGAACACGACGTCCCCGTCGACGACGCCGGCGCACTCACCGAAGTCGAGTGCGGTGGCCAGCACGTTCGCGTGGGAGTTGAGCGCGCCCTTCGGTGGGCCGGTGGTCCCGGAGGTGTAGGTGAGCAGCGCGAGGTCGTCCCCGCCGAGTTCGACCAGGGGAGGCCGCCTGCCGCGAAAGCGCGCGAGGAGTTCGACGAGGTCGCCGTCGGCCGCCGGCGTGGCGCGCGTGGTGGACTCGAACACCCGCGGATCGTTGCGGGTCTGGAAATCGAGGGCGCTGGTGCTGATCGAGAATCGCACGCTGCTGCCTCGCAGGGTCTCCGCCGTGGCCGCGGCGCTCACGTCTTCGCAGAGGATGCCGATCGGCTCCGCATCGTCGACGAGGCGGCGGAGTTCGTTTCCGCGGTACATCGGATTGAGCACCAGCGCTGCTGCGCCGACCTTCCACAGCGCCAGCAGAGCGAGGACGTACTGCGGCACATTCTGCAGGTAGATGCCCACCCGGTCACCGCGCCCGACGCCCCACTCGCTCAGCGCGACGGCGACGGCGTCCGACAGGTCGTCGACCTCACGGGCAGTGAGGACACCATCGAAATAGGCCACGGCCGGGTGATCGGGATACGCCTGCACGCGCGCCTGCCACGCGTCGAGCGTGGTCGCCACGGGTGGCTCCTGGATTCCGTCGTTGATGAACGTCGACGACACCGCATGTCCTTTCTCCGGCTCGGTCCGAACGGGATGTCCGAATTCGAGCGGCCGACCGATCACTCGCTCGGTCGGTGTGGGCAAGTGTTGTGTGTCACATGAGGTGTGTCAAGTCGGGGCCCCGCCCGCCGCCCGGAGGAAGCCGGGGTTGCCGTGACGACCTCGGTGACGGTTGCCACTCATATTTCCGTCTGGCAATATGAGGCTATGAGCGCCTACGCCGCCCTGGCCGAGCCGCACCGCAGACAGATTCTCGACCTGCTGCGTGAGGGTGAGCGGCCCGCCGGAGAACTGGTGGAGCGCATCGCGCTCAGTCAGCCCGGCGTGTCCAAGCACCTCAAGGTACTGCGCGAGGCCGGGCTCGTCGTGGTGCGCGTGGACGGCAAGCAACGTCTGTACGCGCTGCGCCCAGAACCCCTCGCCGAGGTCGACCAGTGGCTGGAGCCGTACCGCGCGTACTGGTCGAGGCGCCTCGACGCCCTCGAACGACACCTGGAGGAGAACCCATGACCGACGGAACCCTGGAGACGATCGACGGCCGCCCGGCGCTGCGCTTCGAGCGCACGCTCGCCCACTCGATCGAACGCGTGTGGCGGGCGGTCAGCGTGCCGGCAGAGCTCGAGCGCTGGTTTCCCGCCGCCGCCGAGTGGACACCGGCGACAGGGGAGACCTTCGAGGCCTACGGCGCGACCGGCGAGGTGACCGAGGTCGATGAACCCCATCGGCTGGCGTGGACCTTCGGCGGTGAGCGGTACAGCTTCGATCTGACCGCTGAGGGCGACGGATGCCGGCTGATCTTCATCCATGTCTTCGGCGACCGTGCGATCGCAGCGCAGACCGCGGCCGGCTGGGAGACCTACTTCGCGCGGCTCGAGCCTCATCTCGCAGGCGGGTACCTCTCCGAGGCGGAGGCGCACGGGTCGTGGGACCGGTGGGAGGAACTTCACGAGCGCTACGCCGAGCGCTTCGGCGTCGACCCGACGCCGGGACGGAAATTCCTGGAGGCGCAGCGCGCCGGCCAATGACGTCCGGTAGACCCTCTGCCGAAACGGCGCTCGTCCAGCAGTTCCAGCCTGCACCGGACGCGCTCCGGGAGAGACCGGGTGCCGCCTCTCACGACGACGGGAGCGACGAACACCTGGCACGCGTCGACCAACCCGGCCGCGAAGGCGTGGGAGGCGAGCCCGGGGTTGCTGTCCGGGTGTGATCCGGATCAGCGTGTCACGTCCAGTGCGTCGACGTCGACGCCTGCTGCCGGAAGCAGGTGATAGAAAGCGCGTTCGCAGAGATCGATCATGTCCGTGCGGTCCATGGTCGGCTCGTCGAGCCACGACAGCACGATCTCCTCCATGAACGCCTGCCAGCCCGAGATCGCGGCCTCGAGCGCGGGTGTCGTCGGCACCCCGAACTCGGCCAGCGACGCGCCTATCCAGCGGGTGAACGTGCGCCGCATGCCGCGGTAGATCTGCCGCATCCGCTCGTCGCCACTACCGGCCATCCGCATGACCGCCAGGTAGATGGTGGGGTGCTCGATCACCGCGTCCGCGAACGTTTCGACGCCGGCTCGGAGCTGCCCGGA
Organism: Rhodococcus sp. IEGM 1307; assembly: GCF_030056915.1. Taxonomy (NCBI): domain Bacteria; kingdom Bacillati; phylum Actinomycetota; class Actinomycetes; order Mycobacteriales; family Nocardiaceae; genus Rhodococcus; species Rhodococcus sp. IEGM 1307. Next base: position 69,369 of record NZ_JASHKW010000027.1, read on the forward strand.
CACGGGGAGCGTCGCGTCGGGTGTCATCCGGCGTTGCAATTCGGAGGCCGAGGTCTCGAGGACGGCGTTGCGAAAACCCTGCTTGTTCTTGAAGTAGTGGAACAGCAGGGGCGGGGAGACGCCCGCCTCGGCCGCCACCTGGTCCATCGACAGGTCGTCGAACGGCACCGTCTCGAGAAGCCGGACGGCCACGTCGAGGATCTGCGCGCGCCGATCTTCGGGAGAGCGGGGTGCGGCGGCCACCCCTGCACTCTATTGAGGAACGCTCTAGCCGTCCATTGACTTTTACTCAACGGGATACGTAACCTCGGGTTACACATACCGAGTGTGAGGAGCGCAACAATGTCGGATTTCGATGTCGTCGTCAATGGTGGGCTGTGGTTCGACGGGACCGGATCCGCGCCCCGGCGGCGCAATCTCGGCATCCGCGACGGTGTCGTCGTCCGCGCATCGATCCGTCCGCTGCCCGTCGGGCCCGACACCGAGATCATCGATGCGGCAGGCAAATGGGTAGTCCCCGGGTTCGTGGACGTGCACACCCACTACGACGCGGAGGTGCTCGTCAGCCCCGGACTACCGGAATCGGTGCGACACGGCGTGACCACCGTCGTCCTCGGAAACTGCTCCCTGTCCACCGTGTACTCGACGCCGCGTGAATGCGCCGACCTGTTCAGCCGGGTCGAGGCCGTGCCACACGACTCCGTGCTCAGGATCCTGGACGAGAACAAGATCTGGCAGAGCCCGGCGGAGTACGTCGAGGCACTCGAATCGCTGCCGCTCGGCCCCAATATCGCCGGTTTCATCGGGCACTCCGACATCCGCACCCACGTGCTCGGCCTCGGCCGGGGCACCGACAAGCGGACCAAGCCGAGCGCCCGCGAACTCGAGCGGATGGGCGCGATGCTCACCGAGGCCGTGGACGCCGGCTTCCTCGGCCTGTCCTCGATGACAAATGCGCTCGACAAGATCGACGGCGACGAATACCGTTCGCGCTCATTGCCGTCCACGTATGCGCGGTGGAAGGAGTTCCGCTTCCTCAACCGCATCCTGCGCGAGCGAGGCAAGATCCTGCAGAGCGCGCCGACGATCAACCTGCACCCCAACATCGCGGGATTCTTCGCGGAGAGTTCGGGTCTGGGACGACGCAAGCCCCTCAAGACGTCGCTGCTGTCGGCCGCGGACTCGAAGGCCTACCCGCCGATCGTGTACTTCATGCTCGCCGCGGCGCCCCTGCTGAACCGCATCGCCAAGACCGACTTCAAGTGGCAGCACCTTCCGGTGCCGTTCACCGTCTACGCGGACGGCATCGACCTCGTGGTGTTCGAGGAGTTCGGCGCCGGCGCGGCGGCACTGCATCTCAAGGACCAGGTGGAGCGAAACGCCCTGCTGCAGGACGAGTCCTACCGACGCCGGTTCCGCAAGGACTACGACAACAAGTTCAGCCCCCGCATCTGGCACCGCAATTTCTACGACGCGGTGATCGTCGGGTGCCCCGACGAGGCGCTGATCGGCAAGACGTTCGGCGCGGTGGGCGACCTGCGTGGCGTCCACCCGGTCGACGCGTATCTCGATCTCGTCGTGAAGTACGGCACCGATCTGCGGTGGCGGACCACCATCGCCAACCATCGTCCCAAGTTCGCGAAGAAGCTCGCGGCCAGTTCCGGCGTACAGATGGGATTCGGCGACGCAGGTGCGCACCTGCGCAACATGGCGTTCTACAACTATCCGATCCGGTTGCTGAAGAAGGTCAAGGACGCGCAATCCGACCGCAAACCGTTCCTGTCCGTCGAGCGTGCCGTCCACCGGCTGACGGGCGAGCTGGCCGACTGGTACGGCATCGATGCCGGCCACCTGCGCGAAGGGGACCGCGCCGACCTCGTCGTCATCGATCCGGCGGGTCTCGACGCGACGGTGGACGGATTGTTCGAGGCCGAGGTCCCCGAGTACGGCGGTCTGCGCCGGATGGTGAACCGCAGTGACGGCGCGGCGGTCGCGACGGTGATCAACGGCAGGCTCGTCTACCGCGACGGGGAGTTCACCGGCGGGTTCGGCGCCACCAAGACAGGACGGTTCCTCCGCGCCGGAGCGTCGGCCGCAGACCACAGCGAGCGTGAGCCGGCCGTCCGATGAGCGGCACGGAACGGATCGGCACGTTCACCCGGGACGGGCTCGTGTTCGACGTTCGCGACGAGGGTCCGATCGACGGCACGCCGGTGGTGCTGTTACATGGATTTCCGCAGGACTCGCGGTCGTGGGACGAACTGGCGCCGCTGCTGCACCGGCGGGGATTTCGCACCCTCGCGCCGGACCAGCGCGGCTATTCGGCCGGGGCCCGGCCCCGCGCCCGCTGGGCGTACCGCACCGCGGAACTGGTCGCGGACGTCGTCGCGCTCATCGACCAGGCGGGCCTCGGGCCGGCACATGTCGTCGGGCACGACTGGGGCGCGGCGGTGGCCTGGGGAATCGCGGCGGAACGGCCCGACCGGGTTCGCACGCTCACGGCGCTGTCGGTGCCGCACCCGGCGGCGTTCGTGCGGGCGATGCTCACCAGTCGCCAGATCCTGAAGTCCTGGTACATGTTCGCGTTCCAGCTGCCGTGGATTCCGGAGCGGCTGATCACCCCGGACGGTTACGGCTACCGGGCACTGCTCGCCAGCGGCCAGTCTGCGGACGGGGCGAAGCGCGACCTGGAGCCCATGCGCGACCGGACGCGGGCCCGGGGCGCCCTGAACTGGTATCGGGCCATGCCGTTCACCGCACCCCGTTCGGCCTCCCGGAAGGTCCGGGTGCCCACGCTCTTCGTGTGGAGCGACGGCGACACGGCGATCGGGCCGGTAGGTCCCGAGCTGACCGCACGCTTCGTCGACGGCCCGTACACCTACGAGGTGTTCCGCGGCGTGAGCCATTGGATTCCGGACGAGGCGGCCGAGCGCGTCGACGAACTACTCGGCAACCACCTGCTCGATGAGTCGTGACGCCGATCGGTCCGTCCGCGCCCCGTCGCCGGGCGGTACTGATCGGCTGTCCGCTGTCGGTGAACGCCGCTCCGTCCGGGTGCGTCGTCTGGAAGACTCCGAAGGTATGGAAGCTCAGCGCAGACTGACGCTGGTGACGGCCGCTCCCGAGCAATCACGGGAGGAGCCGCTGGTGCGTGAGCTGTACGGGCGAGTGCTCCGCGAGGCCCGCCGGGACCAGGATCGGAGCCTCGAGGACGTCGCCGCCGCCGTCGGCATGTCGAAGCAGTACCTCTCCGAGATCGAACGCGGGAAGAAGGAGCCGTCGTCAGAAATGCTGCGCGCGGTGTGCGGCGCGCTCGGTCTGCCGGTGGAACACCTGCTGTTCCGGTCCGGGCGCCGGCTCGGCGCGGCGAACCGGAACCCGGCGACCAGGAGCGTGAACCGGCAGGTGCCCACGCTGCTCGCCGCGTAGCGTCCTCGTCAGGCCGCGACGAGCGTGTCGGCCAGGCCGTACTCGATGGCCTCCTCGGCTGTGAAGATGCGGTCCCGGTCGGTGTCCCGCCGCAGGCGTTCGACGGTCTGACCGGTGTGTTTGCTCAGGATCGCCTCGGTCTGCGAACGGACCCGCATGATTTCCGCGGCCTGGAGCGCCAGGTCGGAGATCGTGCCGTTGCCCTGTGTCGACGGCTGGTGCAGCAGCGTCCGGGAATGGGCCAGGACGTGGCGGTGTCCCTTGGTTCCGGCCGCCAGGAGCACGGCGGCGGCGGACGCGGCCTGACCCATGCAGTACGTGGCGATGGTCGGTCGGAGGAACTGCATCGTGTCGTAGATCGCGAGCATCGCGGTCGTGGAGCCGCCGGGCGAATTGATGTACAGACCGATCTCCTGATCGGAACTGTCCGCCTGGAGGTGGAGTAGCTGTGCCATCACGACATTGGCGACTCCGTCGTCGATCTCGGTGCCCAGGAAGACGATCCGCTCGTTCAGCAGTCGGCTGAAGATGTCGAACGACCGCTCGCCTGCCGGGGTGCGCTCGATGACGTGGGGAATGGTGTATTGGGACATGGCTTCACAATCCAATTCTCGGGGCGGTGGTGTGCGGGGCGATCTCGGCGAACGAGGACACGACGCGGTCGACGATCCCGTAGTCGCGGGCTTCGTCGGCGGTGAACCACCGGTCCCGGTCGCTGTCCTCGGCGATCTGCTCGACCGGATGCCCCGTCTCGGCGGCGAGGATCTCCTGCGACTGTCGTTTCATCCGTTCGAGGCTCTCGGCCTGGATGGCGATGTCGACGGCGGTGCCGCCGATGCCGGCCGAGGGCTGGTGCATCATGATGCGGCTGTGCGCCAGACTGATCCGTTTGCCGTGGGTGCCCGAGCACAGCAGTACCTGGCCCATGCTGGCGGCGAAACCCATGGCGACGGTCACCACGTCGTTGGGAACGAGCTTCATCGTGTCGTAGATGGCCAGGCCGGCGAAGACGGAGCCGCCCGGGGAATTGATGTACAGCACGATGTCGCGTTTGGGGTCGGCGGCCGCGAGCAGCACCAGTTCGGAGCAGGCCCGCTCGGCCATGGCGTCGTCCACCTCGCCGGTGAGGAGGATCGTGCGCTGACGAAATAGTCTGTCCGCCAACAGGTCGCGGTAGTTCAGGTCGGGTAGTGCGGCTGTGGTCATGCCTCCATTACTACCGCCGCGCCGGCGCCGGACCGGCACTTGTCTGCTGTGGGCAGACGACCCGTGCCGGGGAGGTTCCGAACCCCCGGCGACGGCGGGGCGCCCACCCCGGGAAGTGACGCAGATCGCATACGCGGCGACACTCCGGTGTCGACCGCGGTGAACTGGGCGTTCGTGATTCGACGTGACCGCGAGGAGTCCGAGGGGTGAACGACTCACCACGGGCAGGTGAACGTTCGAAACAGACCGCTCGGACAGTGGAATTGCCCGCGCGCGAAGGCGAAGTCGCTGGTTAGGGTGCCCTCATGCACGTTCTGTTCATCTGCAGCGGGAACGTCTGCCGCTCGCCGATCGCAGAGCGGCTGACGCACGCGTTCGCGCTTGCCCACGACCTGCCGCACCTCACCGCGGAGAGCGCCGGCGTCCGAGCCCTCGTGGGCTTTCCGATCGAACCCGTCGCCGCCCGCGTCATCGAAGGCCTCGGCGCGAGCGCCGACGGATTCCGAGCGCGCCGCCTTCGGCCCGAGATGATCAAACGCGCCGACCTCGTCCTCGCGATGACCGAGCAGATCCGGGACCGTTCGATGGAACTGCTCCTCGGGACGAGCCACTGCACGTTCACGCTTCGCGAGGCCCGCCGGATCGCCACCGACACCGGTGCCCGCACCGTCGCCGAACTCGCCATCGCGCGAAGGGAGTACGGCCCCATCGACGACGCGAACATCAGCGACCCCGTCGGCCTCGGCGAGGCGGCGTTCACGCACGTGGGAGATCGGATCGCCGCCGAACTGATGCCGCTGCTCGACGCACTCGACCTCGGCAGCGGCACGAAGATGCGGGAACCCGAACCAGAGCCCGAACCCGAACCAGAGCCCGAACCCGAGCCCGTACCGCTGCCGTCCCCGGTCGTCCACCTGCCGCTGTCGCCCAGGCCGCTGATCGCGGCGCGGGCGGCGTCGTCGATCCTCGACTATCCCGTCAGCTGGTCGCGCTGAACTGATAGTTGGCGAATCTCTCGTCCACCTGCTCGGCCGTCAGCCCGAATTCCTCGAGCGTGTACTTGTGGGACGGGCGGCGGTCGCCGCTGCGACTTTCGGCGTGCATCGCCTCCATCGCCGACTGGGCCGAGGAGCTGAGATCGAGCCCGAAGTGCGTGTAGACCCCTTCGACGGTGCCGAGGGGATCGGCCACGAATTCGTGGTAGTCGACGTCGATGAACTGAGCGGGGTCGTGCCGGGTGCGCGCCGCGGTGAACTGCTCGAGCCCCCGGGCCCACAGCTCGAGCTGGCTCTCACCGATGACGCTGCCCCGGAACTTCTCCGACCACCCTTCCGTCGCCTGTTCCGCCAGGCTGCACACCGACGGGACGATCGTGCGCGGCGGCCGGTGGGTCTGGATGATCAGGGCGTCCGGATAGACGGCGAGCAACTCGTCGAGCGCGAACAGGTGGCTGGGGTTCTTCAGCACCCAGCGGCGGTCCCGGTCGGGAAGCCCGATCAGCTGCAGGTTCTTCTTGTGCCGCTGATAGGCGTTGGTCCAGTCCTGGCCTTCCAGCCAGCGGGAGTACGTCGGGAGAGACGCCAGGCACTCGTAGGAGATCGACTTGAACGTCTGCCGCAGCAGCTGCCAGCACTCCTCGACCTCGCTCGCCGACATATAGTGCACGCCCATGAATTCGGGGCGTTCGATGTGGTGGCGGCTGAAGCCCTCCTCGATCTTCTGGAACACGGGATTCGATTCCCAGGTCTCGCGCGGCGGCCGGGGCTGGGGCATCTCGGTCAGCCACATCTCCAGGCCCTGATGCGACGGGTCCGCGGTGAGCAGCCGGTGCAGCGCCGTCGTTCCGGTGCGGGGAAGCCCGGTGACGAAGATCGGCCGCTCGATCCGCACGTCCGCGTGCTCGGGGTGCTGCTTCCACGCCGCCTCGCTCAGCAGCCGCGCCACCAGGGCGCCGCGGAGGAACACCCGCGACACCTTGCTGCCGAGCGGGGTCAGTTGCTCGTCGACGTGGTAGGAGTCCAGCAGGACGCCGAGGGCCTCGGTGTAGTCGTCCACGCCGAAGTCGGTGAGGCCGGTCAGGCGGGTGGCCGAGGCGTGAAGGTCCTCGACCGTCCCGACGGTGGTGCGCTCGCTCATGATGCTCCGGTTCTCGTCGCTAGTGATGGAATTCGCCGCAGTTGACGTCGAGGCACTGGCCGGTCACGGCGCTCGCCAGCGGTGAGGCCAGGAAGATCACGGCGTCGGCCACTTCCTCGGTGGTGGGGAGCCTCTTCAGGTCGGTGTTCGCGGCGGTGTGTTCGTAGATCTGCTCGACGGTCGTCCCGTACTTCTCGGCCTGGTGCGTGAAGTACTGCTTCAGCGTGTCACCCCAGATGTAGCCGGGGGCAACGGAATTGACGCGGATTCCCTGCGGTCCCAGTTCCGTGGCGAGCGACTGCGACGTCGCGAGCAGGGCGGATTTGGCCATCTTGTAGCTGCCGTACCGTTTCTGGGAGTGCCGGAGCACCATCGAGTTGATGTTCACCACCGCTCCGTTCGCGTCGGCGAGTGCGGGGGTGAACAGCTGGGTCAGCCGCAGCGCCCCGAGCACGGTCAGCTCGAAACTGCTGCGGATGTGGTCGAATTCCGTGCGGGCCAGCGGTTTCATCGACGGAACCGAGAACGCGTTGTTGATCAGCACGTCGACTTTGCCGTACGCGTCGACGGCCGCGGACACCAGATTCTCGGCAGACGCCTGATCCGTGATGTCGGTCGGGACGGTCACCGCGCGGCGGCCGACGGCGATGATCTCCTTGGCCACCTCGTCGAGACGCGATGCGGTGCGGGCGGCCAGCACCACGTCCGCGCCGGCGTCGGCGCAGCGGACGGCGAGGGTGCGGCCCAGGGCCGGTCCGACGCCGGAGATGACGACCACCCTGTCCTGCAGGAGTTGCGGAGTAGTCATGGCGCTCACCCCAGCATCCGGTCCGCGACCGCGGCCTGGCGTGCGGCGATGCGTGCGGCGAAGTCCTCGGGCGAGATCTTGTTGGAGTCGTAGTACGGCAGCGCCCGATGGATCTCGTCGAACTTCACGACCTCGATGCGGGGCCCGTCGTCCGGGGTCAGTTCGCGGGAGACGCGTTGCCAGCGGAACTGCAAGTACCCGCGGAGGTGCCCGACGGTGGCGATCCAGTTGGCCACGCCAGGATTGCGCTCGCTGACGACGAGACGGATGTGGTCGTCCGGATCCACCTGCGACTGGGCGACGTTCAGCGAGGTCTGGTGATTGACGTAGTCGAGGGAGATGTACCACATGCTGCCCAGCTGAAAACCCTGGTAGGGCACATCGGCTTTCGGGACGGTGATGACGATCGCCTCGTCGTCGGCGAGTTCGTAGTGCCCGACGGACGAGTACTGCGTGGCGAGGCCGCCCGGCGTCAGCCGCGGTTCGGTCATCGTGTTCACCGGCAGGTTCAGGTAGAACCACTCCGGGAACTGCAGCCACGTCTTCACCCGGGAGACGAGGGCTCTGCCCGCACGGGCATAACGCTTCTCGACGGCTTCCCGGGTGAGCGGCCCCGGAGCCGTACCCGTCGTATCCGCCCTGGCGATGCGGATGGTGCCGCGCTGCTGGCTCCAGTCGCTGTACACCTCCCGGACCACCAGTTGCGACGAACCCGGCGCGAGGGTGAAGTAGTTGCGCCTGCCTGCGCTCTCGTCGGGGCCGAATCGCACCTCGAACGAGCCGTCGGGGGCGATGTCGATCTCCCGGTCGTCGAACGCGGTGACGCTGCCGGGAACGTGTGCGGCCGTGTAGTTTCCGCTCAGCACCTGGAAGCTGAGGTCCGCGGTGGTGCCGCGCCGCCCGGTGACCACGTATTCGACGTCGTCGTTGATCCGGGCGCCGAAGTACAGCGTGTCGGGGTTGTCGAGGCCCATCTTCATGTACGGGCCGGTGCCCGAGATGAACGTCGGGTGCGACCGTTCGGTGGCCCAGGCCGCGTGCGTCGTGGCGAGAATGCCGCCGGCGAGGTACTGGTAGCCCTCCAGTAGATCCTGCTCGGTGCGGATGTGGGGGGCGCTCTCGATCAGTTTCTCGGCCTCGGCCATGGCGTCGGCGAATGGGTCGGTCAGCACACCGTGCTCCTCACGATGGGGGTGGTACAAATATGTACCTGCGTGGTAGAACGTTGATGAACCGAGAATAGAACGTGTTCTAAGGAGTGGTCAATGGGGCACGATGAGGCGCCCGACCGGGCGCAGGGCCGACGGTCGCCGCCCACCGAGCGTGTGGTGCAGGTGCTCGACTTCCTGGTGGCGCGGAAGGAGCACCGCTTCGGTTTGTCGGAGCTGGCCCGGCAACTCGACATCAGCAAGCCCACCTGCCTGGGAATCCTCACAGAACTGGCCCGCGGCGGCTATCTCGTCCGGGATCCCGCCACGAAGACGTACGGCCTCGGGCCCGCCCTCATCGCGGCCGGCCGCGCGGCGCAGCAAGGATTCGCGGCCGGGCCGGTGGCACGCAGGCACCTCGCCGTGCTCAGTGAGAAATTCCGGACGACGTGCACGGCGTCGGCGGTGGTCGGCGACCGCATCGCCGTCCTGGAGTTGACGAGTCCGCCGGGTGTGCGGGCCGCCGCCAAGGTCGGGGAGATGTACCCGTTCGCGCCGCCGGTCGGCCTGATGTACGTGCTGTGGGACGGCGACGACGCGCTGCAGTCGTGGTTGCGGCGGGAGCCGACCCTGCCGGTGCGCCTCGACCGCGACCGGTTGCGCACGGTGGTGGACGAGTGCTCCCGGACCGGGTATCTCGTGGAGACGCTCACTCCGGTCGGCCAGCGCCTGCACACGCTCATGGCCGGCGTCGCCGCGCACGACCTGCCGCCGGAGTTGCGCGACGTGCTCGGTGAGATGGTGTCCAGCCTGGGGGAGCGGGTGTACCTGGACGCCGAACACGCGGACCCCGCCGCGCCGCACCCCGTCAGTCTCATTGCCGCGCCGACATACGACGCCGAGGGTCATCAGGCCATGGTTCTGACGCTCTATGTGGGCGCCGAACTCGCGCCGTCCGACATCGCGCGGCGGGGCAAGGCTCTCGCTGCGGCCGCGGACGCGATCACCGCGGAGGTGGGCGGCCGCCGACCGCGGTGACACAGGGGCATTGACCACAATCTGAAACACGTTCTATTCTCGGAGGTGCAATCATTTTCGACCGAGCTGGTCCAAATATGGACCAGTGACCGGTAAGGCACTCGCGACGAGGAATCGCCCATGACCGCACCGCCCGTGTACGAGTTGTCCCACCTCGGCGCACTCGAAGCCGAAGCCGTGCACATCTTCCGAGAAGTGGCCGCCACGTTCGAGCGTCCGGTTCTGCTGTTCTCCGGCGGCAAGGACTCGGTGGTCATGCTCCACGTGGCCGCCAAGGCGTTCTGGCCGGCACCTCTCCCGTTCGCCGTCATGCACGTCGACACCGGCCACAACTTCGACGAGGTCATCGAATTCCGCGACCGGACCGTCCAACACCTCGACCTGCGGATGGTGGTGTCCAGCGTGCAGGACGACATCGACGCAGGCCGCGTCAGCGAGGAGACGGGTCCGCGGGCCAGCCGCAACCGGCTCCAGACCACGGCGCTGCTGCGCGGGATCCGGGACAACGGTTTCGACGCCGTCTTCGGCGGCGCCCGCCGCGACGAGGAGAAGGCCCGCGCGAAGGAACGGGTGTTCAGCTTCCGCGACGAGTTCGGGCAGTGGGATCCGCGGGCGCAGCGCCCCGAGTTGTGGAGCCTCTACAACGGCAGGCACCGCAAGGGGGAGCATATCCGGGTGTTCCCGCTGTCGAACTGGACCGAACTCGACATCTGGCAGTACATCAGCGAGGAGAAGATCGAACTGCCGCCCCTGTACTATGCGCACCGCAGGGAGGTCGTGCCGCGCGACGGAATGCTGTTGGCGCACACCCGGTTCCTGACCCTGCTCCCCGGTGACGAGCCGTACGAGGCCCTCGTCCGATTCCGGACCGTCGGCGACGCCACGTGCACGGGCTGCGTCGAATCGTCGGCAACCACCGCCGCGGCCGTGGTCACCGAGGTCGCCGCGAGCAGGCTGACCGAGCGCGGGGCGACCCGGGCCGACGACCGGATCTCCGAGGCCGGCATGGAAGACCGCAAGAAGGAAGGGTACTTCTGATGCCGCAGCTACTCCGGGTCGCGACCGCGGGCAGCGTCGACGACGGCAAGTCCACCCTGATCGGCCGGCTGCTGTACGACTCGAAGGCAATCTTCGAGGATCAGCTCGAGGCGGTCGAACGCACCAGCCGCGAGCGGGGCGACGAGCACGCCGACCTGGCACTGCTCACCGACGGTCTGCGCGCCGAACGCGAGCAGGGCATCACCATCGACGTCGCGCACCGCTACTTCGCCACACCGCACCGCAAGTTCATCATCGCGGACACGCCGGGGCACGAGCAGTACACCCGGAACATGGTGACCGGCGCGTCCACCGCCGACTTGGCCCTGATCCTCGTCGACGCCCGCAAGGGGATTCTCGAGCAGACGCGCCGCCACGCGTTCATCGCCAGCCTCCTCGGAATTCCCCACCTCGTGCTGTGCGTCAACAAGATGGATCTCGTCGGGTGGTCCGAGGACCGGTTCGAGGAGATCAAGGAGGAGTTCCGGCAGTTCGCGATCAAACTCGAGGTCCACGACCTCACGTTCATCCCGGTGTCGGCACTGCGCGGCGACAACATCGCGCAACGCACCGTCAACATGCCGTGGTACGAGGGCGCGTCGCTGCTGCACTACCTCGAGCAGGTCCACGTGGCATCCGACCGCAACCTCATCGACGCGCGGTTTCCGGTGCAGTACGTGGTCCGGCCGCAGCGCCGGACCGATTCCGCGCTGCACGATTTCCGTGGGTACGCGGGCACGGTCGCCAGCGGCGTGTTCAAGCCGGGCGACGAGGTGGTGGTACTGCCGTCCGGATTCACCTCCACCGTCAGCGCCATCTGGGGTCCCGGCGGAACCCGCCTCGACGAGGCGTTCGCACCGTCGGCGGTGTGCGTGCAGCTCGCCGACCAGCTGGACGTGAGCCGCGGAGACGTGCTGTGCCGCCCCAACAACCGTCCGCTCGTCGGGCAGGAACTCGACGCGATGGTCTGCTGGTTCAGCGAACAGTCCTCGCTGACGCCGGACGCGCGGTACACGCTGCTGCACACCACCCGCGCCACCAGGGCGTCCGTCGTGCGGCTCGACTACCGCCTCGACGTGAACACCCTGCACCGCGACGAGTCCGCACAGTCGCTCTCGCTCAACGAGATCGGCCGTATCCAGTTGAGGACGTCGCAGCCGCTGATGTTCGACCCGTACCGCCGCAACCACGTGACGGGCAGTTTCATCCTCGTCGACGAGTCGACCCACAACACCGTCGCCGCCGGCATGATCACCGGGCCGACGCTGTCGCGTTCGAAGGTGGTGTGGCACGCCGCGGCCGTCTCGCGGGACGAGCGGGCGACGCGGGGTCGCACGGTGTGGCTGACGGGACTGTCGGCGTCGGGAAAGTCGACGGTCGCGGTGGAACTCGAGCGACGCCTGGTCGCGGCCGGGGTGCCCGCCTACCGGCTGGACGGCGACAACCTACGTCACGGTCTCAACGCCGACCTCGGTTTCAGTGCCGAGGACCGCGCCGAGAACGTGCGCCGCGTCGGCGCCGTGGCACAACTGCTCGCCGACTCCGGGGTGGTCGCGATCGCGTCGCTGATCAGCCCGTACCGCGCCGACCGGGACCGCGTCCGGGAGCAGCACCGGGCTGCCGGCCTCGACTTCGTCGAGGTGTTCGTCGACACGCCGGTAGAGCAGTGCGAGGCGCGGGACCCGAAGGGCATGTACGCGAAAGCCCGCGCGGGGGAGATCACCGGATTTACCGGGGTCGACGACCCGTACGAGGCCCCGGAGAACGCCGAACTCGTCCTCCGGCCCGGGGACGGCACGCCGACCGAACAAGCCGAGAGAATTATGGAATTGTTGAGACGTGATCACTGACGCACGACTCGCGGCCGACATCGCCTCCGGTGCCGGTGCCCTGCTGCTGGACATCCGCACCGCGGGACTCGGATCGGCGGACGGTCGTGAACTGGGCAGGCGCGGCGACGTCGCCGCCGACGCGTTCATTCTCGGCAAGCTCTCCGCGGAGCGACCCGACGACGCGATCCTCTCCGAGGAGTCGGCCGACGACAGGTCGCGCCTGGAGAGTTCCCGGGTGTGGATCATCGACCCGCTCGACGGTTCCAAGGAGTACGGACTGCCCGGTCACTCGGACTGGGCGGTGCACGTCGCGCTGTGGGAACGCGGTCGGGGGATCACGGCGGCAGCGGTCGCGCAACCGGCGCTGGGCGCGGTGTATGCCAGTGACGACGACAGCCACGCGGTGCATACCGAACAACTCCCGGCACGGCCCCGGATCGTCGTGTCCGCCAGCAGGCCGCCTGCCTTCGTCGACGCCGTCGCGACGGAGATCGGCGCCGAGGTCACCACCATGGGTTCGGCCGGAGCGAAGGCGATGGCGGTGCTCCGCGGAGACGTGGACGCCTACATCCACTCGGGCGGTCAGTGGGAATGGGACTCGGCCGCGCCCGTCGGCGTCGCCGAGGCTGCGGGCCTGCACTGCTCGCGGATCGATGGAACCCCGTTGGACTACAACGAGTCCCACCCCTATCTGCCCGACCTCCTGATCTGCCGGCCGGAGCTGGCTCGGCCGCTGCTCGCCGCGATCGCGACACATGCCACCGACACGGCCGACAGCGGCCGGGTCGCGATGGCCCGGGCCTACATCGATGCACTGGTCAGCCACGACGCCACCAAGGTGCGTCTCGCGGACAACGCCTGGCGGGTGGAGAACGGGCAGCACACGGGCGAATCGGGGGCGTTCATCCGGGACGAACTCGAGAACGGCCTGCAGTATCAGGCCATCCAGGCCGTGCGCGAACTCTCCTTCCACGAGTGGGGCGACAACGTGGTGGCCCGGTTCGTGCTCGACCTCGGGGCCACGCCCACCGAGGTGACGTCCGTCCGGATCACGGAACATTTCGACATCCCGGCCGGGGCGATCCAGTCCGTCATGGCCATCATCGAACCGTCCGCGATCGAAAGGGAGAACCGATGACCCCGGATCAACTGGTCACCCAATTCTGTGCCGAGTGGATCGAGCCCGATCCGGCGAAGATCGCGGAGTATTTCGCGGAAGACGCCGTCTACCACAATATTCCGATGGAACCCGTCATCGGGCGTGACGCGATCCGTGAGTTCGTCGCCGGCTTCATCGCGGCCTTCGGCGGAATCGACTTCCGGGTGCACCGGCAGGTCACCGACGGCGGGCAGAGTCCCAACGCCGAGGAATCGAGCGGCGTGGTGATGAACGAGCGGATCGACGTGTTCACGCTGAACGGCAACGTCGTCGAACTGCCCGTCGTCGGCGTCTTCGAGATCACCGACGGCAAGATCACCACCTGGCGCGACTACTTCGACATGGCGCCGATCCAGGCTGCTGCCGGCGGTGGATAGCGGCCCGATGATCGCCGTCCCGGCCGGGCAGGTCACGCTGTCGGATCGGCGAACCACCCGCAGCTGGAGCGTCGAGCTGAATGCCTTCGAGATCGCCGTCCACCCTGTGACGCAGGGAGAGTACGCCGAGATCACCGGCGAGTGGCCGGGCACGACGCGGGGAACGCGGCTGCCGGTCGACGGAGTGTCGTGGCGGGACGCGATCCTGTTCTGCAACACCCTGTCCGAGCGCGGCGGGCTCGCCGCCGCCTATCGCGTGACCGGCGACGACGTCGTGTGGGACACCACGGCCGACGGGTACCGGCTTCCGGCCGAGGCGGAGTGGGAACGCGCCTGCCGGGCGGGCACCACGGGTCCGCGGTACGGCCCGCTCGACGCGATCGCGTGGTACCGCGGCAACTCCGACGGCCGGTCGCGGGACGTGGGCGGGAAGCACCCGAACGCCTGGGGCCTGCACGACACCCTGGGCAATGTGTGGGAGTGGTGCTGGGATCTGTACGACCCCGAGGTGTACGGCACGTACCGGGTGCTGCGCGGCGGTGGGTGGTTCGACGAGCACTGGAGTTGCCGTGCCTCCGTGCGTCGGCGCAGTCACCCGACCTATCGCATCGACGACGTCGGATTCCGTCTCGCCCGGGGCGTATTCACTCCTGACTAAATGTTGACGTCAGGTTCAAGTTAGCTCTACGCTGAGCTCGGGAGTATGACGACGGTCACACCCGGAGAGGGCGAGTCTGCATGAGCCAGATCAACACGGTCCGCGGACCGATCGACAGCGCCGAACTCGGACGCACCTACATGCACGAGCACGTGTTCGTGCTTACGCCCGACGTGCAGCAGAACTACCCGGACGAGTGGGGGAGCGAGGACGAGCGGGTCGCCGACGCCGTCACCAAACTGCGCGCGCTGGCGGAGCAGGGTGTCCGGACCATCGTCGACCCCACTGTCGTCGGCCTCGGCCGGTACATTCCGCGCATCCAGCGGGTCGCGGAACAGCTACCCGAGCTGAACATCGTTGCGGCAACGGGGCTGTACACCTACGACGACGTGCCGTTCTTCTTCCACTACCGCGGTCCGGCGCTGGATGCGATCGTCGGTGCCGAGGTCCCCGACCCGATGGTGGACATGTTCGTGAAGGACATCGAAGAGGGGATCGGCGACACCGGGGTCCGCGCGGGACTGCTCAAGTGCGCGATCGACCACCAGGGGCCCACGCCCGGTGTCGAGCGGGTGATGCGGGCCGTCGCGAAGGCACATCGGCGCACCGGCGTGCCCATCACCGTGCACACCCACCCCGGTAGTGAGGCCGGAGTGCACGTCAAACGTGTGATGTGCGACGAGGAGGGGGTGCGGCCGGACCGGATCGTGCTCGGGCACAGCGGAGACAGCACCGACATCGAGCATCTGACCAGCCTCGCCGAGGCCGGCTTCGTCCTCGGGATGGACCGGTTCGGGATCAACCTCGAGACGACGTTCGAGGCCCGTGCCGACACGCTCGTCGAGATGTGCCGCCGGGGATTCGCGGGGCAGATGGTCCTGTCGCAGGACGCCTCCTGCTACATCGACTGGATCGACCCCGCCCTGATGTCCGCGCTCCCGCAGTGGCACTACCTGCACATCGAGAACGACGTGCTGCCCTACGTCCGCGAGCGGGGTGTCACCGAGAAGATGATCACCGAGATGCTGGTCGAGGTGCCTCGGCGATACTTCGAGAACGTCGACCCCTACTGACATGTCGCGCCCGCGAATCGCACCCACACCCCCGGTCACGGCCCGGGGCGTCCGCACCCGAGATCGTCTCGTCGCCGCCGCCCGGGTCGTGTTCGAGCGCGAGGGGTACCTCGACGCCCGTCTCGTCGACATCAGCAAGGAGGCCGGACTCTCGACCGGATCGTTCTACACCTACTTCACCAACAAGGAGGAGGCGTTCGCGGCGGTCGTCGAGGTGACGCAGAACGACCTGCTGCATCCGGGCATGGGACGGGTCGCGGACGAAGGCGACGTGCACGCGGTGGTGGAGGCGAGCATCCGCGCCTACCTGCACGCGTGCCGCCGGAATGCGCGACTGCTGGCCCTGCTCGAGCAGGTCGCGCACGTCGACCCCGCATTCCGTGAACTGGAACGCTCACGGGACGAGACGTTCTACCGCCGCAACGCGCGGGCGATCGCCGATCTGCAGGACCGCGGTCTCGCCGACGCGTCGCTCGACCCGATGCTGACGTCGAAGGCGTTGTCCGCCATGGTCGGAAGGATGGCCTACAGCTATTTCGTCGGACCGCCGAGCGAGCGGAGATCGCTCACGTTCGAGCAGTTGACCGCCGGACTCGCGCGGATGTGGACGAACGCGCTACGCGTCCCCGACCGCATGTGAGGAGCTGTCAGTAGCCGGGTGCGTGGAGGATGCGCAGAACGAGGTCGGCGTTGATGTCGCCCAACTCCTCCGGTGTGAATTCGCCGTCGGGGCTGTACCACCGGCAGATGTCCACCGCGAGCGACATGATCGCCAGAACCGCGACGCGGGGGTCGGGGATCAGGAACACCCCCTGATCGATCCCGTTCTGCACCTCCCGGATTGCCGCCACCCGGATCTGGAGCCGGGTCTCGGCGACCACCTCGCGGTGTTCGGGGTCGAGATGCCTGCTCTCGTACTGGGCGATGCGGGCGCGGCGGAAGTTCCGGGCGTGCATGATGCTGAACTCGCGGACCAGTGCCCGGACACGGTCGATGGGGTCGGTGAACGGCGCCACGGCCTCCAGCACCAGCGCGAGCGCGCGTTCGTTCGACCGGCGGACGAGCTGGAACAGCAGATCCTCCTTGGAGGGGAAGTGCACGTACATCGCGGAGGGGCTCATCCCGGCCATGGTGGAGATGTCCCTCGTGCGGGTGGCTTCGAAACCCTTGTCGGAGAACAGTGTCGTCGCCGCCCGGAGCAGGCGTTCCTCGGATGTCGGCGGACCCGGGCTCGGCTCCTCGGTCGCGGACACGTCGTCTCGCAGTTCGGTCATCGGTGGTCCTCTCCGCCGTTTCGAGCTTCGTCCGCACCGGCGGATCCGGCAAGATCAATCCCCTCGAGTGATTGACATCACACAGCTATTCAAACACACTAAGCAAGCGCTCACTGACTTGAAGTTGGCGTCATGTTCTGAAAAGTCTCATTCCCACATCCATACGAAGACCTATCTCGAGGAGTGATCGGATGACTACATCCGCGGTGCAGCCGAGTAAGGACGCAGCCGGCGACACAGCCGTCTCGCGCAAGCGTGCGCATCGGAAACTGCTTGCGGCGGGGCTCGTCGGCAGCTCGATCGAGTGGTACGACTTCTTCCTGTACGGAACCGCTGCGGCACTGGTCTTTCCCCACGTCTTCTTCCCCGACTCGTCGGCGTTGATGGGCACCCTGCTCTCGTTCAGCACGTTCTGGGCGGGTTTCGTCGCACGCCCACTCGGCGGCCTCGTGGCCGGGCACTTCGGCGACAAGTACGGCCGCAAGCCGGCCGTCGTCACCTGCCTGCTGTTCATGGGACTGGCGACGTTCCTCATCGGCTGCCTTCCGGGTGCCGCGACCATCGGCGTCGCGGCCCCGATCCTGCTGGTGGCCCTGCGGTTCGTCCAGGGCCTCGCCTGCGGTGGTCAATGGGGCGGGATCGTCCTGCTGCTGACCGAATCGGCGAGCCCGAAGCGCCGGGGATTCTCCGGGACCTTCGGCCAGATGGGCGTCTCCTTCGGCGTCCTGCTCGGCAACCTCGTGTTCCTCGGCGCCACCGCGGCGATCTCGAACGAGGCGTTCCTCAGCTGGGGCTGGCGGATCCCGTTCTTGGCGAGCGCACTGCTGTTCCCGGTTGTGCTCTACATCCAGACCAAGGTCGAGGACACCCCCGAATTCCGGGACCTGCAGGAGGAGGCGCAGAAGAAGAACAAGACCGTCGTCCGCGCACCGCTGACGGAGGCGATCAAGGAACACTGGCGCAAGATCCTGCTCGGCTGCGGCCTGCTCGCGGCCACCAACTCCCTGTTCTACATCTCCATCGCCGGCGTGCTCAGCTACGGCACCGCGGAACTGGGAATGAAGCGCAACGACCTGCTCGCGA
The DNA here is from genome assembly GCF_030056915.1 of Rhodococcus sp. IEGM 1307. Lineage (NCBI taxonomy): Bacteria > Bacillati > Actinomycetota > Actinomycetes > Mycobacteriales > Nocardiaceae > Rhodococcus > Rhodococcus sp. IEGM 1307. The sequence goes on from NZ_JASHKW010000027.1 coordinate 87,628, forward strand.
TCTCGCTGCTCAGCGCCGGACTCACGGTCGGTGTCGTGCTGTGGTCCGGGCACATGTCCGACAAGATCGGGCGCAGGCCGATGATCCTGATCGGCGCGGCGATGATCATCGTGTGGGCGTTCCCGTACTTCTGGCTGATCAACACCCGGAACCTGCTGCTGTTCTTCATCGCCGTCACGGTCGGCAGCGTCTTCCAGTCCATGACCTACGGGCCGATCGCCGCATACATGGGTGAACTGTTCGCGCCCAACGTCCGGTACTCGGCGGCGTCCCTCGCGTACCAGCTGGCGGCGATCACGGTGAGCGGCGGCACTCCGTTCATCATGACCGCGCTGATTGCCAAGACCGGAACCACCACGTTCGTCGCCGTCTTCGTCGCACTGATGGGGCTGGTCACGTTCCTCTGCGCGTGGAAGCTCCGCGAGACCAACACCGCCGAGGTCCGGAACGATCCCACCGCCGTACCCGGCGCCCAGTTCTACTAGCCGGGACTACCGGGCGGCGTGGGGTGGCTGGCATCCAGCCACCCCACAGCCGTCAGTCCGGCACCGTCAGCACGATCCGGCCCTCGCAGTCCCCGGATTCGAGCAGGCGGTGCGCCTCGGCGGCCTGCGCCAGCGGCAGCGTGGTGTGCGGCATGCTCACCGCGCCCGCGGCCACCCACTCGATCGCGCGGCGCGCGGCGGCCTCCGCGGCAGTCGGATCCTGCATCAGCAGTCCGCCGACGTTGAAACCCAGGACGGCGCGGTTGGCGAGCCACAACTCGTTGGCACCGACCTTCACGTCGTCCTCTCCGCTCGCATTGCCCACGGCGAGAAGCCGGCCCAGCGGCGCGAGCACGTCGAGACTCTCGGCGCGCAACCGGCCGCCGACCGGGTCCACGACGATGTCCACCGAATCGATGCCCGCGTCCGACAGGGCGCTGGGAAATCCGTTGCTCGACACCACCAGGTCGTATCCGTACCGCTCGGCCTCCGCCGCACGCCGGGAGGACCGGACCGTGCCCAGCACCTGCGCGGCGCCGAGCCGACGGGCCACCTGTGCGGTGATGCCCGAGAGGGCACCTGCGGCGCCGTGGATCAGCACCTGGCTTCCCGGACCGACATTGCCCACGAGTTCCAGTGACAGCAGCGCCGTGGTCGTGTTCGGGACCACCGCCACCGCCTCGGCGGCATCGAGGCGAGGGTCGACGGAATCCAGCGGGATCGTGATGGCCGCATCGGCCACCGACACTTCGGCATAGCCGCCCGCGGTGGGGCGAGAGAGCGTCACGACGGGCTGGCCGACCCGCAGATGATGCACGCCGGCACCGACTTCCCGCACCGTTCCCGCCACCTCGAGGCCGGGCACGATCGGTGGTGTCCCGCCGAATTCACCACGCCGCATGAGGACGTCCGCCAACCCGACCGCCGCGTGCGACACATCGATACTCACCTGGCCGGGCCCCGGCTCCGGAACGGCGAGGTCGGCCGCCTCGAGGACGTCTACCGCGCCGAAGCGTGAAATGGTGATCGCGCGCATGCCTACCTCGTCATCTCGTCGTCGCACGGGTACGGCCGCCACCGTAGTACGGTGACGGCCGCGGCGAGCCCTCCGGGCGGGTGTGCTGTCAGTGGTCGCCGATCTCCAGCACGAGCTTGCCGGTGTTGGCGCCGTCGAACAGCAGATTGAGTGTGCGGCCGAAGGCCTCGACGCCGCCGGTCTCGACCTGCTCGCGGGTCACGATCTCCCCGGCGCGGATCCACTCCGACATCGCCTCCATCCCCTCGGGGAACCGGTCGAGGTAGTCGAACACGATGAACCCGGTCATCGACGCCCGGTTGACCAGCAGCGACAGGTACCGGGACGGGCCGGGCTGCGGGTCGGTGGCGTTGTATCCGGAGATCGCACCGCACAGCGCGACCCGGGCGTTCTTGCGGAGCCGGGCCAGTGCGGCGTCGAGGATCTCGCCGCCGACGTTGTCGAAATAGATGTCGATTCCGTCCGGGGCCGCGGCGCGCAGCGCCTTCCCGACCGATTCGGATTTGTAGTCGATCGCCGCGTCGAAACCCAGATCCTCGGTCAGCCACGCACACTTCTCCGGGCCGCCGGCGATGCCGATCACGGTGGCGCCCTTCAGCTTGGCGATCTGCCCGGCGATACTCCCGACCGCTCCGGCCGCCCCCGAGATGAGCACGGTGTCGCCCTTCTCCAGCTTGCCGACATCGGTGAGGCCGAAATAGGCGGTCATGCCGGGGAAACCGAGCGCGCCCAGCCACGTCGGTGCCGGGGCGAGCGACTCGTCGACGGCGAGAGCGCCGCGGCCGTCGGAGAGCGCGAACTCCTGCACACCGAACTGCCCGGAGACGAGCTGTCCCTCCGGGAACTTCGCGTTCTTCGACGCCACCACCCGGCCGACGGCGTGGGTGCGCATCACCTCACCGATCGCCACCGGCGGCACGTACGACTTCACGTCGTCCAGCCACCCGCGCATCGCGGGGTCGAGCGACACGTAGTCCACCTTCACGGTGAATTCGCCGTCCGCGGGTTCGGGAATCGGTTCCGATGTGATCTCCCAGGTGGAGTCGTCGGGACGGCCGACCGGGCGCTTCGCCAGTCGGACCTGCCTGTTCACGGATGTCACGGTGTTCACCTTTCGGGTACTTCTGCGGTCAGTGCGTCGTTCTTCAGTGCGGTCCGGTCGATCGACCGCTTGAGGATCTTTCCGGTCGACCCCTTCGGGAGGGAATCGACGATCGCGACGATCCGGGGAATCTTGTATGCGGACAGTCGCTCTCGCGCCCAGCTGGTCAGTTCGCCGCCGTCCAGGCCGGAACCGGGGACGGTGGCCACGACCGCGGCCACCTCCTCGCCGTAGTGATCGTCGGGAACACCCACGACGGCGGCCTCGAGGATGTCGGGGTGTGTGTACAGCACCTCCTCGACTTCGCTCGGGTACACGTTGTAGCCGCCGCGGATGATGAGGTCCTTCACCCGGTCGACGATGCGCAGATCCCCGTCCGCATCGATCTCGCCCAGATCCCCCGTGCGCAGCCAGCCGTCCGAGTCCAGGACGGCTGCGGTGTCGGACGGCCGGTTCCAGTAGCCCTTCATCACGGTCGCCCCCTTCACGAACACCTCACCGACGGTGCCGGGAGGGCAGGCGGTGTCGTCGTGGTCCCGCACCTCGACCTCCAGCCGGGGCACCGCGCGTCCGGTGTAGCCGATCTTGCCGCCGCGGTCGATGTCGTTGAACGTGCCGAACGCGGTGGTCTCGGTGAGCCCGTATCCCTCGAGGATGGTGCACCCGAAGCGGGACTCGAATTCGCGGGCCACTTCGCCCGGCAGCGACGCGCCCCCGGAGATGGCGATGCGGAGTTGCGTGAAGTCCTGCGAGTCGGCGCCGTCCGCGGCGTGGAGCATCGCGTTCCACATCGTCGGCACCCCGGCCATGATCGTGAGCCGGTCGCGTCGCAGGAGGGCGAGCATCGCGGCCGGGTCGAACCTCGCCAGCAGCGACAGCGACCCGCCGCCCGTGAACGTCGCCATCATGACCGAGGCCTGGCCGAAGACGTGGAAAAGGGGAAGCCCGGTGCCCGTCCGGTCGTCGCCGGAACCGCGACTGCATTCGGCGCCGATCTCACCGCCGGACAACAGGTTCCCGACCGTCAGCTCCGCGCCCTTCGGCCGCCCGGTGGTGCCCGACGTGTAGAGGATGGCGGCGGTGTCGTCGCGGCTCCGCTCGACGACGGGAACCGGCTCGGCGTCCGGTGTGGCGGCGTCGGGTGCGAGCGTCCAGGCGGGGATGTCCAACGCCGACGCGGCGTCGCCGATCGCGGGCTCGAGTTCGTGCCACACGATGGCGAGCGCGGCGCCGGCGTCGGCGAGGACGTACTCGGTCTCGGGCCGGGTGGACATCGTGTTCACCGGGACGACGACGCACCCCGCCGCCTGAATTCCCAGATACGCCACCACGAATTCGGGCACGGAGGGTGCGGCCAGGAGGACTCTGCTGCCGGGGGACAGGCCCGCTCGGGTGAGTGCGCCCGCATACCGGGTGCTCGCGTCGCGCAACTGTCCGTAGGTCAGGGTGCTGTCCGCGCCCCGTAGTGCGATGTTGCCGGGAGTGGCGTCCGCGTGGCGGGACACCGGATCGATCACATTTGCCATGTCGTCAACCTCCGACGCGGTAGCAGGATTATCCGGCCTCGACGACGCGGGCGACGGACTCGGACACGACCACCGGCTTGTCGGAGCCCTCGCGCTCGACGACCTGGCTCATCGTCACCTGGATGCCGCCCCCGACCTGTTCCGCGGACTGCACGGTGGCGCGCATCCGGATGCGTGAACCCACCGGTACCGGCGCGGGGAAACGGACCTTGTTGTAGCCGTAGTTCAGGCTGTGGGCGAAACCGTCGAACCGCAGCAGGGTCGCCGACAGCGCCGGTCCGAGGGACAGGCTGTACAGCCCGTGCGCGATGGTGCCGCCGAGTGGGCTGGCGGCGGCGCGCTCGGGATCGATGTGAATCCACTGGTGGTCGCCGGTCGCGTCGGCGAAGGCGTTGACGCGTTCCTGGGTGACGTCGTGCCAGTCGGTGGGGCCCAGCTCCTTGCCGATCAGCGCCGTGAGCTCGTCGAAGCTCGCGGGGCGAACGGGCAGTGCGGTGGTGTCGGTCATCTGTCTCCCTCAATTCCGGGTGGTGCAGGGCCTGGATGTGTCACGTTGGCTGCATCGAACTTCGAGGTGTTCGTCGAAATCCGACACTTGAACTTGACGACGGATTCAACTATACAAAAGAGAGACGCGAGTCACAACGCACGGCGAAGGAGAGGACACCTCGTGAAGGTTGCACAGAAGGTCGCCATCGTGACCGGCGGTGGAGGCGGTATCGGCGGGGCGATCGCAGACCGTCTCGCCGACCAGGGCGCCAAGGTGCTGGTCGCCGATCTCGATCCGAACGCCGCCGCCGCGGTTGCGGACGGAATCAACGCACGCCACCCCGGATCGGCCGTCGCCGAGGGTGCCGACGTCGCGGACGCCGATCAGATCCGGCGCATCATCGAGCGCGCCGAGACCGAGTTCGGCCCGGTCGATCTCTACTTCGCCAACGCCGGCATCGCGGGGGCACCCGGTCTCGACGCCGACGACGCCGGCTGGGATCTCGCGATCGACGTCAACGTCCGCGCCCACATCCGCGCCGCCCGGCAACTCGTGCCGAAGTGGATCGAGCGGGGCGAGGGGTACTTCGTGTCGACCGCGTCCGCGGCCGGGCTCCTCACTCAGATCGGCTCGGCCACCTATGCGGTCACCAAGCATGCGGCTGTCGCGTTCTCCGAATGGCTGTCGGTCACTTACGGGGACAACGGAGTCCGGGTCAGCTGCCTCTGTCCGATGGGAGTCGAGACGAAGTTGATGCGCTCGGGTGAGAACTCGGGTGATCCACTCGGCATCGCGGCCACCCGCGCCGTCGTCTCGGCAGGCGACGTGTTGCAGCCCGAGCAGGTCGCCGACATCGTGCTCGACGCCGTGGACCGGGAGACGTTCCTGATCCTGCCCCACGAGAGCGTCCTCACCATGTACCGGCAGAAGGGGTCCGACTACGACCGCTGGCTGCGCGGGATGCGCCGCTACCAGAGTTCGCTGCTGGAGCACGCATGACACCCGAGCACGCAGACCTGGTCCTCGCCGAGCGGCGTGGACCGGTCCTGGTGCTCACGTTCAACCGGCCGGACAAGCTGAACGCCTGGACCGACGACCTCGAGGACCGCTACTTCACGCTGCTGAGCGACGCCGAGGACGACCCCGGCGTACGCGCGATCGTCGTGACCGGCGCCGGGCGCGGGTTCTGCGCAGGCGCCGACCTCGGACGCCTGCAGGCCGTCGGTGACGTCTCCGAAGAAGACCTCCTCCGGCCGCGCCCCCGCGACCTTCCCGCGACACTGCGCAAGCCGCTGATCGGGGCGATCAACGGGGTCGCCGCCGGTCTCGGAATGGTGGAAGCCCTCTACTGCGACGTCCGGTTCGCCTCGGCGTCCGCCCGGTTCACGACCGCCTTCGCCAAGCGGGGACTGATCGCCGAATACGGCATCTCCTGGCTGCTGCCCCGGCTCGTGGGACGCAGCCGCGCCACCGACCTGTTGCTGTCGAGCCGCATGGTGGACGCCGAGGAGGCACTGCGCATCGGACTCGTCGACCACCTCGTGCCGGACGGGGTGGTCGTCGACGCCGCGGTCGCCTATGCCGAGGGGCTGTCGACGCACTGCTCCCCGACGTCGATGGCCGTCATCAAGGACCAATTACAGAACGATGCGGACGGCACCTACGCCGAGTCCGTGGCCCGCGCGGAAGGCCTGATGTTGCAGGCGTTCCGCGGGGCCGATCTCGTCGAGGGCGTACAGAGTCACCTCGACAAGCGCACACCCACGTTTCCCTCACTACCCGTCAGGAGTTCCCATGTCCCTGTTTGACATCTCGGATCGCGCCCAGCAGTTGCAGACCGATCTGCTGGAGTTCATGGATTCGCATGTGTATCCGGCGGAGGCGGTGTACGAGGAGCAGATGCGGGAGTCGGGGGATCCGCATTTCCAGCCGCCGGTGTTGGAGGAGTTGAAGGTTGAGGCGCGGCGTCGGGGGTTGTGGAATCTGTTTCATCCGCATCCGGGGACGGGTGCGGGGTTGACGAATCTCGAGTATGCGCCGTTGGCGGAGATCATGGGGCGCAGTCATATTGCGTCGGAGGCGTGCAATTGTAATGCGCCGGATACGGGCAACATGGAGGTGCTCGAGTTGTTCGGTACGGCGGAGCACAAGGAGAAGTATCTGACGCCGTTGCTGGAGGGGACGATGGCGTCGGCGTTCGCGATGACGGAGCCGGCGGTGGCGAGTTCGGATGCGACGAATGTGGAGTTGTCGATGGTCCGGGACGGTGACGAGTATGTGCTGAACGGGCGGAAGTGGTTTGCGTCGAATGCGTTGCACCGGAATTGCCGGGTGTTGATCGTGATGGGGAAGACGGATCCGTCGGCGGCGCCGCATCGGCAGCAGTCGATGATGGTGGTGCCGATCGATGCGCCGGGGGTGACGGTGATGCGGGGGTTGCCGGTGTTCGGGTATCAGGATCGGGAGGGGCATGCGGAGATCGATTTCGCCGATGTTCGGGTGCCGGCCAAGGATGTGCTGAAGGGCGAGGGGGAGGGTTTCGCGATTTCGCAGGCGCGGTTGGGTCCGGGTCGGATTCACCATTGCATGCGGGCGATCGGGATGGCGGAGCGGGCGTTGGAGTTGATGTGTCGTCGGGCGTCGTCGCGGGTGACGTTCGGTAAGCCGGTCAGTGAGAATGCGAATGTTCAGGATTGGATTGCGGAGGCGCGGATCGAGATCGAGATGATTCGGTTGTTGACGCTGAAGGCGGCGTATCTGATGGATACGGTGGGGAACAAGGAGGCGCGGACGGAGATCGCGGCGATCAAGGTGGCGGCTCCGAATATTGCGTTGAAGATTGTGGATCGGGCGATTCAGGTGCACGGTGGGGCCGGTGTGACCGACGACTTCCCGCTCGCCATGGCCTGGGCGCACCTGCGCACGCTGCGCCTGGCGGATGGTCCCGACGAGGTCCACAAGCGCGCCATCGCGCGGCAGGAACTCCGGCCCTACCGCGACACCGCCGTCAACGCCTCCACCAACGGACACAAGGTTGCGGTGAGCTGACATGGCCGGACTCGACCTCAGCGGACGCACCGCGATCGTCACCGGCGCCTCGCGGGGCATCGGTCTGGCCGTCGCCAAGGCCATCGCGGCCGTTGGCGGCAACGTGGTGCTCACCTCACGGTCCCAGGAATCGGCCGACGCCGCCGCGGCCGAGGTCGGGGGCACCGCGATCGGAATTGCCGCCCACGCCGTCGACGAAGAGGCCGCCCGGCGCTGCGTCGACGTCACCCTCGACCGCTTCGGCAGCCTGGACATCCTGGTCAACAATGCGGGAACGAACCCTTCGTACGGGCCGATCATCGACCAGGACCACGCACGATTCGCCAAGACCTTCGACGTGAATCTCTGGGCGCCGGTGCTGTGGACCGGGCTCGTCACGAAGGCGTGGATGGGCGAGCACGGCGGCGCCGTGGTCAACACCGCCTCCATCGGCGGCATGGCCTTCGAGGCGAACATCGGCCTGTACAACGCGTCCAAGTCCGCGCTGATTCACGTCACCAAGCAACTGGCACTGGAACTCTCACCGAAGGTGCGGGTCAACGCCGTCGCCCCGGGTGTGGTGCGGACCAAGCTGGCCGAGGCACTGTGGAAGGAACACGAGCAGGCCGTGTCGGCGTCCGCGGCCCTGGGACGGATCGGTGAACCCGAGGACATCGCGTCCGCGGTCGCGTTCCTCGTCTCCGATGCCGCGAGCTGGATCACCGGCGAAACCATGGTGATCGACGGCGGTCAACTGCTCGGCGACGCCCTCCCGTTCCGGCAGGGGGCCCAGCTCGGTGTCTAGCGTGGACGTCGTCGGCATCGACATCGAGGCCGTGAGCCGCTGGTTCGGCACGCTCGGCATCGACAGTGCCGGACCGCTGACCTTCGACCGGATCGGCCTCGGACAGTCGAACCTCACCTACCTCGTCCGGGACGAGGCAGGTGGCAGATGGGTGCTCCGGCGCCCGCCTCTCGGACACCTGCTGGCGTCGGCCCACGACGTCGCCCGGGAGGCGCGGATCCTCTCCGCTCTCGAGGACACCGCAGTGCCCACCCCGCGGGTGTTCGGGCTCACCGACGACCCGGAGGTGACCGAGGTACCGCTGCTGCTGATGGAATTCGTCGACGGACAGGTCGTCGATCGAATGTCGATCGCGGAGTCCCTGACGCCGGAACGTCGCCGGGTGATCGGTCTGTCGCTGCCGCGGACGCTCGCGAAGATCCACGCGGTGGACCTCGACCGGACCGGGCTGACCGACCTGGCCAGCCACAAGCCGTACGCGCAGCGTCAGCTCAAGCGGTGGTCGGGGCAGTGGGAGAAGTCGAAGACCCGCGAGCTGCCCGCCCTCGACGACCTGACGCGACGGCTCACCGATTCGGTACCGGAGCAGCGGGAACTGACACTGGTGCATGGCGACTTCCACCTGCGCAACGTCATCACGTCCCACCGGACCGGGGAGGTGACCGCGGCGCTGGACTGGGAGTTGTGCACCCTCGGCGACCCGCTCGCCGACGTCGGCAGCCTGCTCGCGTACTGGCCGGAGCCGGGCGAGACCACCGGCGGCGACTTCCCCGCGTCCACCCTCGACGGTTTCCCGGATCGGGTGGAGATCGCCGGGGTGTACCTCGACGAGACCGGACGCGACCCGGAGGCCCTGGCGTTCTGGCACGTCCTCGGCCTGTGGAAGGTCGCGGTCATCGCCGAGGGCGTCATGCGCCGCGCGCGGGACGAACCGCAGAACAAGGCGGCCGCGGGCACCCCGACCGTCGAGCGCATCGACGACCTCGTGGCCAAGGCGTGCGACATCGCCGCCCGGGCCGGAATCTGATCACACGACGATGGAGAACTTCATGAAGAGAACGGCAATCGTCACCGGCGGGGCACGGGGCATCGGTGCCGCGGTGGCGAAGAAACTGGCGAGCGACGGGTACGGGGTGGCCGTGCTCGACCTCGACGAGTCCGCCTGCGCGGCAACCGTCGACGCGATCGAGTCCACCGGAGGCCGGGCACTCGCCGTGGGCGCGAACGTCGCCGACGAGGCGTCGGTCGCGGCGGCGGTCGAGCGGGTGGCGACCGAACTCGGTGCCCCGACGATCCTGATCAACAACGCCGGGATCACCCGCGACAACCTGCTGTTCAAGATGACCGTCGACGACTGGGACGCCGTGATGAACGTGCACCTGCGCGGTGCGTTCCTGATGTCGCGGGCCGTGCAGCAGCACATGGTCGACGCGGGGTTCGGCCGCATCGTGAACCTGTCGAGCACGTCCGCGCTCGGCAACCGCGGGCAGGTCAACTACTCCGCCGCCAAGGCTGGCATGCAGGGCTTCACCAAGACGCTCGCCATCGAACTGGGCAAGTTCGGGGTCACCGCGAACGCGATTGCGCCCGGCTTCATCGAAACCGAGATGACCGCTGCCACCGCCGAGCGGGTGGGTGTCGGCTTCGAGGACTTCAAGAAGGCGGCGGCGTCGCAGATCCCCGTGAACCGCGTCGGACAGCCCGAGGACATCGCCAACACTGCGTCGTTCCTGGCGAGTGAGGGTGCCGGATTCGTGTCCGGACAAGTGATCTACGTGGCCGGCGGACCGAAGGACTGAGGAACATGACCACTGACGAACAGGCGATCGCACGCGACCTCAGTGGCCGCGTCGCGACTCTCGTCGAACAGAACGACCTGTCGGATCCGGCCGGATTCCTCGGAGCCCGATTCGACGCCGGCCTCGCGTGGGTCCACTTCCCGCCGGGACGCGGCGGACTCGGTCTGCCGCAGAGCTTCCAGGCGCAGGTCGACGCCGAACTCGCGGCCGCCGGAGCGCCCGGTCCGGCGAAGGGCCGCAACGGAATCGGATTGGGCATGGCCGCTCCGACCATCGCCGCGTTCGGCACCGAGGAACAACAGCAGAAGTACCTTCGGCCGATCTTCACCAGCGAGCACATCTACTGCCAGTTGTTCAGCGAACCGGGGGCGGGCTCCGACCTGGCCGCGGTCGCGACGCGAGCCGTCCGTGAGGGTGACGGCTGGCGGGTCAACGGGCAGAAGGTGTGGACGTCGGGGGCGCAGAACGCGCAGATGGCGATCCTCGTGGCCCGGACGGATCCGACGGTGCCCAAGCACGCCGGGCTCACCTACTTCCTGTGCGACATGAGCGATCCGGGTATCGACGTCCGGCCGTTGCGGCAGATCACCGGTGAAGCCGAGTTCAACGAAGTGTTCCTCACCGACGTCCGCATTCCCGATTCCGATCGGCTCGGCGACGAGGGACAGGGCTGGCGGGTGGCCACCGCGACCCTCAACAACGAGCGCGTCGCGATCGGTGGTTCCGCGGCCGCCCGCGAGAGCGGCATGATCGGACCGGTCGCACAGGCCTGGCGGGAGCAACCCGAACTCCGCGACCCGGCGATGCACGACGAACTGCTGCGGCTGTGGGTCGAAGCGGAGGTCGCCCGGCTGACCGGGGAACGCCTGCGGCAGCAACTCGAGGCCGGGCAACCCGGCCCGGAGGGGTCCGGCCTGAAGCTGGCCTTTGCCCGGCTCGCGCAGACCATCTCGGGTTTCGACATCGAACTCCACGGCGAGGCCGGGCTGCGGTACGACGACTGGACGATGCGCCGCCCCGACAAAGTCGACTTCACCGGCCGTGAACCCGGCTACCGGTACCTGCGCGCGAAAGGCAATTCGATCGAGGGCGGCACGTCCGAGATCCTGCGCAACGTCATCGCAGAACGCGTCCTCGGGCTCCCGCCGGAGCACCGCGTCGACAAGGATATCGCCTGGAAGGACCTGCCCCGATGAGCACCGCAGATCTGCTGTACTCCGACACGGAAGACGCCCTGCGCGACTCCGTCCGCCGCCTCCTCGCCGACCGCTGCCCACCGGAACTGGTGGTCGGGGCGTACGACCGGGCACCCGCCGACTTCTCCGGAGTATGGAAATCCCTCGCCGTCGAACTCGGACTGGCGGGCCTGCTCGTTCCCGAGGACCTGGGTGGCGCCGGAGCCGGCGCACGCGAGGCCGCGGTGGTCATGGAGGAGATCGGACGTGCCGTCGCGCCCGTCCCGTACCTTTCCAGTGCCGTACTCGCGACGGTCGCGCTGCTGAAGGCGGGGGACACGCGAACGGTCGGCGCACTCGCCGACGGGACGACCACCGGTGCGCTCACGGTCGGGCTCGCGACCGCACCGGGGCGGTTCACCCCGACCGTGCGCCGAGAGGGCGACGCCCTGACCGGCACCGTGACCAGCGTCGCGGGCGTCTCGGAGGCCGACATCCTGATCGTGCCCGCCCTGGGTCCGGGCGGACTCGAACTGCACACGGTGCCCGCCGGCACCGCCGGCGTCTCGGTCACGCCCGTGCTCGCGCTCGACATGACCCGGCCACTGTCGGATGTCGCGTTCGACGGCGCCGCATCCACCCGCATCGATGACGGCAACGCCGCGGCGGCGGTCCGGGAGGCCCTCGTCGTCGGCGCCGCACTGCTCGCCTCCGAGCAGCTCGGGCTTGCGCAGTGGTGCTTCGAGACCACCCTGGCGTACGTCAAGGAGCGAACCCAGTTCGGCCGCGCCGTCGGGTCGTTCCAGGCGATCAAGCACCGCCTCGCCGACCTGTGGCTCGAGGTCACCTCCGCGGCCGCCGCTGCCCGCTACGCCGCGGACACCGCCGCCCGGGGCGACGCGGACGCCGAGGTCGCGGCCGCCGTCGCGCAGGCGTACTGCAGCGACGTCGCCGTCCACGCCGCCGAGGAGTGCGTCCAGCTGCACGGCGGCATCGGAATGACCTGGGAATACCCCGCGCACCTGTATTTGAAGAGGGCGAAGAGCGATCAGCTCGCGTTCGGCACCGCCTACCGTCACCGCGCGCACCTCGCCGACCTGATCGACCTGCCCGCGTAACCCGAGCTCCATCATCGACAGTCAGGAAACAATCCATGAAGGCATGGCGTGTCCACGAACTCGGCGAGCCGCGCACCGCGCTGCAACTCGAGGAAGTCCCGGACCCGACTGCAGGCCCCGGCCAGGTGCTGGTGAAGGTTCTCGCCGCACCGGCGAACTTCCCCGACGTGCTGCTGTGCCGGGGCGAATACCAGATCAAGCCGCCGCTGCCGTTCACACCCGGAGTCGAGCTGTGCGGTGAGGTGCTGGCGGTCGGTGACGGCGTGACCCGCTTCGCCGTCGGCGACCGGGTGATCGGCAACCCCAACCTGCCCGGCGGCGGATTCGCCCAGCTGGCCGTGATGGACGAGGCCAACACGTTCGCCGCACCGTCCGCGCTCGACGACGCCGAGGCGTCGGCGTTGAGCATCGGCTACCAGACGAGCTGGTTCGCCCTGCACCGGCGCACCCAGCTGAAGCCGGGCGAGACGCTGCTCGTCCACGCCGCCGCGGGCGGAGTGGGCAGCGCCGCAGTGCAATTGGGCAAAGCCGCGGGAGCGAAGGTGATCGGCGTCGTCGGCGGCGCCGACAAGGTCGAGTACTGCCGCCGGCTGGGGGCGGATCTGGTGATCGACCGGCACACCGACGATTTCGTTCCGCTGGTCAAGGAATTCACCGGCGGACGCGGCGCGGACGTTGTCTACGACCCGGTCGGCGGCGACGCCTACGCGAAGTCCACCAAGTGCATCGCGTTCGAAGGCCGGATCCTGATCATCGGTTTCGCCGGCGGCACCATCCCGACACCCGGCCTCAATCACGCCCTGATCAAGAACTACTCGATCATCGGCCTGCACTGGGGCCTGTACAAGCAGTACAACCAGCAGGCGATCGCCGACTGCCACGAGGAACTGACCCGTCTCGCCGACTCCGGTGCGATCACGCCGCTCATCAGCGAGCGGCTCTCGCTCGCTGACGTCGCCGACGGCATCGGCCGGCTCGGTGACGGCAGCACCGTCGGCCGCCTCGTCTTCCAACCCTGAAGGGAACGCACATGGACATAGGTTCGCTGTTCGACGTCGCAGGCAAAACCGTGGTGGTCACCGGAGGTTCGCGGGGTATCGGCCGGATGATCGCGCAAGGATTCACCCTGGCCGGAGCGACCGTGATCATCTCCGCCCGCAAGGCCGAGGCGTGCGAGAAGGCCGCGGCCGAACTGTCCGCCGCCGGGCCGGGGACGTGTCACGCACACCCCGCCGACCTGTCCACCGAGGAGGGGATCGAGGGGCTCGTCGCGCGGGTCGCCGAGTTGTCGCCCCGACTGGACGTCCTGGTGAACAACGCCGGAGCGACGTGGGGTGCGCCGGTCGACGATTTCCCCGCCGCCGGTTTCGACAAGATCTTCGACATCAACGTCAAGGGCGTGTTCATGCTCACCCAGGCGTTGCTGCCGAGTCTGCGGGCCGCGGCGACGGACGGTGACCCCGCCCGGGTGATCAACATCGGGTCGATCGACGGACTCGTGGTGTCGGGTAGCGAGAACTTCTCGTACGGGGCGAGCAAGGCCGCGGTCCACATGCTCACCCGCAAGCTCGCAGCGACGCTGGCCGCCGAGCGAATCACCGTCAATGCCATTGCCCCCGGACCGTTTCCGAGCAAGATGATGGCGTTCGTCCTCGACGACCCGGAGCGGAAGGAGGCGGTCGAGGGATCGGTCCCGCTCGGCCGGGTCGGCACACCGGAAGACGTCGCGGGCACCGCGATCTTCCTTTCCTCGCGCGCCGGGGCCTACCTCACCGGCACCGTCGTCCCCGTCGACGGCGGGATCTCGGGAACACGCTGAACAGCACGTCACACAGTCGGAATACGGAACGAGCGAGAGGCGGCACGGCGGCGATGAGCTGGTACGACGACAGGCCCTGGATGGAACGGTACGACGAGAACACGCGTTCCGTGGGGGAGATCCCCGCCCGGACAGCGCTCGACATGTTCTCGGCCGCGGTCGAATCCGCCCCGGACGGGCCGGCGATCCGGTACCTCGGCGGCACCCTCGACTACCGCGAGGTCGACGAACTCAGCGACGGTGTGGCCGCCTACCTCACCGAGAACGGATTCGGGAAGGGCGACCGGCTCGCCATCTACCTGCAGAACGTCCCGCAGTTCCTGCTCGCGTTGCTCGGCACATGGAAGGCAGGCGGTGTCGTCGTCCCGCTGAACCCGATGTACCGGGACGAGCTCTCCCACATCCTCACCGACGCCGGAGTCACCGCGATCGTGTGCAGCGAGAACGCGTGGGCCGATCGGGTGGCGGAGCGGGCGTCCGCCGCGGGTGTGCGGATCGCGATGACCGCCAGCGAACTCGACATCCAGACGTCCGGCGACCCACGGGTGTTCGGGGGCGTGACCCGGGTGCGCGCCGAGGGCGTGCCGGACCTGCTCGAGGTGGCCCGGGCGCGCGCGGGAGCCGACGTGGCGGACCCCGGCCTGGTCCCGGACGACGTCGCGCTCGTGTCCTACACGTCCGGAACGAGTGGAGTCCCCAAGGGAGCGACCAACACCCACCGGAATCTCACCGTCAACAGTTCGATCCTGCGCCTGTACGAGAGCAAGCCCGCAGGTTCGCCGATCTTCGCGCTCGCGCCGCTGTTCCACATCACGGGCATGGTGTGCCAGTTGCTCACCGCGATCGACCTGGCGTCGCCGCTGATCCTCGCGTACCGGTTCGAGGCAGGGGTCGTCCTCGACGCCCTCGAGCGGGAGCGGCCGGTGTTCATGGTCGGCCCGTCCACCGCCTACATGGCGCTGATGGCCCACCCCGACTTCTCCGGTGAGCGCTTCGCTTCGCTGGAGGCCGTGATGTCCGGTGGCGCCCCACTACCCCCGGCAATCGTCGAACGGTTCCGGGAGCTGACCGGGAAGTACATCCGCAACGGCTACGGGCTCACCGAGACCAGCGCACCGTGCGTCGTCGTCCCGCCGAACCTGGAGGCGCCGGTCGATCCGTCGTCGGGCACGCTGGCGATCGGCCTGCCCCTTCCCTCCGCCGTGATCCGGATCGTCGGGGAGGACGGGCACGACCTCGGCCCGCTCGAGGTCGGGGAGATCGCCGTCGACGGGCCGATGGTCGTGCCCGCGTACTGGAACAAACCGGACGCCACGGCGCAGTCGCTGCCCGGCGGCCGGCTGCTCACCGGCGACGTGGGATTCATGGACGCCCAGGGCTGGGTGTACGTCGTCGACCGCAAGAAGGACATGATCAACGCGTCCGGGTTCAAGGTCTGGCCCCGCGAGGTCGAGGACGTCCTGTACCAGCATCCCGCGGTCCGGGAGGCCGCGGTCGTCGGCGAGCCGGACAGCTACCGCGGCGAGACGGTCGCCGCGTTCGTCAGCCTCCGCCCCGGGCAGACGGTCGAGACGGACGACCTCGTCGAGTACTGCCGGGAGCGGCTGGCCAGCTACAAGGCCCCGAGGCGCGTCGAGATCGTCGACGAACTGCCCAAGACGGCCAGTGGGAAAATCCTCCGACGCGAAATGCGCCGCAGCACTCCGGCCTGAACAGTCGCCCTCCCGGACGAACGGGACGCTCGTCGCGTCAGATCGAACGAGCGTCCCGTTCGTCCCGACGATCAGGCGAGAACGGGGTGCGGGTAGTCCGCCGCGCGGTGCTGGAACGACAGGATCCGGGGGTTCTGCACGACTCCGTCGCGGATCTCGACGGCCCGCCGGATCGTGTCGCTGCGGTCCCAGGCGGCGGGTCCGTCGAGGACCGTCCCCAGATGGGGGAGCAGGGCCTCGCTGATCTCCCAGGTCGCCGAATTCCACAGGTAGGACGGGCTGTGGTCGACCGCGTAGTAGCGGACGTTCTCACTGATCATGAACGTCGGATCGGCGAACGACGTGGGCCGGGCCCAGCTGAAGCCCATTCCCTCGTCGCAGGACACGTCGACGACGAGGCTGCCGGGCAGGAGGGTCTCGATGTCCGAGTCGATCAGGAACGTCAGCGGCGATTCCGTGTCCTGCAGGACGCAGTTGACGATGATGTCGTGCCGGGCGAGGAACCCGGCGAGCGGCATCCGGCCCTCGTCCGTGGTGACGTGGCTGCGGCGCGGATCGGCGTCGTCGTGATCGAACTGCACGATCTCCGCGGAATGGATCGGCGAGCTCACGGCGGTGACCCCGCGTTGCGTGACGACGTGGACGTCGTGGATGCCCAGGGCGTTCAGCGCGGTGACGGCGCCGCGGGCGGTGGCACCGAAGCCGAGTACCACGGCGCGCAGGCGGCGGCCGTAGTCGCCGGTCGAACCCGCGATCGACAGGGCGTGCAGCACCGAGCTGTATCCGGCGAGTTCGTTGTTCTTGTGGAAGACATGGAGCTGGAACGACCCCTCGACGCTCCAGTGGTTCATGGCCTCGAACGCGATCAACGTGAGGTGGCGATCGACGGCCACCTGGGTGAGCTCCGTGTCCTGGACGCAGTGCGGCCACCCCCACAGGATCTGGCCGTCACGCAGGTCCGCCAGATCCTTCGCGAGAGGTTTGGGCAGCAGGAGGACGTCGGAGTGCTCGATCAGCTGCTCCCGGGTGCGCAGCCCGCCCACCGAGAGGGCCAGCTGCTCGTCGGAGACACCGAAGGGCTCGCCGTAGCCGTACTCGAGGTGGATGCGGCCACGGAGGTCGGGGTCGATCCGGTCGAAGTGGAGCGGATGGATCGGGAGCCGGCGTTCGTCGGGCTTACTCGAACGTGCGACGACGCCGAGGGTGAGTGGATGAGAGCGGTGTTGCTGCACAGGGGTGTCCCTTGGTCGACACTGCCGGAGAGAGTCTTCGGCAGAGAGTTCTTACCGCGGAACCCGCAATGGAGGAGGCCAGCGTTCGATCGGTGGGCGCGGCATCTGCCGGCGCGGCTGCAGCTCTCGACAAAGCCCGAGGAGATCACTCGGGGAAGACTGGTAGCACCAGAGAGAAAGGCTGCGCCGCGACAGGCGACGCAGTTTCTCGTGGTGCCCCCGGCAGGATTCGAACCTGCGACCTTTCGCTCCGGAGGCGAACGCTCTATCCCCTGAGCTACGGGGGCGCACCGGAAAACCGGTGTGCCGATTGGGCTGGCCAATCGTAGCGCATGGGTAGTGGGATCGACCAAATCGGTCCCCCTACTTTGTGGACTCGCCCCGGTAGCGGCCCGGACACGCCTAGTGTCGGGAGGACGTGGACGCTCGCGAACTCCCGGGGAGGCGTCGAGAATGACCGATGGACGGCAGTTGGGGTCGCAGGACTCCGACGGGCACTATTCCGATTCCGATCTCGAGCTGGACCTGCGGTGGTGGGCGGCGGCCAACTATCTGACGGTCGCGCAGATCTACCTGCAGGACAACGCGCTTCTGCGTGAGCCGCTGCGCCCGGAACACATCAAACCCCGGCTGCTCGGGCACTGGGGGACGAGCCCGGGTCTGTCGATGATCTACGCCCTGCTGAACCGCCTCATCCGCCGGACCGACACCGATTGTCTCTACGTGACGGGTCCCGGACACGGTGGTCCGGCGCTCGTCGCCGCCACGTACCTGGAGGGGACGTACTCGGAGGTGTATCCGGGCGTGTCCCGCGACGCCGCGGGTATCCACCGGCTCTGCCGGCAGTTCTCGACGCCCGGTGGCATCCCGAGTCACGTCAGTGTGCAGACACCGGGCAGCATCCACGAGGGCGGCGAACTCGGCTACGCCCTCGCGCATGCCGCCGGGGCGGCGTTCGATCACCCGAATCTGTTGGTGGCGTGCGTGATCGGAGACGGTGAGGCCGAGACGGGACCGCTGTCCGGTTCGTGGAAACTTCCCGCCTTCCTCAATCCGGAACGTGACGGAGCGGTGCTGCCGATCCTGCACGTCAACGGAGCGAAGATCGCCGGGCCCACCGTCTACGGCCGCAGCAGCGACGCGGACGTCGAGGCGTTCCTCGGCGGTCAGGGCTGGGCGCCGACCGTCGTCTCCGGCGACGACCCGCGGCAGGTCTTCCCGGCGCTGCATCGCGCCCTCACCGACGCGCACACCGCGATCTCCGACCTGCAGCGGGAGGCGCGGGCCGGCAGGCGCAGCGCCGCCAAGTGGCCGGCGATCGTGCTGCGGACCCCGAAGGGCTGGACCGGTCCGCGGACCGTCGACGGCGTGCTCGTCGAGGGCACGCACCGGGCCCATCAGGTTCCGCTGTCGGGGGTGCGGACCGACGAGGCGCATCTGCGTCAGCTCGAGGAGTGGATGCGGTCGTACGGACCGGACGCACTGTTCGACTCGTTCGGCGCACTCGTTCCGGACCTCGAGCGGCTGGCGCCGCAGGGCGACAAGCGGATGGGTTCGTCGCCGTACGCGAACGGCGGCCGCCTGCGTGCGGATCTTCCCGTGCCGCCGCTGGAGAAGTACGCGCTTGCGATCGAGAAGCCCGGCACCACCCACCACGAGACCACCCGGGTGCTCGGGGAACTGCTCCGCGACCTGTACGCCGCCACCACCACGCCCGACGGCGGCGGCTACTTCCGGTTGTTCTGCCCGGACGAAACGTCCAGCAACCGGTTGGGCGCCGTGTTCGAGGTGACCGACCGCTGCTGGCAGCTGCCGGTCACGGACTACGACGACGGGCTGTCGGCCCGCGGCCGGGTGATGGAGGTGCTCAGCGAGCACCTCTGCGAGGGGTGGCTCGAGGGGTATCTGCTGTCGGGACGGCACGGGCTGTTCGCCAGCTACGAGGCGTTCGCGATGGTGAGCGTGTCGATGCTCGTCCAGCACACGAAGTGGTTGCAGCATGCGGTGGATCTGCCGTGGCGGGCGCCGGTGGCGTCGCTGAACGTCCTGCTGACCAGTACCTGCTGGCGCAACGACCACAACGGGTTCAGTCATCAGGGGCCGGGCATGATCGACGCCGTCATCCCGCTCGCACCGGACGTCGTCCGGATCTGGCTGCCACCGGACTCGAACACCTTACTCTCCATCTCCGACCACTGCCTCCGCAGCACCGACCACGTCAATCTCATCGTCGTCGACAAGCAGCCGCACCTGCAGTACCTGACCCTCGCGGAGGCGCATGCGCACTGCGCGGCCGGGGCGTCGGTGTGGGCGTGGGCGGGGACGGAAGCCCCGGCGGGCGCCGACCCGGACGTCGTGCTCGCGGCCGCCGGGGACGTTCCGACCCAGGAGATCCTCGCCGCGGCGCAGTTGCTGCGCGAGCACACGCCGGAACTGGTCACCCGGGTGGTCAACGTCGTCGACCTCATGGGGTTGCTCACACCCACGGAACATCCGCACGGATTCGACGCGCGCATGTTCCTGGACCTGTTCACCGCGGACACGGACGTGGTGTTCGCGTTTCACGGGTACTCGCGCGCCGTCCACGAGCTGATCCACGGGCGTCCCGCCCCGGACCGGTTCCACGTTCGCGGCTTCAGCGAACAGGGCACGACGACCACCCCGTTCGACATGGTCGTGCTCAACCGGATGAGTCGCTATCACCTGGTCCTCGAGGCGCTGCGACGCACGCGGAGGGAACCGTCCGGTGCCGGCGAACTGGCCGACTTCTGCCTCCGGCAACTCGAACGGCACGGCGAATACGTCGTCGCGCACCTCGAGGACATGCCCGAGGTGCGCGACTGGACGTGGTCGTGAGGCCGGAGATCAGTTCATCGGGAGGGGAGCGGCGCCCTTCGCGGTGAGCATGTTCGTCATCACCGTCGACTCGCTCTGCTGCGTGTCCACCATCGTCTGCGCGAGAGAGCGCACCGCGTCCTCCGACGCGTGCTGGGCCGCGTACTCCATCATCGGGAGGCCGCCCTGGTGGTGGCGCAACATCAGCTGCAGGTACAGGACGTCGACGGCCGGTCCGGTGGCCTGACGCAGCGCGGCCATGTCCTCCGAGGACGCCATGCCCGGCATCTTCGACATCGAACCCATGTGCCCGCTGTCGGCGGACCCGTGGTCGTGACCGTCGGAGTGCTCGGCTTCCATCCAGCCCATGTAGCCGCCGGACGGCAGCGCCGGCTGATCCCACATCGCGAGCCAGCCTTGCATCTGCCCGAGCTGATTCTGCTGCGTGGTGAGGATGTCGTACGCGAGGCCGCGCACCGCCGGGTCGGTGGCGCCCGCCAGCGCGATCGCCGACATCTCCACCGCCTGGCTGTGGTGCACGCTCATGTCCTGCGCGAATCCGACATCCACGGAACCGGCCTCGGGGACCGGGGCCCCGTTGTCCTCGAGCGGAAGCCGGGCGAGGAACCCGAGCGCGAATCCGAGGGCGATGGCGCCGATCAACCCGATGACCAGCAGCGCTGTGCGCTGACTGGGCCGGGACGGGGCTGGAGCGTCTGCGGGTTCGGCAGGGCTAGCCATTGCCACCCTCGGCCGGCGCCTGCTGCAGATCGGACGGCAACTGCAGGTCGCTCGGGAGCTGCATGCCGCTGGGCAGCTGCGCTCCCGCACCACCGGATTCCGACTGGTCCGGGGCGATGCCGCCACCGTCCATCGGCACCGCGTCCGCGCCGGGTGTACTCGGGTCGAACGGCGGCGGGTTGTCCGGATCGAAACCGGAGCCCGGGATGGACGAGCAGCTCGCGCCGACCTCCGGGTAGGTGTTCTTGTTGATCCGCAGCGCGGTGATGAACTGGTCGATGCGCTCGTCGTCGACGCTGTCCAGCTTCAGCTGGTGGCCCCACGACTGCAGCGAGACCGGGCTGTCGAGGCCAGGGAACGGCGACATCAGCGTGTACGTCTCGCCGTCCACCTTGCCCTTCAGCGTCTCGACCTGATCGGCGGACAGCTCGTCCGGGTTGTAGGCGATCCACACGGCGCCGTGCTCGAGCGAGTGCACGGCATTCTCGGTGCGGATCGCGTTCGGGTAGACCGTGCCGGTGCACGTCGCCCAGATGGCGTCGTGCGGGCCGCCGAACGGGGGCGACTGGTCGTACGCGACGCGCTGCGTCGGCTGGATGTGGATGCCGGCCGGGTAGTCGACCTTGACGACGCCGTCGATGTTGACCGACGGGTCGGGATTTTCGGCGCTCGGCGCGTACTTCGCGGCTTCTTCCTTGGCCTGGTACTTGGGGACCAGGTTGATCGCGAGGACCGCCACGAGTGCGAGAACGGCAGCTCCGGCGCCGATCGTCAGCCAGGGGATGTTCCGCGGAGCGGACGCGCCACCCTTGACTTTCGCGCCGCCGCTATTCTTCTTGGCGGCCTTGATGGCCTTCGCCGACTTCGCGCCCGAGTTCTTATCGGGACCGCGACTTTCCGAACCGCTTGGCATCGATTGTGATCTTTCGGTGTGTGGGTTACGGGCGCTCGACCCCCGGTAACCGGAAGCTGAGGGCCGGGACTCAGGGCGACACCACTGTACTTTCCCACCCTGAGCGCAACCTGGGAGAGTGGCCGCCGCCACGCTCGCCGGCAGTCGCCGGGTCCGCGACGGGACTCGCGGCAAGGCGGATCACCGCCCGGGACGCGTTGGCCATAGGATAGATACCTGTGACTCCAGCTGACCTTGCCGAACTGCTCCGCGGAACCGCCGCGAAAGTGCTCGCCGAACACGGACTCGACGTGTCCGTGCTTCCCGAAACTCTCACGGTCGAGCGTCCGCGCAATCCCGAGCACGGCGATTACGCCACCAACGTCGCGATGCAGGTGGCCAAGAAGGTCGGTACCAATCCGCGTGAGCTGGCCGGCTGGCTCGCCGAGGCGCTGACCGCGGCCGCGGGCATCGACAGCGCCGACATCGCGGGCCCGGGCTTCCTCAACATCCGCCTGGCCGCCGACGCGCAGGGCGCGATCGTCGCGAAGATCCTCGAGGAGGGTGCCGCCTTCGGGTCCGGACACACGCTCGACGGCAAGAAGATCAACCTCGAGTTCGTCTCGGCCAACCCCACCGGCCCCATCCACCTCGGTGGAACGCGCTGGGCCGCCGTGGGCGACGCGCTGGGCCGGATCCTGTCCACCCAGGGCGCGGCGGTCACCCGCGAGTACTACTTCAATGACCACGGCGCCCAGATCGACCGGTTCTCCCGCTCGCTGATCGCGGCCGCCAAGGGCGAACCCGCCCCCGAGGACGGCTACGCGGGTGCGTACATCGCCGACATCGCCGCCCAGGTCCAGTCCCAGCGCCCCGACGTGCTGGAACTGCCCGCGGGCGAGCAGCAGGAAGTCTTCCGCGCCATCGGCGTCGACCTGATGTTCGCCCACATCAAGCGCACCCTGCACGAGTTCGGCGTGGACTTCGACGTCTACTTCCACGAGAACTCGTTGTTCGAGTCCGGTGCGGTGGAGAAGGCCGTCGAGACGCTCAAGGACTCCGGCAACCTGTTCCAGGAGGACGGCGCCTGGTGGCTCAAGAGCACCGACTTCGGCGACGACAAGGACCGCGTCGTCATCAAGAGCGACGGCAACGCGGCGTACATCGCCGGTGACATCGCCTACTTCCAGGACAAGCGCTCCCGCGGCTTCGACCTGTGCATCTACATGCTCGGTGCCGACCACCACGGGTACATCGGCCGGCTCAAGGCGGCTGCGGCCGCGTTCGGCGACGACCCCGACACCGTCGAGGTGCTGATCGGCCAGATGGTGAACCTCGTCCGCGACGGTGTGGCCGTGAAGATGAGCAAGCGCGCCGGGACGGTCATCACCCTCGACGACCTCGTCGAGGCGATCGGCGTCGACGCGTCGCGGTACGCGATGATCCGGTCGTCGGTGGATTCGAGCATCGACATCGACCTCGAACTGTGGACGAGCACCGGCAACGAGAACCCGGTGTACTACGTGCAATACGCGCACGCCCGCCTGTCGGCCATCGCCCGTAACGCCGCCGACCTCGGTATCGCGGTCACGGATCCCGACTTCTCGCTGCTCGTCTCGGAGCAGGAGGGCGATCTGATCCGCACCCTCGGCGAGTACCCGCGCGTCGTCACCAGTGCCGCGAATCTGCGTGAGCCGCACCGCATTGCGCGGTACCTCGAGGAGCTGGCCGGTGCCTATCACCGGTTCTACGGCGCCTGCCGGATCCTGCCCCAGGGCGACGAGGAGGTCGGCCCGCTGCACATCGCGCGACTGGCGTTGTGTGACGCGTCCCGGCAGGTCCTGTCCAACGGACTGGCCCTGCTCGGCGTCAGTGCACCGGAGCAGATGTGAACGCGCACCCCGCAGGTCCCAAGCACGCCGAACAGCTGCACGCACCCGGTCTGCCGGAACGTCCCGCCGACGCGGTCGCATTCGCCGCACTCTCGCCCGAGGTGTGGCCCCGCAACGCCCACCGCGGCGCAGACGGGGTCGTCAGCCTGGCGGGCATCCCGGTCACCGAACTGGCCGAGAAGTACGGCACCCCACTGTTCGTGGTCGACGAGGACGACTTCCGGTCCCGCTGCCGCGACATGGCCCGTGCGTTCGGGCCCACCGCCAAGGTGCACTACGCGTCCAAGGCGTTCCTGTGCGGCGAGATCGCCCGCTGGGTCGCCGACGAGGGCCTGTCCCTGGACGTCGCGTCGGGCGGCGAACTGGCGGTCGCCCTGCACGCCGGATTCCCGGCTGAGCGAATTGCCATGCACGGCAACAACAAATCGGTCGCCGAGCTGAACGCCGCCGTGTCGGCCCGGGTCGGGCACATCGTGCTCGACTCCGCCACGGAGATCGACCGCCTCGACAAGGTGGCCGCCGAAGCCGGTGTGGTGCAGGACGTTCTGATCCGCGTGACGGTCGGAGTCGAGGCGCACACCCATGAGTTCATCTCCACTGCCCACGAGGACCAGAAGTTCGGGTTCTCGCTCGCCGGCGGAAAGGCGATCGACGCGGTCCGCCGGGTCTTCGCCGCCGGCAACCTGCGGCTGGTGGGACTCCACAGCCACATCGGTTCGCAGATCTTCGACGTCGACGGATTCGAGTTGGCCGCGCACCGCGTGATCGGGCTGCTGCGGGACGTCGTCGCGGAGTTCGGTGTGGAGAAGACCGCCCAGATCTCGATCATCGACCTCGGTGGTGGCATGGGAATCTCCTACGTCCCCTCCGACGACCCGCCGCCGGTCGATCAGCTCGCCGCCAAACTCGGCGACATCGTGCGCAACGAGTCGGCGCTCGCCGGTCTGCCGGAGCCGACGCTGGCCGTCGAACCCGGACGCGCGATCGCCGGACCCGGCACGGTGACGCTGTACGAGGTCGGCACCATCAAGGACGTCACCGTCGGCGCCAACCTCACCCGCCGGTACGTCAGCGTCGACGGCGGAATGAGCGACAACATCCGTACCGCGCTGTACCAGGCGGAGTACGAGGCCAAACTGGTCTCGCGGGTCAGCGACGCGGCGCCGGTGGTGTCCCGTGTCGTCGGCAAGCACTGCGAGTCCGGTGACGTCGTGATCCGCGACACCTGGATGCCCGAGGACATCGACGCCGGCGATTTGCTCGCCGTCGCGGCCACCGGTGCATACTGCTATTCGATGTCGAGCAGGTACAACCTGCTCGCCCGCCCTGCCGTGGTGGCCGTGCGCGACGGACAGTCGCGCGTGATCCTCCGGAGGGAAACCGTGGAAGACCTGCTGAGCTTGGAGGTACAGGAGTGACGAGCGAATCGGCGCATCGCGCTATCGGTGTGGCCGTCCTCGGCCTCGGCAACGTCGGGAGCGAGGTGGTGCGCATCCTGCGGGAGCACAGCGAAGACCTCGAGGCTCGCGTCGGTGCCCCGCTGGAACTGCGTGGAGTGGCCGTGCGCCGCCCCGGCAAGGACCGCGGAATTCCCGAGGAGTTGCAGACCACCGACGCGGAGTCACTCGTGGCCCGCGACGACGTCGACATCGTCGTCGAGGTGATCGGCGGCATGGACCTGCCCCGCAAGCTGATCCTCTCGGCGCTCAACTCCGGCAAGTCCGTCGTCACCGCCAACAAGGCGCTGCTCGCCGATCACACCGGTGAACTGGCCGAGGCGGCGGAACTGCACAACGTGGACCTCTATTTCGAGGCCGCCGTGGCCGGTGCGATCCCCGTGATCCGCCCGCTCATCCAGTCCCTCGCCGGTGACCGGGTGAACAAGGTCGCCGGAATCGTGAACGGAACCACCAACTTCATCCTGTCGGCGATGGACGAGACCGGCGCGGACTACGCCGCGACCCTCGCCGAGGCCGGACGCCTGGGTTACGCCGAGGCCGATCCGACCGCCGACGTGGAGGGCTACGACGCCGCGGCCAAGGCGGCCATTCTCGCGTCGATCGCGTTCCACACCCGGGTCACCGCCGCCGACGTGTACCGCGAGGGGATCTCCAAGATCACCGCGGCCGACCTGACGTCGGCTCGCGCACTCGACTGCACGATCAAGCTGCTGTCCATCTGCGAGCGGATCACCACCCCCGAGGGCAAGGAGCGGATCTCCGCGCGGGTCTACCCGGCGCTCGTGCCGCTGGAACACCCGCTGGCCTCGGTCAACGGTGCGTTCAACGCCGTCGTCGTCGAGGCGGAGAACGCCGGGCGCCTCATGTTCTACGGCCAGGGCGCAGGCGGCGCCCCCACCGCATCGGCCGTGATGGGCGACCTGGTGATGGCCGCGCGCAACAAGGTGAACGGCGGCCGCGGACCCCGCGAGTCCAAGTACGCCAAGCTGAAGATCGCGCCGATCGGCGACATCCCCACGCGCTACTACGTCAACATGCAGGTGACGGACAAGGCCGGGGTCCTGTCGGCGGTGGCTGCCGAATTCTCGCAGCACGGCGTCAGCATCTCCACCGTGCGGCAGGAAGGCGCCGGCGACGGTGCCCGCCTCGTCGTCGTGACCCACGTCGCGACGGATTCTGCTCTGTCGGAAACCGTTGAGGCACTGAGCAAACTCGAATTCGTCACCGCTGTGACCAGCGTGCTGCGACTGGAAGGCACCGAACAATGACCGGCACCCGTAACCCCGTTCACACCCCCTGGCCGGGGCTGATCGAGGCTTACCGCGACCGCCTCGCCATCGGACCGAACTGGAAGACGGTCACCCTCCGCGAGGGCGGCACCCCTCTGCTGCCCGCCGGGCACCTCTCGGAGCTCACCGGTTGCGACGTCTACCTGAAGGTCGAGGGGCTCAACCCGACCGGTTCGTTCAAGGACCGCGGAATGACGATGGCCGTCACCGACGCGCTGGCCCGCGGTCAGCAGGCCGTCCTGTGTGCGTCCACGGGTAACACATCCGCTTCCGCAGCCGCGTACGCCGCGAAGGCGAAGATGACCTGTGCCGTGCTGGTGCCGCAGGGCAAGATCGCGATGGGCAAGCTCGCGCAGGCCGTCATGCACGGCGCGCGGATCATCCAGGTGCAGGGCAACTTCGACGACTGCCTCGAACTGGCCCGCAAGACCACCGCAGAGTTCCCCACGATCGGGCTCGTGAACTCGGTCAACCCGGTCCGTATCGAGGGCCAGAAGACCGCGGCATTCGAGATCTGTGACGCCCTGGGCAAGGCCCCCGACGTGCACGCGCTCCCGGTCGGCAACGCGGGCAACATCACCGCGTACTGGCGCGGGTACTCCGAGTACTACGCGGACGGACTCACCAGCGTGAAGCCCCGCATGCTCGGCGTCCAGGCCGCCGGTGCCGCACCGCTCGTCCACGGCGCACCGGTGAAGGACCCGGAGACGATCGCCACCGCGATCCGCATCGGCTCGCCCGCGTCCTGGAACGGTGCGGTCACCGCCAAGGAAGAGTCGCACGGCGCCTTCCGGGCCGCGACCGACGACGAGATCCTCGAGGCGTACCGGCTGATCGCCAGGACAGAAGGGGTGTTCGTCGAGCCCGCCTCGGCCGCGAGCGTCGCGGGTCTGCTCGCCGCCCGCAAGGAGGGCTGGCTGGACTCGGGCCTGACCGTCGTGTGCACGGTCACCGGTAACGGCCTCAAGGACCCCGACACGGCGCTGGCGGGTATGCCTGAGGTTCAACCGATCCCGGTCGATCCTGTCGCTGTCGCGTCGGCCCTCGAGCTGGCGTAGTGGTGGCGCCCACGCCCACCACGCCGCAGGACCACACCGCTGCCATGACACAGACCCTCCCCACGGGCCTCACCGTGACCGCCCGCGTGCCTGCGTCGAGCGCCAACCTCGGCCCGGGCTTCGACACGCTGGGCATCGCGCTCGGGCTGTACGACGAGATCACCGTGACCACCACGGGTTCGGGGCTGAAGATCCGGGTCGAGGGCGAGGGTGCCGACGACGTGCCGTGGGGTCCGTCCCATCTCGTGGTCCGGGCCATCGAACGTGGCCTGGAAGCGGCGGGCGTGTGGGCCGACGGCCTGGATGTGGTGTGCCGCAACGCGATACCCCATTCTCGGGGGCTGGGTTCATCGGCCTCCGCCGTCGTCGGGGGACTGGCGGCCGCCAACGGCCTGGCGATCAAGCTCGACCCCGAACTCGGGCTGTCGCTCGATCAGCTCGTCCAGCTGTCGTCCGAATTCGAAGGGCATCCCGACAACGCATCGGCCAGCGTGCTCGGCGGCGCCGTGGTGTCGTGGAGCTGCGCGGGCGAGCAGACCGACGGCGCGCCCGCGGCCACCGACATCTACTCGGCCGTCGCGCTGAAGGTCCATCCCGCGATCCGCGTCGTCGCGCTGGTGCCGGGGGAGCGCTCGTCGACCGCCCACACGCGGGGTCTGTTGCCCGAGACGGTTCCCCACCGGGACGCGGCATTCAACGTCAGCCGCGGCGCCCTCGCTGTGGTGGCGCTCACAGAGCGTCCCGACCTTCTGATGGCGGCGACCGAGGACCGACTGCATCAGACGCAGCGCGCTCCGGCCCTTCCGCTCACGACGCGATGGATCGCCGTCCTCCGGAAGGCGGGTATCGCCGCCACCGTCTCGGGAGCCGGACCGACCGTCCTCGCATTGACCACGGAGCCTTTCCCCGTGGATCTTCGGGCGCAGGCCGAGGCCGAGGGGTTGCAGGTTCTCGAACTGGACGTGGCGGACGGCGTCCGGACCAGCTGACACGCCGTAGGGGCGTCTCCTTGCCCCTACGGTCGTTCACAGCTATCCTGGGCAATGTCCGTACATCGTGCGCATCAGACGCCGGTGCTTCACCAGGGCAATTACTCCAGGTCAATCGGGGTTGACGGCTCCTGGCACGATCCTCCGCACTATCTGTCGTGTAGGGATTGCGAGTACGCGCCTGTTTCAAAGGTGATGTGATGGCGGGCAAGCCGGCAGTTCTTCACATGCAACTACGTACGGCACATCCGAATTCGGTATTCGAAACCGAATTACGGGACGAACCCTCGACTCTGCGCAGCGCGAGTGAGGGAAGGAAAGGACCTCCGTGACCGATACGGACCTCATCGCCGCTCCTGTGCGCGCCTCCTCGGTGGATACCGTTGGCGCGCAGGCAGGCGACTCTTCACAGGCGTCATCGACCGCACCCGGCACCGGTGCAGTGACGGCCTCCACCAAGCGCGCCGAGGCGCGCCGGGGTGCCGGGCTGTCCGGAATGGTGCTCACCGAGCTCCGCACTCTCGCAGGTGAGCTGGGCATCAAGGGCATCTCGGGGATGCGCAAGGGCGACCTGATCGCCGCGATCAAGGAGCGTCAGGGCGGTTCTTCCGCCCCGGCCGCTGCCGCGACCGAAGCCGCTCCCCGGACCCGGGCGACCCGCGCAAAGCGCGAACAGTCCGCTCAGACCGAACTCGAAGTGACTCCCCAGGTGGAGACCACCGAGAAGGCCGCCGAGCCCAAGACGGCCGAACCCGCGACGGGCGACAGCGCAGCCGCCGACACCGACACCGCCGAGGGCGGCCGTCGCGGGCGTCAGCGCCGCGGATCCGCGCGTCGGGCAGGCGCACCCGAGCAGGGTGACCAGGGCGGCAACGCTCAGGACACCGCCTCGGCTACTGCCACCGACACGCAGCAGGCTGAGCGCAAGCAGGCCGACGACCGTCAGGATTCCGCCGAGAAGCCGGCCAAGCAGGACGGCTCCGGCGAACAGGGCGGCGACCGCAGCCGACGTGAGCGGGCCGGCGACCGCGGTGATCGTGGCGACACCCGTGGTGACCGCGGCGAACGCGGCGACCGCGGTGACCGGGGCGATCGCGACAACCGCGGTGACCGCGGCGACCGCGGCCAGGGCAGCAACGGCCCGCGCACCAACGACAACCGCCCGGGCGACGACGAGGAAGGCGGTCGCGGACGCCGCGGACGTCGCTTCCGCGAACGTCGTCGTGGACGCGACCGCGGCGAAGGCGGCGGCGGCGACGCCCGCGAGACCGAGATCCGCGAGGACGACGTCCTGCAGCCGGTCGCCGGCATCCTGGACGTCCTCGACAACTACGCGTTCGTGCGGACCTCCGGCTACCTGGCCGGACCGAACGACGTCTACGTGTCGATGAACCTGATCCGCAAGAACGGTCTCCGTCGCGGCGACGCCATCACCGGCGCAGTCCGGGTCGGACGCGAGGGCGAACAGGGCAACCAGCGCCAGAAGTTCAACCCGCTGGTCCGCATCGACACCGTCAACGGTGGCGACGTGGAAGCGGCCAAGAAGCGCCCCGAGTTCGGCAAGCTCACCCCGCTGTACCCGAATCAGCGGCTGCGTCTGGAGACGACGCCGAACATCTTGACGACCCGTGTCATCGACCTGGTGATGCCGATCGGCAAGGGACAGCGTGCGCTGATCGTGAGCCCGCCGAAGGCCGGTAAGACCAGCGTTCTGCAGGCCATCGCGAACGCGATCGCGACCAACAACCCCGAGTGCTACCTCATGGTCGTGCTGGTCGACGAGCGTCCCGAAGAGGTCACCGACATGCAGCGTTCGGTGAAGGGCGAGGTCATCTCCTCGACCTTCGACCGTCCGCCGGGAGACCACACCTCGGTCGCCGAGCTGGCCATCGAGCGTGCGAAGCGCCTGGTGGAGGCGGGTAAGGACGTCGTCGTCCTCCTCGACTCGATCACCCGCCTCGGCCGTGCGTACAACAACTCGTCGCCGGCCTCGGGACGCATCCTCTCCGGTGGTGTCGACTCGACCGCGCTGTACCCGCCGAAGCGTTTCCTCGGTGCTGCGCGCAACATCGAGAACGGCGGTTCGCTCACGATCATCGCGACGGCCATGGTCGAGACCGGTTCCACCGGCGACACCGTGATCTTCGAGGAGTTCAAGGGCACCGGTAACGCCGAGCTGAAGCTCGACCGCAAGATCGCGGAACGTCGTGTGTTCCCGGCCGTGGACGTGAACCCCTCGGGTACGCGTAAGGACGAGCTGCTGCTCAGCCCGGACGAGGCGGCGGTGCTGCACAAGCTCCGGCGCGTGCTCTCGGGTCTCGACTCGCACCAGGCCATCGATCTGCTGATCGACCGCCTCAAGAAGAGCAAGAGCAACATCGAATTCCTCATGCAGGTGTCGAAGACTGCTCCGGGCGCGATCGACGACTGATCGCGACCGAAGCGGGGCCCGGCGACTTTCGGTCGCCGGGCCCCGCTGTTTTTCCCCTCCAGAATCACCGTGGAACAAAACGCGGACCACCCGCGTTGACCACACCGCAAGCACAAATGCCGATTGGGATCGCGAACCTGCGATCTGGCATACTGAGCGGCTGAGTCCGGTTCCGGTTCACGTCTTCGAACGGCGAAGGCGACCCGGCGACCATTGAAAGGGACACCATGAAGTCAGGCATTCACCCCAACTACGTGGCCACCACCGTGGTCTGCGGTTGCGGAAACACCTTCGAGACCCACAGCACCAAGGAGACCGGGCGTATCAACGTCGAGGTCTGCTCGCAGTGCCACCCGTTCTACACCGGCAAGCAGAAGATCCTCGACACCGGTGGACGTGTCGCCCGCTTCGAGGCTCGCTACGGCAAGCGCGCCGGCAAGGGCGCAGCCAAGGAATCTGCAGAGTCCTAGCTGTTCCGCCGACGCCCGTCCTGCGATAATTGCAGGCCGGGCGTCGGCTTTTTTGTGCCTATTCCCGAAAGAACGCAGAGCGGAGCGAATCATGGCAGGGACCACCCAGCCTTCGGCCATCGACGACATCCTGGCCGAACATGCCGGCCTGGAGCAGCAGTTGGCGGATCCGGCCCTGCACAACGACGCTTCTGCCGCCCGCAAGGCGGGCAAGCGATTCGCCGAGCTCGCGCCGATCATGGCGACATATGCCAAGCTCAAGTCGGCGCAGGACGATCTGGATGCCGCGCGCGAACTCGCTGCCGACGACTCCAGCTTCGCCGCCGAGGTGCCCGAACTCGAGGCGCAGGTCCTGGAACTCGACAAGGCTCTCACCGATCTTCTGGCCCCCCGCGACCCGCACGACGGTGACGACGTGGTGCTCGAGGTGAAGTCGGGGGAGGGCGGCGAGGAATCCGCGCTGTTCGCCTCCGATCTGGCCCGGATGTACGTCCGGTACGCCGAGCGTCACGGTTGGCGTGTCGAGATCCTCGACGCGACCGTGTCCGATCTGGGTGGATACAAGGACGCGACGCTGTCGATCAAGTCGAAGGGTGATGTGCGTGACGGGGTCTGGGCACGACTGAAGTTCGAGGGCGGTGTCCACCGCGTGCAGCGGGTGCCCGTCACGGAATCGCAGGGACGCGTCCACACGTCCGCCGCCGGTGTCCTCATCTACCCGGAACCGGAAGAGGTCGAGGAGGTGCAGATCGACGAAACCGATCTGCGCATCGACGTCTACCGCTCCTCGGGCAAGGGCGGTCAGGGTGTCAACACCACCGACTCCGCGGTCCGTATCACGCACCTGCCCACCGGAATCGTCGTGACCTGCCAGAACGAGCGCTCACAGCTGCAGAACAAGGCCCGCGCCATGCAGGTGCTCGCCGCGCGGCTGCAGGCCGCCGCCGAGGAAGCCGCGGATGCGGAGGCGTCGGCAGGCAGGCAGAGTCAGGTGCGCACCGTCGACCGTTCGGAGCGCATCCGCACGTACAACTTCCCGGAGAACCGCATCACCGATCACCGGATCGGTTTCAAGTCCCACAACCTGGATGCGGTCCTGGACGGCGAACTGGACGCCCTACTGGACGCCCTGGGCAAGTCCGACCGCGAGGCGAGGCTCGCCGCGGAGTAACCGCGAAGCGGGACCCCGCCACCGGACGGCGAGCCGCGTGGCACTCTGTACCTGTGAGTCGCCTTCCTCTTCGCCTGGCCCTGATCGACGCAACCGCGCAACTCGACGAGGCCGGGGTGCGTAGCTCCCGTGCGGATGCCGAACTGCTCGCGGCCCACCTGCTGGGGGTGGAGCGGACCCGGCTCGGCCTCGTCCCGCTGGTCGACGAGTCGGTGATCGACGCGTACAAGAAGATGGTCGACCAGCGCGCCAAGCGGATTCCGTTGCAGTACATCCTCGGTACGGCCGCGATGGGGGACATCGACATCGAGGTCGGTCCCGGGGTCTTCGTGCCGCGTCCCGAGACGGAACTGCTGCTCGGGTGGGCGCTCGCCTTCCTCGGAAGCTGCGACCAGCATCCGCCGGTGGTCCTCGACCTGTGCACCGGCTCGGGTGCGCTGGCGCTCGCGATCGCCAACGCCCGGCCCGACGCAGTCGTGCACGCCGTCGAACTCGAACCGCACGCGCTCGCGTGGGCCCGGCGTAACGCCGACGCCCGCGAACAGGCAGGTGACGCACCGATTCGCCTGTACCAGGGCGACGTGACCGACCGGACGTTGCTGGCCGGGCTCGAAGGCGGCGTCGACCTGATCGTGGCGAACCCGCCGTACATTCCGGAGGGCGTCGAGCTCGAACCCGAGGTGGCCGACCACGATCCGCACAGCGCGCTGTTCGCCGGACCGGACGGCCTGTCCGTCATCAAGCCGATGATCTCGAACGTCGCCCGCTGGTTGCGGATCGGGGGAGCGGTCGGCATCGAACACGACGACAGTAACGGGGCCGACGTGGCGGCCCTGTTCGCGTCCCGCCGGGTGTTCGGCGAAGTCGCGGAGCACCCGGACCTCGCAGGCAAGCCGCGCTTCGTGGTCGCCCGGCGCGTCGCCACGGATATCGAGGCGCAGCGTGCAGGGGCCGTCACCGAGGGTGAAAGAATGGGCGGGTGAGTACCGTTTACGACTGTGGCCTTCCCGATTCACGCTCCGCCGGAATGAGTGCGGCCAAGAATGCGCTGAAGGCCGGGCGGCTCGTCGTGCTTCCCACGGACACGCTGTACGGAATCGGCGCGGACGCATTCGACAGCGAGGCCGTCGCCGCCCTCCTGCGGGCCAAGGGTCGCGGGCGCGACATGCCGGTTCCCGTGCTCGTCGGCTCGTGGAACACGATCGACGGACTGGTGTACAGCGTGCGTCCGCAGACGCGCGACCTCATCCGGGCGTTCTGGCCGGGCGGGCTGAGTCTCGTTGTGGAGCAAGCGCCTTCGCTGGCATGGGACCTCGGCGACACCCGGGGCACGGTCATGCTGCGCATGCCGCTGCACCCCGTCGCCCTCGAACTGTTGCGTGAAGTCGGACCGCTGGCGGTGTCGAGCGCGAACGTCTCCGGGCAGCCGCCCGCGACGACGGTCGAGGAAGCGCGCGAGCAGCTCGGCGGCTCGGCGAGCGTGTACCTCGACGGTGGCCGGGCGGAGCAGGGGCAGGCCTCGACGATCGTCGACCTCACCGGTGCGACCCCCCGGATCCTGCGTGAAGGCGCCGTGCCCACCGGCGATGTCGCCGACGTGCTCGGAGTGACGGCGGAGAGTCTGTCCGCCCAGTGAGTGCTGCCGAATCGGCTGGCGTGGCGCTGGCCCAAGCAGGTGGGGGCGCGGGTGTCCCGCTGCGTGAACTCCTGCTCGTCCTCTTCACCGCTGCGGTGGTCACCTACCTGGCCACCGGGGCGGTGCGGCTGTTCGCGCTCCGGTTCGGGGCTGTCGCCGTGCCGCGGGACCGGGACGTCCACGTCACCCCGACGCCCCGTCTCGGCGGGGTCGGCATGTATCTCGGCATGCTCGTCGCGTTGTTGTTCGCGCAGCAGCTACCCGCGCTCACCAGGGGATTCGAGTTCACCTCCGACATTCCCGCGGCCCTGGTCTCGGGGTTCGTGATCGTGCTGGTGGGGGTGGTCGACGACCGATGGGGCCTGGACGCGCTCACCAAGTTCGTCGGGCAGGTCACCGCGGCGGGCATCCTCGTCGTGATGGGTGTGAGCTGGTTCATCATCTACATGCCGTTCGGGGACGGCAGCACCGTCATCCTCGACCAGCTCCAGGCCGGTCTCGTCACCGTGGGTGTCGCGGTCGTGATGGTGAACGCCATGAACTTCGTCGACGGCCTCGACGGTCTCGCGGCGGGCCTCGGTCTGATCTCCTCGCTCGCGATCTGCGTGTTCTCGGTGGGGCTTCTGCACGATCAGGGCGGCGACGTCAGCGCGTATCCGCCCGCGCTGATCGCCGCGGCGCTGGCAGGTGCGTGTCTCGGATTCCTTCCGCACAACTTCCAGCCCGCCAAGATCTTCATGGGCGACTCCGGCTCCATGCTGATCGGTCTGATGCTCGCGGCCATCTCCACCAGCGCGTCCGGGCGCATCCCGCTGACCGCGTACGGCACCCGCGACCTGCTCGGTCTTCTCTCTCCGCTGCTCCTCGTCGGTGCCGTCATGTTCATCCCGATCCTGGACCTGCTGCTCGCCGTCGTCCGGCGGACCCGTGCGGGCGTGAGCCCGTTCAGTCCCGACAAGATGCACCTGCACCACCGGCTGCTGCAGATCGGGCACTCGCACCGCCGCGTCGTGCTGCTCATCTACTTGTGGGTCGGTGTCCTGGCGTTCGGCGCGGTCGGATCAGCCTTGTTCGACCGTCGCGTCGTCGTCCTCCTGGTTGCGGGAGGCCTCGTCTTCGCGCTGGTCGTGACGGCCGTCCCGTCGATTCGCGGACAGCAGCACGACCGTCGCGGCTGACCGGAGGGTTGCGGCGGACCGGCGAAGATCCACTACCCTTGGCGACCGTGA
Source organism: Rhodococcus sp. IEGM 1307 (assembly GCF_030056915.1). Taxonomy (NCBI): domain Bacteria; kingdom Bacillati; phylum Actinomycetota; class Actinomycetes; order Mycobacteriales; family Nocardiaceae; genus Rhodococcus; species Rhodococcus sp. IEGM 1307. Next base: position 123,047 of record NZ_JASHKW010000027.1, read on the forward strand.
CGTTCACCCCCGCCTCCGCCCCTGATCACACCGCGTCGTTGCGGGCTGCCGTCCGCTACGGAGTTCTCGGTCTGATCGTGCTGGCAGTGGTCGGCTCGATCATCGCATTTCTCGTCGCGGGCAAGCCCGGTCTGTACGGCGCTCTTCTCGGTGCGGCAGTCGGGGGAGGGTTCATCCTGTGCACCGCACTGGGTGTGCTGTTCACCGCGAAACTTCCGGCCTTGACGGCGGGAGCGGTACTGCTCGGTACGTGGTTGTTGAAGATGATCCTCGCGATCACGGTCCTGGCGATCCTCAAACCGCTCGACTTCTACGACAAGACAGCATTGGTGCTGGTCATGGTGCTGTCGCTCGTGATCGTGCTGGGAGCGGAGACGTTCGGAGTTCTGGGAACCAAGGCGCCGTACGTCGAGCCCACGCCGTCGGACGACGCCGGATCGCCGGAATCGGACGATAAGTAGTACTACGAGATGTAGTAAAATTGAATCGACCCGGACCCCGTCTACACAACGTCGTAGATGACTTGCTAAGGTCTGGGTCAAGCGAGAGCAATGAGAGTGCGAGTAAGTTACTCGCCGGTATTGCATGCTTGTAGGTAGCCCGCACTTTCAGGGCCGCCGAGTCGACGAGAGTCGCCGACACCGACAGACGCTGGACTCGAACAGTCCGCAGCAGCTGACGAATACGCGAGTCGAGCTTGTCGACTTGTTTGATCGTCAATGTCCGATCGAACCGCAGTCAACGAAGGCTGCGGACCGACTACGGGAGAGAACGCTGAGCGTCATCAACGTGGCTGCTGGAGAAGAATTCCACGCGCCTTCCCTGAACGACTTCTTCCCGCCCGCGGTCCTGTTCGAAGGGACTCCGTTCGAACTCGACCGCCTGATGCTGGTTCGCATCCTGCTGTCCGGACTGATGATGCTCTTCTTCGTCATCGCGATGCGCAGCCCGAAGATCATTCCGCGCGGTGTCCAGAACATCGGTGAGATCGCGCTCGACTTCGTCCGGATCAACATCGCGGAAGAGATTCTCGGCAAGGAGCAGGGCAAGCGCTTCCTGCCGGTCATCACCACCATCTTCTTCCTGGTGCTCGCCAGCAACCTCGGCAGCATCATCCCCTTCATCAATATCTCGCCGAACGCGCGAATCGGCATGCCGCTGGTGCTCGCCGCCCTGGCGTACATCGTCTTCAACTACGTCGGCATCAAGAAGTACGGCTTCTTCAAGTACGTGAAGAGCAGCATCGTGGTCCCCGGTGTTCCGCTTCCGCTGCACTTCCTGCTCGTGCCGATCGAGTTCATCTCGACGTTCGTCCTCCGGCCGTTCACCCTCATGGTTCGTCTCATGGCCAACATGCTGGCCGGCCACATCCTGCTGGTGCTGTTCTTCAGCGCCACCCAGTACTTCTTCTTCGTCTCCGGTGGCTTCCAGGCCGTGTTCGGTGTGGCCTCGCTTGCCGCCGGCATTGCATTCACCTTCTTCGAACTGCTGGTGATCTTCCTGCAGGCCTACGTCTTCGCGCTGCTCACGTCGGTGTACATCGATCTGGCGCTGCACGCGGATTCGCACTAGCACCACAAGTTTTCACGACCAGCTACACCAAGAACTGAGCCTCCCGCCGAATCCGGCGGAGGTCAACAGAAAGGGAACGGAACACCATGAGCCTCGCCTACCTCGCTCAGGAAGCTGTCCAGGAAACCAACTCGACGGGCTTCGGAGCCATCGGCTACGGTCTCGCCGCGATCGGCCCCGGCATCGGCGTGGGCATCGTCGTCGGCAAGGCGATCGAGGGAATGGTTCGCCAGCCCGAGATGGCCGGACAGGTTCGTACCACGATGTTCCTCGGTATCGCCTTCACCGAAGCCCTCGCGCTGATCGGCCTCGTCGCCGGCTTCATTTTCTAAGACCGTCATGGCAGCCAACATCGCATTGCTCGCGGCAGAGGAAGAGAGTCACAACCCTCTCCTCCCCGCGACGTATGACATCGTTTGGTCGATCGTCTGCCTGGTCATCGTTGGTTTCGTCTTCTGGAAGTACGTCCTTCCGATGTTCCAGAAGGTCCTTGCCGAGCGAACCGAGCAGATCGACGGCGGCATCAAGCGGGCCGAAGAGGCCCAGGCCGAAGCGAAGGCGGCGCTCGAGCAGTACCGCGCCCAGCTCGCCGAAGCTCGCACCGAGGCTGCGCAGATCCGTGAGGACGCGCGCACCCAGGGGCAGCAGATCATCGCCGAAATGAAGGCACAGGCTCAGGAAGAAAGCGACCGCATCGTGGCCGCCGGCAACAACCAGTTGGTTGCCCAGCGTCAGCAGATCGTCGCCGAACTGCGCGCCGATCTCGGCCGCACCGCGGTCGACCTCGCTGAGAAGGTCATCGGTGAGTCCCTCGCCGACGACGTCAAGCGGGCCGGCACGGTCGATCGCTTCCTGAACGAGCTCGACACCATCGGCGCAAATTCCGCAGCAGGGAAGTGAGCACCATGTACGCAGCGAGCCGTGAGGCCTTGACGCAGACCCGTGCTGCGTTGTCTTCGGCCTTGGGATCCGTCTCTGCCGGAGCAGCCACAGCGGCCGCGGCCCAGATCGGGGCCGAGCTGTTCTCGGTCGTCGAGATCCTGGACGAGCAGCGCACTCTCCGGAGTGCTCTGTCGGACACCTCGACGCCCGGGAACGTTCGCGAAGGTCTGGCCGAGCAGGTATTCGGTGGCAAGGTCTCGGCCGAGACCCTCGCCGTCCTGAAGGCGGCGGTGGGCCAGGACTGGTCCGTCACCTCCGACCTGCTCAACTCGCTGGTGCTCGTCGGTCGGGAAGCGCTGCTGAAGGCAGCGGCCGATCAGGGACAGCTCGACGCTGTCGAGGACGAGCTCTTCCGCCTCGGGCGCATCGTTGCCGGTGACCCGAAGCTCGAGCAGTCACTGTCCGACCGTTCCGTGCCGGCGAAGAGGAAGCGTGAACTGCTCTCCAAGCTGCTGTACGGCAAGGTCACCGCTGTCGCCGAGGCGCTGGCGACCCAGGCAGTGGGCCGGTTGAAGAACTCCGCACCCGCGGACGCCTTCGACGAACTGTCGAATCTGGCAGCAGCACAGCGGGAAGCAGTTGTCGCCAAGGTGCGCAGCTCTGCTCCGCTGTCCAGTGAGCAGTCGGATCGGCTGACCGCCACCCTCACCCGTACCTACGGGAAGCCGGTGACGGTTCACGTGGAGGTCGATCCTGAGCTCCTCAGCGGCTTGGTCGTCCGGGTGGGCGACGAGGTGATCGACGGCAGCGGCGCGGGACGTCTCGCAGCGTTGCGGAAGTCCCTCAAGTAGTCCGCAACCGAACCCCATACCCCAGATCTTTTCGAAGACCAGACACCGAGAGCAGGAAAAACATGGCGGAGCTGACGATCTCCTCCGACGAGATCCGTAGTGCGATCGAGAACTACACCGCGAGCTACTCCCCGGAGGCCTCCCGCGAAGAGGTCGGCCTTGTGACCGACACCAGCGACGGCATCGCGCACGTCAGTGGCCTGCCTTCGGCGATGGCCAACGAACTGCTGGAGTTCCCCGGCGGAATTCTGGGTGTCGCGCTCAACCTGGATGCCACCGAGATCGGTGCCGTCATCCTGGGCGATTACGAGAACATCCAGGAAGGCCAGGAAGTCAAGCGGACCGGCGACGTGCTGTCGGTACCCGTCGGCGACGCCTTCCTCGGCCGCGTCATCAACCCGCTCGGCCAGCCGATCGACGGCCTGGGCGAGATCGAGAGCAACGAGACCCGCGCCCTCGAACTGCAGGCTGCCTCGGTCCTCGAGCGTCAGCCTGTCGAGGAGCCGCTGCAGACCGGCATCAAGGCCATCGACGCGATGACCCCGATCGGCCGCGGACAGCGTCAGCTCGTCATCGGCGACCGTAAGACGGGCAAGACCGCCGTCTGCATCGACGCGATCCTGAACCAGAAGGCCAACTGGGAGACCGGCGACGAGAAGCAGCAGGTTCGCTGCATCTACGTCGCGATCGGCCAGAAGGGCTCCACCATCGCGGGCGTCAAGGCTGCCCTCGAGGAGCAGGGCGCGATGGAGTACACCACCATCGTCGCCGCCCCGGCCTCCGACTCCGCCGGTTTCAAGTGGCTCGCGCCCTACACCGGCTCCGCCATCGGCCAGCACTGGATGTACCAGGGTAAGCACGTCCTGGTCGTGTTCGACGACCTGACCAAGCAGGCCGAGGCGTACCGCGCCATCTCGCTGCTGCTGCGTCGCCCGCCGGGACGTGAGGCATACCCCGGTGACGTCTTCTACCTGCACTCCCGCCTGCTGGAGCGTTCGGCCAAGCTGTCCGACGCCCTGGGTGGAGGCTCGCTGACCGCGCTGCCGATCATCGAGACCAAGGCCAACGACGTCTCGGCCTACATCCCGACCAACGTCATCTCCATCACCGACGGTCAGGTGTTCCTCGAGTCGGACCTGTTCAACAAGGGTGTCCGCCCCGCCATCAACGTCGGCATCTCGGTGTCCCGTGTCGGTGGCGCCGCGCAGACCAAGGGCATGAAGAAGGTCTCCGGTTCGCTGCGCCTGGAGCTGGCTCAGTTCCGTGAGCTCGAGGCGTTCTCCGCCTTCGCCTCCGACCTGGACGCCGCCTCGAAGGCACAGCTCGAGCGTGGTGCCCGCCTGGTGGAGCTGCTCAAGCAGGATCAGTACAGCCCGATCCCCGTCGAGGACCAGATCGTGTCGATCTACCTCGCCGGCGAAGGTGTCTTCGACAGCGTGCCGGTCGGCGACGTCCGCCGCTTCGAGGCCGAACTGCTCGACGAGCTGCACCGCACCGCCTCCGGCGTGTACGAGAGCATCAAGGGCGGCAAGGCCCTCGACGCCGACAACGCCAAGGCGCTGGTCGAGGCCACCGACAAGTTCAAGGAAACCTTCATCGCGTCCGACGGAAGCCGGGTCGTGAACGAGGCCGAGGCCGAAGCTCTGGACGCCGGCGAGGTCGGCCACGAGCAGATCAACGTCAAGCGCACCACCGTCAGCAAGTGAGCGGCCTGCCCATGATGCTGCGAAACATGAAGGGAGAGTGATCGATCGATGGCAAGCATTCTCGAACTGAGGTCTCGCATCAAGTCGGTCAACTCGACCAAGAAGATCACCAAGGCCCAGGAACTGATCGCGACCTCGCGCATCACGAAGGCACAGTCGCGCGTCGCCGCGGCGAAGCCGTACGCCGAAGAGATCACGAAGGTTCTGTCGGAGCTGGCGAGCGCGTCGGCTTCGCTGGACCACCCGTTGCTGAACGAGCGCACCGATCCCAAGCGGGCCGCGGTTCTGGTCGTCACCAGCGACCGCGGTATGTGCGGCGGTTACAACTCCAACGTCCTCAAGGAGGCCGAGGAGCTGTTCCAGCTGCTGCGCAGCGAGGGTAAGGATCCGGTCATCTACGTGCTCGGATCCAAGGGTCTGGGGTACTACACGTTCCGTGGCCGCGACTTGGGAGGTGCGTGGACCGGGTTCTCCCAGGATCCGGGCTACTCCGACGCCGCCAAGGCGAGCCGGCACCTGGTCGACCTGTTCATGGCCGGATCCGGCTCGGAGGTTCCCGCGCCGAACGGCGAGGGCACCATCGAAGGCGTCGACGAGCTGCACATCGTCTACACCCGCTTCGTGTCGATGCTGACCCAGTCTCCCGAGGTTCGCCGGATGGCTCCCCTCGAGGTGATGGTCTCCGAGGAGCGCGTCGAACTCGGCGAAGACATGCTGTCGAACGGTCACGGGTCCAGCGACTCGGAGCCGGTCGCCGGATACAACTTCGAGCCGGAACCCGACAAGTTGCTCGGCGCCCTGCTGCCGAAGTACATCAGCACCCGCATCTACTCCTCGCTGCTGGATGCTGCGGCGTCGGAGTCGGCTGCCCGTCGTACCGCCATGAAGGCCGCGACGGACAACGCAAACGAACTGGTGAACACGTTGAGCCGTCAGGCAAACCAGGCTCGCCAGGCCCAGATCACCCAGGAAATCAGCGAGATCGTCGGCGGCGCGAATGCGCTTGCCTCGAGCGCAGGAAGTGACTAAGCAATGACCGCAGCAGTAACCGAAAACAACGGGGCAGGCTCGGGTTCGTCCGTCGCCGGCCGCGTCGTGCGGGTCATCGGTCCCGTCGTGGACGTTGAATTCCCGCGTGGCGCCATTCCTGAACTGTTCAACGCCCTGCATGCCGAGATCACGCTCCCCTCGGTCGCCAAGACGCTGACCCTCGAGGTCGCACAGCACCTCGGCGACAACCTGGTGCGCACCGTCTCGATGCAGCCCACCGACGGCCTGATCCGCGGCACCTCGGTGTCCGACACGGGCAAGCCGATCTCGGTTCCCGTCGGTGACGTCGTCAAGGGCCACGTGTTCAACGCACTGGGCGACTGCCTCGACGCTCCCGGCACGGGTCGCGACGGCGAGCAGTGGGGCATCCACCGCAAGCCACCGGCCTTCGACCAGCTCGAGGGCAAGACGGAGATCCTCGAGACCGGCATCAAGGTCATCGACCTCCTCACCCCGTACGTCAAGGGTGGAAAGATCGGTCTGTTCGGTGGTGCCGGTGTCGGCAAGACCGTTCTGATCCAGGAAATGATCACCCGTATCGCCCGCGAGTTCTCCGGAACCTCGGTGTTCGCAGGCGTCGGTGAGCGCACCCGTGAGGGCACCGACCTTCACCTCGAGATGGAAGAGATGGGCGTCCTCCAGGACACCGCCCTCGTCTTCGGCCAGATGGACGAGCCGCCGGGAACGCGTATGCGCGTCGCCCTGTCCGCGCTGACCATGGCGGAGTACTTCCGCGACGTCCAGGGCCAGGACGTGCTGCTGTTCATCGACAACATCTTCCGTTTCACCCAGGCCGGTTCCGAGGTGTCGACCCTGCTCGGTCGTATGCCTTCGGCCGTGGGTTACCAGCCGACCCTGGCTGACGAGATGGGTGAGCTGCAGGAGCGCATCACCTCGACGCGTGGTCGCTCCATCACCTCGCTGCAGGCGATCTACGTGCCCGCCGACGACTACACCGACCCGGCGCCGGCCACGACGTTCGCGCACCTCGATGCCACCACCGAGCTGTCGCGTCCGATCTCGCAGATGGGTATCTACCCCGCTGTGGACCCGCTGACCTCCACCTCCCGCATCCTGGAGCCCGGCATCGTCGGTGCCGAGCACTTCCGGGTCGCCAACGAGGTCAAGCGCATCCTGCAGAAGTACAAGGAACTGCAGGACATCATCGCCATCCTCGGTATGGACGAGCTGCAGGAAGAGGACAAGGTGCTCGTCGGCCGTGCCCGCCGTCTGCAGAAGTTCCTCGGCCAGAACTTCATCGTCGCCGAGAAGTTCACCGGTGAGCCCGGCTCCGTGGTGCCGCTCCGCGACACCATCGAGGCGTTCGACCGCATCTGCAAGGGCGAGTTCGATCACCTGCCCGAGCAGGCATTCAACAGCTGTGGTGGACTCGACGACGTCGAGGCTGCAGCCAAGAAGATCGCCGGGAAGTAGTCGACGATGGCTGAGATGACCGTGGAACTCGTCGCCGTGGAGCGACGGTTGTGGTCTGGTTCGGCGACTCTCGTCAGCGCACAGACGACCGAGGGCGAGATCGGTGTCATGCCTGGGCATGAGCCGGTTCTCGGACAGCTGGTCGAGGCCGGAGTGGTTGCGATCACGACGGCCGACGGTGAGCGTATCGTCGCTGCTGTGCACGGCGGGTTCCTGTCCGTGACCGCGAAGACAGTCACGATCCTCGCCGAGTCAGCCGACTTGGCCGAGGACATCGATGTGGAAGCGGCCAAGGCCGTGCTCGCAGAGAGTGGAGACGATCTCGAGGCGATCGCTGTCGCCAAGGGTCGGATCCGCGCTGTAGAGCGCGCTTAGGCTGCACGAGAAAGACCGCGACGGAGCCGACGAACAGTGACAATCGGAATGACTGTGTTGATCATTCTGGTTGTGCTGCTCGCGGCCTTCGTCGCGGTCTTTTTGTATCGGCTTGCAGTACTGCGCCGCGGTGGTACCGCGGCGATCCTCCGGGTGACGCCTGCCCCGGGGGACACGGGGTGGCGCCACGGCGTCATCCGCTACGGCGAGGGTTCCCTCGTCTTTTTCAAACTGTCGAGTTTGCGTCCCGGTCCTGATTCGCGCATCGATCGCCAGGGCATCGAGGTCGCAGGTCGTCGCAGCCCGGAGGGCTCCGAGTTCGACATCATGTCCGAGGAAATCATCATTCTGTCGGTCAAGGACCGCGGTAGCTCGTACGAGATCGCATTGGACGGGGGAGCGTTGACCGCGTTCCTGTCCTGGGTCGAATCACGACCGTCCGGCCGATCGGTCCGCGGTCGCCGACTCTGATCAGGACTTCCCGGCTCCGGGCTTCCAGAGGACGTCGCCCTCGGGGTTCGCGAGCCTGCTGACGATGAACAGCAGATCCGACAGCCGGTTGAGGTATTTCGCCGGTAGAGCGTTGGTGGTCTCCGGGTTCGCGTCGACGGCCGCCCACGCGGACCGCTCGGCCCGCCGGGTGACGGTCCGCGCCACGTGCAGCAGCGCTCCGAGTGCCGTGCCGCCGGGGAGAATGAAGGAGTTCAGCGGCGCCAGGCGTTCGTTCAGTTCGTCGCACCAGCCCTCGAGACGGTCGATGTACTCGTCCGAGATGCGCAGCGGCGGGTACTTCGGTTCGGCCTCCACTGGGGTGGAGAGGTCGGCGCCGGCGTCGAACAGGTCGTTCTGAATCTGCCGCAGGATCGACCGGATCTCCTCGGGCGGGTCGCCCAGTGCCACCGCAACCCCGATCGAGGCGTTCGCCTCGTCGCAGTCGGCGTAGGCGATCAGCCGCGGATCGTTCTTCGACACACGGGAGAAATCGCTGAGTCCGGTGGTCCCGTCGTCGCCGGTCCGGGTGTAGATCTTGGTGAGGTGTACGGCCATAGCGTTACGGTACCGGCCTCCGGGGTCGGCATCCCTGGCTCTAGGCTGTGTTCTGTGAGTGAACGCTTCCTTGTCACCGGCGGTAACCGCCTCGTAGGTGAAGTGTCTGTCGGGGGCGCCAAGAACAGCGTTCTCAAGTTGATGGCGGCAGCGCTGTTGGCCGAGGGCACCACAACTGTGACCAACTGCCCGGACATCCTCGATGTTCCCTTGATGGCGGACGTCCTGCGTGGCCTGGGCTGCGAGGTGGACCTCGACGATTCCATCGTCCGGATCACCACACCCGCGGAGCCCAAACACCACGCCGATTTCGCCGCGGTACGGCAGTTTCGCGCGTCGGTGTGTGTGCTCGGACCGCTGGTCGCGCGGTGCCGTCGCGCCGTGGTCGCGCTACCGGGTGGCGATGCCATCGGATCGCGGCCCCTCGACATGCACCAGTCGGGGCTGCGATTGCTGGGCGCGCACAGCACGATCGAGCACGGCTGCGTGGTGGCGCAGGCCGACGACCTGCACGGTGCGAACATCCGGCTCGCATTCCCGTCGGTGGGGGCGACCGAGAACATTCTGATGGCCGCCGTACTCGCCAAGGGTGAGACGGTGATCGACAACGCGGCCCGCGAACCCGAGATCGTCGACCTGTGCAACATGCTGATTCAGATGGGCGCGCAGATCCGGGGTGCAGGCACGTCCACGCTGACGATCCAGGGCGTCCCCAAACTCGAGCCGACCACGCACCGGGTCATCGGCGATCGGATCGTCGCAGCGACGTGGGGGATCGCCGCGTCGATGACCCGTGGCGACGTGCGTGTCCGCGGGGTCAACCCGAAACACCTGAGCCTGGTGCTCGACAAGCTGCGGGTGGCGGGAGCCGAAGTCACCGCCGAGTCCGACGGATTCCGGGTGGTCCAGGAAGCGCGGCCCACGGCCGTCAACTTCGCGACCCTGCCCTATCCGGGTTTCCCCACCGACCTCCAGCCGATGGCCATCGGTCTCGCCGCTGTGGCGGAGGGAACGTCGATGATCACGGAGAACGTCTTCGAGGCGCGGTTCCGTTTCGTCGAGGAGATGATCCGGTTGGGTGCCGATGCTCGGACGGACGGTCACCACGCTGTGATCCGGGGAATCGCGCAACTGTCGAGTGCGCCGGTGTGGTCCTCGGACATCCGGGCCGGCGCCGGCCTGGTGCTGGCGGGACTCGTCGCCGACGGGGTGACTGAAGTCCACGACGTCTTTCACATCGACCGGGGTTACCCCCGTTTCGTCGAGATCCTCCAGGAACTCGGCGGCCGCATCGAAAGAGTGGACGCGGATCCCGCTTCTCAGCGGTGAGTCCGGCGTCACAGCGGCCGATGTGAGCCGCAGGATGCCGGATCGGTTCCGGCGCACCGGCTCTGACCAGCAGAGTCCGAATCGACGAACACCGTGACCTGGCGATTTGGCAAGCAGTTTCCCGTCGCGTAACTTATTCCAGGTCAGAGCGACACGGACACCGACCCCGGCCGGAAGGC
>NZ_JASHKW010000028.1:0-71813 GCF_030056915.1 Rhodococcus sp. IEGM 1307
CAGACTGGCTTCCCGAAAGCATCTTCGAGTAGGAATGATGCCTGGACCAGGGACTCCTACAATCGAGAGCGAGCGGATGTACATAACCCCCGCAAGTGTGCTCACAGTTGGGTGTCCACCTTGGTGTGGGCCGCCGAGTAACGACACAAGGATGGGTCGCTACCCGATGAGCGGGAGCGCAACCAGACCGAGGATCGGCAGAGAGTTCGCCGCCGTCGATCTTGATCAGTTCGAGGGGGGCGGAGAGACGGCGATGGTGAACGCGTGCGCGGCCGGCGGGTGGTCCTGGCCGGTCTACAGCCCGAATCCGCAATTTTCCATACGGGACAACGTCATTGCGCGGATCGCGCGGAGGGGATGGGTCAGCGCGGGGTGCCTCCCGCGGCCAGGTAGGTGTCGATGGCCTGTTGCAGGCGGTCCAGGGCCGCACCGTAGGCGGTGAAGTCGCCGGTGCGTTGCGCCTCGCGCAGGTTGGCCAGGGCGTCGTTGAGTTCGAGGACCGCGGCGGTCAGCTGGTCCGATGCCGCCGGCGGCGGGGCGGGCGGGGCGCCCGGTGGGGACGGCGCCGGCGGTTGCCCGCCGGTAGGTGGTGGTGTGGTGGCATCGCCGCCGGGTGCGGTGGCAACGGCGCCGGTGCCGGTGCCGAAGACCTGGTCGAGGGCCTCGGCGAGGGTGGGGGCGTACCCGATCCGCACCCCGCCCGTGCCGGGTTCGCGGTAGCTGACCAGGACCCGGGCCAGCTGCGGGAACGTGGAACTGTTGGGCGTGCTGGTCAAACGTTCGGTGAACACCGGTTCGACATAGAGAATGCCGCCGTCGGCGATCGGCAGGGTCAGCAGGTTGGCGTAGTAGATCCGGTTGGACCGCTCGAGCAGGGTGCGCTCGGAGGCGACGCGGGTGTCGGAGATCATCGAATTCTGGGTCTGCCGCGGGCCCTGGGTCTGGGTGTCCGTCGGCAACCGCAAAATGTCGATCCTGCCGTAGTTTTCGGGGTCGGAGTGCACCGAGAGGTAGGCAGAGAGGAATTCGCGGTTGAAGCCGACCATGGCGCTGGTGAGCCGGAAGGACGGGGCCGCGGTACCGGCGTCGCCGACCAGAACGTAGTACGGCGGCTGCTCCCCACCGGTGTCGGCGGTCGGATCGCTGGGCACCGACCAGAACGCGTTGGTGGTGAAGAACTCCCGCGGATCATCGACGTGGTACTTCGCCAGCAGGTCCCGCTGCAGGCGGAACAAATCCTCGGGGTAGCGGAAGTGCGCGCGCAGCTCGGTCGGGATCGCCGTCGGCGGCTGCACGGTGCCGGGGAACACCTTCATCCACGCCCCCAGGACCGGGTCGTTCTCGTCGACCTGGTACAGGGTGACGGTGCCGTCGTAGGCGTCGACGGTAGCCTTCACCGAATTCCGCACATAGGACACCTCCTCGCGGGCCAGGGTTCGGCCGGTGTCGTTCACGACCGGCTCAGCGAGTGAACCGACCTGCGAGTACGGGTAGTGCGCGGCGGTGGTGTAGCCGTCGACAATCCACACGATCCGGCCGCCGACCACCGCCGGATACGGGTTGGAGTCGGTGGTCAGCCACGGGGCGACGTGTTCAACCCGGCCGGCCGGGTCCCGGTTGAAGATGATCTTCGACTCGGACCCGATGGCGCCGGAGAACAAGATGTTTCGCTCGCCGTACCGGGCGGCGAACGCCAACCGGTTGACCCAACTGCCCACCGGCACCCCACCGCTGCCCGTATAGGTGTACTGGGCGGTGTCGGTGTCGTACTCGCGCGGCGGCACACCCTCCGGGCCGCCGACGATGGCGTAGTCCGGGTCCGCCTGCGCGATCACCTCACCGAAGTAGATGCGCGGTTGCTCGACCGGGATCACCTGGTCGCCGCCCACCTGGGAGGCGATATCGCTGACCGCATAGATCGGATACCCGCTGTCACTGCTCGCGCTCTGCCCGGCGACATCGCGGACGGCGGCGTTGACCCTATTGGCGGGAGCGGCGATGAACCCGTTGCCGTGGGTGTAAACGGTGTGCCGGTTGATCCACTGGGTCTGGTTGCCGCTGAGGCTGTTCGGGGAGAGCTCGCGGGCCGCGACGATGTAATCGGTGAGTTGTCCGTCGATGGTGTAGCGGTCGATGTTGAGATGCTCGGGAAAACCGTAGAAATTCTTCAGCTGTTGCTGCTGGGTGAAGGTGCGCGAGAGCACGGTCGGGTCCAGCAGGCGGGCGTTGGCGATCGTGGTGACGTCGGCGGGAATGTCCCGGGGCGACCGGGTGCCCACCCCGGGGTAGTCGAGGTAGCCGACCCGGTCCGGGCCGATTCCGTAGGCCTGCCGGGTCGCGGCGATGTTGCGTTCGATGTAGGGACTCTCCCGGTCGGCGGCATTCGGGCGGACCGAGAACTGCTCGATCAGCGCCGGATAGATTCCACCGACCAGGATCGCCGAGAGCACCAGCAGTGCCGTGGCCATCGCCGGGATCCGCAGGTCCCGCACCGCGATCGCGACGAAGAACGCCACCGCGCACAGCACCGCGATCGCGACCATGATCAACCGGGCCGGCAGCACCGCGTTGATGTCGGTGTACCCGGCGCCGGTGAAAGTCGGCTCCTTCCGGCCGCTCCACAACAAGGAGTACCGGTCGAGCCAGTAGGACGCCGCCTTCAGCGCGATGAACGTGCCCGCGAACACCGCAAGCTGGATGCGCGCCGGCCGGGACACCTCGATGACATGGTCCTTGCTCGGTGCCAGCCGGATGCCGCCGAACAGGTAGTGGGTTCCCGGGCCAATCAACAACGCCAGGAACACCGCGATGAACAGCCACGCCAGGATCAGCCGGTAGAACGGCAGATCGAAGACGTAGAAGCCGACGTCGTACCCGAACTCCGCGTCCACGATGCCAAACGCGCCGCCGTGCAAAAACAGTTGCACCGTCTCCCAACTCGCCTGCGCGTGCAGCCCGAACGGCAACGCCAGCAGCAATGCGATCCCCACCGTGAACGACCGCGGACGGCGCGACACCACCTCCCGGTACCGCTCGACCGGATCCTTCGCCGTGTTCGCGCCCGGGGCCGCGAACAGTGGGCGGGACCGGTACGCCCACACCACGGCCGCGAAGATCACCGCACCCACCAGCAGCGTCACCGCCGTGAACAGGATCAGGCGGGTGACCAGGACCGTCCCCCACACGCGACGGTAACCAACCTCACCGAACCACAGCCAATCGGTATACCCCACGACCAGACGCGGCCCGATCACCAGCAACGCAATGAGCGCCACCGTCACCATGATCATGACCCGGGCCCGCCGCGGCAGCGCCCGCATCCGGTCGGACGGTTGCATGGCCACCTCCCACGGGTCGGCTCACGAGCAGCCCCGCCGCGGACCACCTCGCCCGATCCAGCGAAGGCGTTCGTATCACCCCATTCTATTTCTAAGCGGCGCCGGGCTCATCCTGGCCGGCGCGCACTCGGCATCGGATTGGGCGAAGTGGACCCGCGAGTGGAGCGCCGCCGGGTTCGAGGGCGCGGCTCGTCGCCGGTTCCTCCTCGGCCGGTGACCGCGGAGCGGAGCGCGCAAGCCCGGTCCTTCAGGGCCGGGTTAGCGCATCGACTTCGGTCTACCGGGAGCACGGGGCGGTCGCCGCTGCTGCTCGATGTACTGCCGGATGATCGAGACGTCCACCAGGGTCACCATCAGCGCGACGCCTGCCGCACCGGATACGCCGAGCGCGGCGAGGAACGCGCCCATCTGCACGTCGACCGGGTCGATCAGCCGGGTCTTGGCGCGCAGCTCCCAGCCGACGAAGGCGACGGTCGCGACACCGACCCCGACCAGCATCGGCCCTCCCCACGGTGGCAGCACGGCGGTGCGCGGGTCCGGGTTGTACAGGCCGACGACGGCCAGCCCAAGGGCGACCGCGAGCAGCAGCCCCCGGCCACATCCACCCGGACGGGTTCGTGCGCCGGATCGCGGCGCGACACCGAAACCTGCACCGCGATCATGGCGAGCACGCCGAGCGGTACGTTCATCCAGAACACGCTCTGCGCTACGACCGGGCGATAATCCTCGCCGTCGAATAGCAGGGTTGCCCGGCCAAGATCTCAGCTTCGAAGCCCAGGCCGGCTCAGCGAGTCCTCCTCCCAAAGCTTCGACTTCGGTGTGATCTGCATGGGTTTCGTGGAGCGCCCCCACCTCTTGGAAAGGTGGGGGCGTCCAACGATTCCGAGGCCACCTCAGATCTCGCCGTACCAATTCTGAACCCGGAGATGTTGACCCGACCCGACGACCCCGGATTTAGCCGATGGGGAGGCATACCGAGCCAAGGTTCAGTCCTGTCGCGACGGTGACCGTCAGCGCTCCGGACGTTGAGGCTCTGAAATCGTCCACACCAACTTTTGCTCCGCCAAAGGTTGCTACCACCACATGCGCGCCCGTCGTGCTGAAGGTGTGCTGGACACTGGCGGTTCCGTTCGTCACGGCCGCTGCGGCGCCGAGCGTCGCATTGCCCTCCTTGAATGTGACCGTGCCACCGGTGAAAGCGGGCGTGACCTGGGCGGTCAAGGTGACTGGGCACGTTGTCGCAGCCATACCCTGGATCGAGATTGTCGTTGTGGTGTTGATGGTCGCAGCTGCGGCGGGTGGAGCCACCAGGATCATTGCCGCGGCGGTGGCTCCAAGGGTCAACATTCCGGCCCTCAGGCGGCGCGCAGGTCTGCGTCGACTATGTGCACCAAGGCCTGCAGATTCCCAACCTGACAGGTTGGATACAACTGATGTGATCATGACCGCACTCCTTCGATTCGCGCTGTGGGGGACGCGAAGCGGACGACCACGCATCAGACGTTTCGCGGCCGCCCGGGCCGCTGAATTTGACGTTACTCGGGGCAAGTAGCCACCAACAATGCCAAACCGACCGCTCGGCACAGTGTGGTCAGCCCCGGTGCTTCTTTCCTGGTGATCTGGACATATCGGCAACTCACCCGTAACTCCTGCCGCTCATAGGGCGGTATGGTCGGCGGCCGTGCGCGACGTGCGTGAGCTGCTGATGCTTCCTGCGTACCGACCTCGGCAGGCCGATCACCCACATGTTTCCGCCGCGAGGGTTAGCATCCCAGAGCGTGACAAGCTTGCGGTCGATACCGCTCACGCTTTTGCGAATGAATTACCGATTGTTGCGTATCCCTTTGCAATTGATCGAACAGGTCGCGGAATCACGCCTGGATGAGCACGACCGGTCCAGGCTGACCTACGAGGGATTCCTTGTCCACGATGCGGACGTGCACGGTCTGGCCTTTCTGCGACCGAACTGCCGCCACTCATCTCGGTGACACTGTCGCCGCGGAGCGCGCCGAGGAGTTGCGGCGCCATATCCTGGCCACGCAGATGACCGTCGCTTTGCAACAGCGGCGACTCGAGGAGCGACGAGAGGCCGAGGCGGCCGGCAGGACGGCGCAGTGGGAGGAGCGGCAGCGACATAAGAAGCGGCTCCGCGCGGCGAAGGTGGTGCCACTTTTCGAACAGATCGATCCCCCGTCGCCTTGACTTCGCCACGATCATCGCTCGGATGTCCGGGCGATCTTCCGCCAAGTTCTCGAACACCGGACCCGGGGATGCGATCCGTCCACCGCGCGTGCGCCAGGCCGGTCTGCGCGAGCCGGATCAGCACGTCTCGTAAAACATTCGGGTACAGCCCATTCGCGTCGCAGAAGCACGGTGAAGGGCACGTCAGTACAGCCCGAGGTCTTCCGTCAGGGCCGCCAGCTCGTCCGCGGCGCCGCGCGAGGTCCCCAGTTGCGTCCGCTGGTAGGCGAGCAGCGAGGAGGCGAGGATTCGGCGATGGCGGCCGACCATCCGGTACTCGATGTGCCCTTCGTCGAGGAGCTTGATCACATGTGGGCGCGAGACGTTGAGTATCTGCGCGGCCTGCTGGGTCGTCAGCTCCGCGTGTGCCGGGACGACGGTGACCCCCCGGCCCGCGGCCATATTCGCCAAGACCTCGCGGATCAGATCGAGTGCCGCGCGAGGAAGATGCACCGACTCTGCGGTGCCGGCGACGGTCACATCGAGGGTCTCCCCCGCCGGCTCGACGTAACGAAGCAGCTGCAGTGCCTGCCGGGCCTGTTCCTGCTCGACCACGGTCGGCTGATCATGTGCTGCGGACATCACGCCACGTCCTAAACGATATATACGCAACAAACGAAACAACCGCAACGGCGTGCTCGGTCCGTGGGGGGCCTTCGCCTGTCGGTCACGCAGCGGATACCGAACGTTCTGTTTTCCTGATTTCATGCCGCAATGAAGAAGACAACCCTGGGGATGGCAGCGCTGGCCGTTTCCGCACTCATCAGCGGCTGCGGTGGCGGCACGCAGTCCAGCAGCACGTCGCCCACCACCACGGCCTCGGTGGCCCGGCTGATCGACGCATCGAGCGCACGGCCCACGACCACCACGGGCGCGGCGCCCGCTACGACAACCGCCGCCCTGCCGGTAATCACGACGGCGGCCGTCGCCCCGCCGGTCGCGCCCACGACAACCGTGGCCGTTGCTCCCCCGCCGGCCCCCGCCGTCATTCCGGCAAACCCCCCGGCGCCGATCCACACCGCCCCGCAATCATCGGTCAGCTTCGCGTCCTGCGCCGACGCAAAAGCAGCCGGTGCGGCGCCGATCTACCAAGGCGAGCCCGGCTACTCGACGAAGCTCGACCGGGACAAGGACGGTATCGCCTGCGACAAGTGAGGCGTCAACATCGTCGACGTCGTGCCGTGATCGACGGTGCGGGTCACAGGGGGCACAGTGTTTGCCGGGTCCGGTTCCAGAACGGAAACAGCTCGGGGCTGCCGGCGTCCGGGTGTTGCCGTTGCGCCTGCTCGATGAATTCGAGGACCGTCTTTCCGGTGGTGTGCGAGAGTGCGCAGGCGTCCAGACTCAGCTTCGCCGACGCCACGAACCCGATCCGCTCGGCGTACGGGCCCAGGACCCCGGAATCGACGAACGGAGCGAGGCCTGTCCCCCACCGGTTGAAGGCGGACTGCAACCCGAAATCACAGGGAGACCCGAATAGTTCACTGCACGTCGTCGGTCCGCCGTGGACCATGACCGTGGTATCGGGCAGCGGGCGCGGCGGCTCGGGCGAGTCCGGCCGCGACGCGACCGCCCACACCACCAGCACCGCGGCGCCGACCACCAGGCACACCAGCACCGCCTTCAGGACCTGCTTCATCGCTCACTCACCTCGTCACACACCTTCATTGCACCACTCCTGCCCTGCGGCCGACCCGAAAAACCGGTGGACGCCAACGAGAAAGCCGGAACGCGAGCGCTGTCGTGGGTCATCGGCGGGGTATATGCGTAGATCCACCTCATAGAGGCCGCTACAACCGTGCGCGGCCGGCCACCTCAGATGCGAGGCCCCGCCACCGGTCCGCACCGGCGGGGGTCAGTTCCGCTTCCGCGGCGCCCGTTCGAGACTGTTGAGCTCATCGAGAACCCGGTCTACGGCGGTGGTCGGGATCCGTAAGTCTGTGCCCTCCGAGACCCGGAGGCGGTCGCGGACGTAGGCGAGCATGGCGAGCTCACGCTCGACGTCGGCTACGTTTCGCTCGCTCACGGTCTTAGCATCCCACCCCAGCGGAGTGCGAGTAGGAACTATGCCTCCCGCGTGGCGCCGAGCAGAACGCCGACAACGCAGCGCGGACCACCACTCCGCCCTTGCGGGACATGGCGTCACTCCAGTCGACACCCATTGCATATCGAGCGAATGACACCAAGTATCGGGCGGGCGGCGCACACCCTTAGACGATCCGCCCAGGCCGGGTGCCAGCTCGACCAGTGTCGCAAGGGACGGAATCGCGGGGAGAGTGCCACCCTCTCCCCGGGCGGTCAGTGACCCGCCCGCACCGCGCCAGTGGACGAGGCCACCGCTCATGTTCACCGCGTCGAAGCCGTTCTCCACCAGCAGGTTCGCAGCCCCGGCCGAGCGAATTCCGCCGGTACAGAAGGTGATGAGCAGACGGTCGTCGGGGAACTCCAGGCAGCGGTCGAGCAGTTCCTCGAGTGGCGCGTGCACGGCGCCGGGGATGTGTACCCGGTTCCACTCGAACTGGCGGCGGACATCGACAACGAGGGCACCGTGTTCGACGAGGCGGACCGCCTCCGCGGCGCTGATCGCCGGCGGTCGGCGCAGATAATGCCTGAGACTCATGCGCTGCGCGCCTCCTGCCGCAGGTTGACCATCGTGAGAGGGCCGCTGAGCACGGGCACGAGCGCACCAATGCGGGTCCGGGTCGGCAGGCCGCGACCGAGCAGTGCCGTGACGGCGACGGACAGGTAGAGCGCACCGTGGATCGGGCCGAGGACACCGGCGACCGCGGCGTCGTGCACGGTGCCGAGGTTGGCCAGCAACCCCAGGACGCTGACGGTCTCGAGTGCCGAGAGCACGGCCAGCGTGCACAGCAACCCGGTCATACGTAGCTCGATCCGGGTCGCACGATCATCAGCACGACGACGACCACCCACAGCAGGTTGAACAGGCCAGTCACCATGCCGAGGCGCCGGAGTTGGGTTCCGTCGTCGGGTGTGGTGAGCGCCTGTTGTTGGAGCGGGGCGATTTGCAGGGCGAGCAGTCCACCGGCGATCGCGGTGAGCACCATCGCGACCACGACCCAGACCTCGCTCGTGCGGCCTTGCACGGTGGCGAGGAGAAGGCCGACGACCGGGACCGCGATCGCCAGGACGCCGTAGATACGGGTGATCCGGTGCAGCACCCGGGCGGTGTTGGTGTTCCGCTCGATCTGCTGTGCACCGCCCACTGTGGCGGTCACCGGCGCGTGCCGGGGGAACAGGCTGGTGGCCACCGCGACCGGGCCCACGAAGAGGATGCCCGCCACGACGTGGAGGGAGAGCAACAACGATTCCATGACCTTCAGCCTAACTGAAGGTTGGCGGGTGAGGTGTCAGTCAGTCGCCGACATCACCCGCACCAAGTGCGCCCGCAGCGCCTCGGTCAGCTCGGGATGCTGCGCGGCGAACTCGTCATCGAGACGGGCCACTACCTCGGCCGCGCGAGCCAGCAGTGATTCGCCCTCCGCCGTGATCCGCAGGGTCGAGGCGGCCCCGGCGTGCGCGGTCGAGTCGTCGACCAACCCGGACTCGACGAACGCCGCGACCGCCGTGTGAGCGCTCTGCACGGTGATGCGGGAACGCCGAGCGAGCTCACTGAACGAGATGCCCGGCGTCCCGCGGATGTGCCCCAACAGCCCGTACTTGCGGGTAGTCAACCCGAGCGGCTTCAAACCGTCGGTGAATGCCGCCTCCCACACCCGGCTCACCGTGAGCAGCGTGACCGTAGGACTGAAAGGCGGAGGCTGCGACATGGGAGCAGGCTACCCACACCGCACCACCACAGCTCAATTTTGTGGGCGAACCCGTCGATTCCCCCTCAGAGTTCACGCCGAGAGAAGCCGAAGTCCACCCCCGGCCCTGACCAGCCTCGCCGGTGCCGGCGAAGACCCGACGCCGGCACCGCTGACGCGGACAACCGCCACCGCACGGCGCCGAAGATCATCGTCCCGCAGGCTCATAGCCTCCCTGGCAGGATGGCCACACTTTGGAACAGGGCAATGTTGCGACTCACGCGACCGGCGTCGCTACCTGAGCATCACGGAAGGCTCGCTCGAGCTCGGCCGAAATCCGCCGCGGGACAACACCTCGTGACCCTCGCTGATCGCCCACTCACGAATCTCCTTCGGCGACGTCTTCACCGGAGCCTCACTCCCCACTTCCCTCGTCACCGAGACCCATTTTGACCAGTTGTGCAGGGTCGCCTCGGAAATCCCGAAGTCTTTCGCGATCCCGAAGCCGTTCCCCGAAGAGTTTCCGCCGCGACGTGGTCGCCGCAAGCGAGAAGACCCGCTGAGCCAGTGCAGCCCCCTTCGATCACTTGTCATCGTGCAATCTATCCGGTGGGGATTTCGCAAATTTGCGACGTTAATTCGGAAAGTAGATGCTGACAATCTCAGCAATACAAATCGGCTTGTCGGCATTCTCGCGTTCGATCGTGACGGCCGTGACAACCTGGACGCCCGAGGGAACGGTTTCAACGTCTGCTATTTCAACCGCAGCCCGAATCCGCGAGCCGACGGGAACGGGTGCCGGGAATCGAACCTTGTTCGACCCGTAGTTGATTCCCATTCGGACGCCGTCGACAACGTAGACCTCCCATACAAGCATCGGGATCATCGAAGTCAGCAGATGTCCGTGGGCGATGGTGGCACCGAACGGTCCGTCAGCAGCCCGTGAGGGATCGACGTGAATCCACTGGTGGTCACCCGTCGCGTCAGCGAACGCGTCGATTTTCTCCTGTGTGAGGGTGTGCCATGACGAGTAGCCGATCGGGGTGTTCGCCACCGCGTGCAATTCATCGATTCCGTTGAGTGTCTTCATACTTTGGGCCCTCCGGCGACGTAGAGAACCTGCCCGGAGACGAATCCGGCTCCCTCACTGGCAAGGAATGAGATCGCGTGTGCGATGTCGTCGGGGACCCCAACTCGGGCGACGGGGATGTCGGCGGCCGCCCTCTTCTTGAGATCGTCGAATTTCATTCCCATTCGCGCTGCCGTCGCGGCTGTCATCTCGGTCTCGATGAAACCGGGAGCAACGGCGTTGGCGGTAACGCCGAATTTGCCGAGTTCGAGGGCCAGGGTTTTGGTGAAACCTTGCAGCCCGGCTTTGGCTGCGGCGTAGTTCGCTTGACCGCGGTTTCCGAGCGCCGACACGCTCGAGAGGTTGATGATCCGTCCGAAACCGGCCTGAGTCATGTGTCCCTGAACCTCTCTCGTCATCAGGAACGAGCCACGCAAGTGGACGTTCAGGACGGTATCCCAGTCGGTGGCCGACATTTTGAACAGAAGATTGTCGCGGGTGACGCCAGCGTTGTTGACCAGAACGACCGGCGCTCCGAGCTCCGTTGTGATCTTATCCACTGCTTTCTCGACACCAGTTCCGTTGGAGACGTCTGCGCCGACAGCAAGTGCAGTGCCTCCGGCCTGAGTGATCGTGTCGACCACGTACTGGGCGGCGGCCTCCTCGAGGTCGAGGACGGCGACAGCGTGGCCGTCTGCGGCGAGCCGCTGCGCGACGGCGGCGCCGATTCCCCGTGCAGCACCGGTGACGATTGCGGTACGGCGGTGTTCGGGATGAGGTGATGCGTTCACGAGATGGGGTACCTCTCAAGGATTGGATCGATGTGACTTCGGGTCAGGAGAGCGTTCGAGGATCAGTACCATGCCCTGTCCTCCGCCTACGCACATGGTTTCGAGGCCGAACTGCTTGTCGTGTGTCTGCAGTGAGTTGATGAGGGTGCTTGTGATCCGCGCACCGGTCATGCCGAACGGGTGGCCGATGGCGATGGCCCACCGCTGACGTTCAGTCACTGTTCGCCGACACCGAGCATGAGGTCGTCGATGGCGCTTGGATCGAGTGCAGGTACATTCGCCAACGCGGCCGTGACCATCTGGAGGGGGAGGTCATCGAGCCGAATGTCCTTCAATGGAGCCCTTGATGGCTCTTCCGATCGGCGAACGTGCAGTGGCGACGATGACAACTTCAGGCATGGTTGTTCCTCGAATCGGTGATTGCTGTACGTGGAAGAAGGTGGAGGCGAAGGTTCAGCCGGCGCAGCCGGAGATCCCGCCGTCAAGCGGAATGATGGTGCCGGTCAGGTAAGAGCCGGCGCGGGAGGCCAAGAACCGGACCGTGCCGATCAGGTCGTCGGTTTGTCCGTAGCGGCCCAGCGGGACGCGCTCGAGCAGCTCTGCCTCGACCTCTGGATCCGCCGCGACGTGTCCGAGCATGTCCGTCAAGACCGGTCCGGGGGCGATCGCGTTGACGGTGATGCCGTCGGAAGCCAGTTGCTTGGCTAAATGGCGGGTGACCATGTGCAGCCCGGCTTTGCTCGCACTGTAGGAGTAGTTCTCCCAGCTAGGTGTAGCCAAGGCATCCACGCTGCCGATGTTGATGACACGAGCGGGCCGGTCTGGGCGTGCCGCATTGCGAAGAAGCGGAAGCGTTCCCGTGATGAGGTAGAACGGAGCGACAAGGTTGGTGTTGAGCACCTTCGTCCAACCGATGAGGGGAAACTCTTCAAGTGGCGCACCCCAGGTGGCCCCGGCATTGTTCACCAGGACGTCGATGCGTGTCAGGTGCTCGCCAAGCCATTCGACCAGACCGGTCACCCCTTCGGCCGACGACAGGTCACTGGCGACGGGGGTGCAGCGTCCTGCCGTTCCCGCAGCGTCTGCCTCGGCATTGATGGCTTCGGCCGTCGCGCGGCACTGTTCTTCCTTTCGGCTGGTGATGACAACGTGGGCACCACCCAGTACCAGGCCGCGGGCGATCGTGGCGCCGATCCCTCGTGAGCCACCGGTTACGACGGCGGTCCGCCCGGCGACAGAGAAGAGGGTGTCGGGCGCCGGTCGCACTTCTGAGGTGGTTGCACTATTCATGCCATCTACGCTAGGTCCGCATTGGCGTTATCTCTTGGGGGGCAGCGCACTTCGCTTGCATCGCGCGCAGCAGACACGCGCAGACCCGGTCGTCGAGCGGGCCCGCGGGCCGCTGATTCAGTCGTTTGCGGATGCCGCAGAACGTGTGTCGGACGGGCGCTCACCGAAGGCCCGCCGGTACGCATTACTGAAGGTGCTGAGGTCGCCGAATCCTGAGGAGTAGGCCACCTGAGTCACGCTCTGGTGGCTCCAGCCACGGTCCTGCAGACGCAACCGCGCCAACGCCAGACGCTCCTCTCGGATGAGATCCGACGGTGTTGTCCCAATCCGCTGCAACTGGGCCTGAACGTGCCGGAGCGACCAGCCGAGGCGCGCCGCTGCCACGGCTCCTGTGAGGTTCGGGTCGTGCGCATTCTCTCGAACAAAGCGCCGGATGGCGGTGACCAACCCTTCCTGAACATCGACGGAGGGGGTGGCCGTGTCTGCGTTGTAGGCGAGCGCCACGAGATCGACGATTCGGTCGGCTATCGCATCGAACTGACTCCCGGTGAGCTCGTGCCGCTCCCTGCGCAGACTACTGACCACGTCGACAACGATGCGTCCCAGTCCAGATGTCGCATCGAGGACGGTGCCAGCTTGCGGCAATGTCGGCACCCGCGCCTCGATCCGGTCACGTGGAATCACGAATGCAACAGAAGAGAAGCCATCACCATGGCGCAGAACAGTCGCGGTGTCCAGCGATGTGAGAGCCATGACCGCCGGTGTGATCGTGGCTTCACGACGATCCTGCTCGAGGATCACTTCGCCCCGGACCGGTAGGAGCAGTTCGTAGGCGCCATGTGGATGTCGACGGATGTCCGCTGCCGTGCGGGAGAGGACCTCCGCTTCGCCCCACCAACGAACTAGCTGGTACGTGTCCGAATGTTGATGCTGAAGGATTCCCTGGTAGCTGTCCGCAAGGGAGAAGGCCATCGGACAGTGGATCGACGAGACCTGATCGCGCCACCAATCACCACGCTCGCGCTGGTCGTGCTCGTTGCTGCGCAACGTATCGACGGAATACAACGTCAAAGCACCTTCTCACACCGCTATGCCGAAACTGCGACTCGTGCCACCGTCGACGCTAGCGCGCGCCGGCGCCCACGCCAACGGCGTGATCATCGCAGAGCCCGCTTGAGTAGCTTTCCTGTCGCGTTCATCGGCAAGGTATCCCTGAACTCCACCAGGCGCGGGTACTTGTAAGCCGCCAACCGTTCCCGTGACCAGCCGATCAGGTCTTCCTCCTTCAACTCCGATCCGGGCTCGCGGATGACGAAGGCTTTCACTTCCTCACCGATTCGCTCATCGGGGATTCCGACGACGGCCACGAGGCTGACCTCTGGATGGCCGATGATCACCTCCTCGAGCTCGCGCGGATAGACGTTGAAGCCTCCCCGCACGATCAAGTCCTTGGCGCGATCGACGATGAAGTAGTAGCCGTCCTCGTCTCGCGTTGCGATATCGCCCGTGCGGAACCAGCCGTCGCGGATCACTTCCTTTGTCGCCTCGGGCCGCCCCAGGTATCCCTTCATCACGTTGTATCCACGTACGGCGAGTTCTCCTGGTTCACCGACGGGGACCTCGTTCCAGTGATCGTCGATGAGCTCCACCTCTACTCCCCAGATCGGTTTGCCGATCGATCCCGACCGGTTTGGTTGGTCGAGCGGGTTGAACGTGACGGTGGGACTGGTTTCGGAGAGTCCGTAGCCTTCCCGGATCCCGACACCGAAGACATCCCTGAACCGCTCCAGCACATCGACGGGCATGGCAGCTGCGCCGGAAAGCGCGATTCGCAGGAGACCGGCGAGGTCAACGTCTATTCCGTCAGCGGCCTTGTTGAGCAGAGCCCAGTACATCGTCGGGACACCGGCAAAGACTGTCACCCGGTGCTGCGTGATCAACGCCAGGGCCTCGGCTGCGTCGAATCGTGGCAGCAGGACCAGGGTGGCCCCCATTGCGAAGCCGGCGTTCAGCTGTACGGTCTGTGCGAACGAATGGAAGAGCGGAAGAGTGACCAGATGTACGTCGTCGGCGCGGGCGTCGAGCAGTTGGTTATGCCCGATGGCGTTGAGGACCATGTTGGCGTGGGTGAGCTCCGCCCCCTTCGGCTTGCCAGTCGTCCCGCTCGTGTACAGGACCACCGCTGTGTCCGTTGCCTCGGTCACCTGCAGGACCTCTTCCGCGGGGTGTTCGGCCAACGCGTCAGCCAAGGTAGTTCCCACGCCTGGCTCATCGAACACTGCGGAGCCAAGGGTGACCAGATGCTCACAGGACTCGACGTCCTGGAATCCGCGCCACGCCTCGTCGTCGAGCCCCAGCACGGTACAGAAGTACACCGTCGCGCCCGAGTCACGGAGGTGGTAGGCAACCTCCTCCCGCTTGAGCATCGTGTTGAGCGGCACGACGGCTCCACCGGCCTTGAGGATGCCGAAGTAGACAATCGGAAACTCGACAACATTCGCGATCGTCAGGGCAACGCGGTCGCCTGGGCGCAACCCCCGTGAGAGAAGAAAACGGGCAACACTGTTCGCAGCCGCATCGATCTCACCGAAGGTGAGGGTTCGGTCACCTTCGATGACAGCGGTTCTGCCGGGAGTGCGTCGAGCAGTGTCGGCAAGCATGGTGGCCAGGTTGAGCATGATCCTGCTTTCAGATAATGACGGTGTGACGTTGTGAATGTGGATTGCCGACTCAGGACCAATCCCAGTCGTACTCAGCTCCCACCCGCTTCGCCAACGGCTTGAACATGCGCTCTTCGTAAGTCGCCATCGTGTCGAGGCCGGGAATGGGCGCGAGGTTCAGGATCTCGGCAAGCCGCTCGACGTCGAGTTCAGGTTTCGGCAAGCCCGCAGCAAGCGCGAACCTCTGAAGCTGGTTGGTGAAGCTCTCATTACACGGCGGCTTCCCGAAGTTCACCGGATGCTTCATCGCCTCATCGAGGGCTACGAACTCCACGCCACGCTCGAGGAATGCCTCGAGGATCGGAGCGAGGGTGTCACGAGAGATCGTGGTGCCGTGTACGAGCCAGATGAGAGGCGCGTCGGCACCGAACAGGGTATGCGCGGTGTCCGCGTGCTGGTAGAGCATGTCAACAGCGGTCGACACGTGCAGGTCGCGTACCTGCTTCTGCACGTCCTTGTCGCCTAGGGTCATCGCGCGGAAGTACGGCATGATGAACGCGAAATCACTGAACCAACTGGTGATCGGGGCAGTGCGGTAGCCGAGATCAGCGAGGTAGTTCTCGACTTCCCCTCGACGTCGTTCGGATCCTGACGACATGTCCATGGGGTACCGGAAGTACTTCGACGGTGCGGCGTCGATCAGATGACCGATGTACTTCTCGGCCGTCTCAAAATCGCGTCGGAATGCCGCCTCGGGCATCCAGCGCAGCGGCGCATGCTGGTGAGTGTGGTTACCCAGGTGATGGCCTGCTTCGGCCCACGCCTCGAAGGCCTCGATTTGCTCTGGCTCGTTCTCGAGCCGGTATGTGTGAGAGAAGCCGTAGGTCCCCTTGAGTCCGTAGTCGTTCAACGTTTTCGCCACAGACCGCGTGATGTCGGTGGGAGTCGTGTCGTCCGGCATGGGAACGCCGTCCCACAGGACGAAGTCATCGATCGTGACCGCAATCTTAAGAGGTCGGTCGGCGCGTGTGTCATTCATTGCGTTGACTCCAGATCTACCAGGAGGGCCCTTCGGCACGAAGCCCATTTGTCACCGACCCTATGAAGTGATGGACATCACGTCTTGGCTGTTTGCGCGCACCTGCTTTCCTCAGGCGCATCGCATTCGGCATCGAGATGCGCGCTGTGCGCGCTCTTCGACTCCCGTGCGCATAGGGCCAAGTTTCGCCTTGTCATGACTTCTACCGTCGTTGGTGACGAAGGAGTAGCACACCGTGAATTCATCACAACAGATCGTCCTCGCGCAGCGCCCCCACGGGCACGTGAGCTTGGAGGACTTCCGCGTGGAGGACGTCGCCCTGCCCGAACTCAAGGCTGGCGACGTCGCACTCGAGACCCTCTTCATCTCGATCGATCCGGCCATCAGGGGCTGGCTCGACGACCGACCGAGTTATCTTCCGCCAGTCGCAATCGGAGAGCCAGTTCGCGCTTTCGGACTGGCCCGCGTGACCGCCTCACGCAACAGCAACTTCACCGCGGGCGACATCGTTCGTGGCTTCGTCGGCTGGCAACGGCACCAGATCGTCAGCTCGCCCGGCACTGACTGGGACCGGATCGCATCACGCGAGGTCGTTCCCTTGGAGCACTACCTTGGCGTCCTCGGGATGACGGGCCTGACCGCGGGGGCCGGAGTGTGCGACATCTTGCGGCCGGAACCAGGGCACACCGTTCTGATCTCCGGCGCCTCTGGCGCAGTCGGAAGCGTGGCAGTCCAGCTCGCGAAGCAGGCGGGCGCACAGGTTGTCGGCATCGCAGGAGGCGCCGAGAAGTGCTCGATGGTGGCTCGACTGGGCGCCGACGCCGTCGTCGATCGCAAGGCCCCTGATTGGCAGGACCAGCTCGAGGCGGCAACACCGGACGGCATCGACCGCCTCTTCGAGAACTCGGGGGGCCCGATGTTCGAGGCGTCGATCGCCCGGCTGAACAACCACGCACACATCGCGTTGTGTGGCCTGATCGACGGCTACAACTTGACCGAACGACCATCCGGCCCAAAAAATTTCGGACAGCTTCTCACCAAGCGTATCCTCACACAGGGATTCGTCGTGCTCGACTACATGGACCGTGCGGCAGAGGTTGAAGCCACGCTCGCCGAACTCATCAGTTCCGGACAGTTGGAGGCCGTGCAATCGGTATTGCCCGGATTCGAGCAGCTGCCGGCCGCCTTCGTGGACTCGTTCTCCCACGGCCAACCAGGCAAGCTCATCATCGATCTGACTGCGTAGCCCGCCTCTGAAGCCACCTCAGTCGGAGGTTCGTATCCCGTCACCGCGCGGCCGGGATACAGCCTCCGACGCATGCAAGGGGTATCCGGCCGATTTTTGCCTGGGAGCTGGTGGAGTCCCTGGGAGCTGTATGCATTAAGGGCAGTCGAGTGCGCCAGACCTTGTATTTGAACGCGCTGCGGAGGGCGACGGCACCGGAAGTGGCGTTCAGCGATTGTGCATGTCCAACAAGTTGTGCGTCAACGAGCCAAATCAGGACATCGCGGCTAGCGCGGGTCGCGATGTGGTGTTGTGCAGGCAGGCCACCCCGGGAGCCAGCGGGACCGAATCGTCGACCAGGTCCCGATCCGGGTCCGCCACCCGCAACAACGCCACCGAAATGAGTACCGCCCGCACGCTGCCCAGCGGCTGGCCGTACACCGGACCAGGCGCCAGCGCCCCGCAGCCGCGATACCGATGCCGTCCTGGGCGCGCGCTCCGCACCAGGACTAACGGCCGAGCGGCGTCTTCCTATTCGGAACCGCCACTCGACACCGAACGCTCACTGCGCCACAGCACGCCACTCGTCCGTGCGCTCAGGCGTTGCCTGCGCCAGTGCCTTCAACGTCGCCTCCCGATCAAAATCCTTGCCGTAAACCGGGGTTCCCGGCTGCTGACGCCAGGAATCTTCGACGGTGCCCGCGTCGACAGGGTCAAAGCCGAGCTGATTGATCAGATCGAATACCACCTGCTTCTGCAATGCGTCGTCGCCGGCCACGGGGATCGCGATCCGTCCGCTCGACCCTTCCGGTAGGCCCTTCTCGAGAAGGTGCTTCCACCAGATTCCATTGAATGCCTTGAACACCGGCACTCCGAGATGTTCTTGCACCCATTCACTTTCTACCTGACCGTCTTCGATGGCGGCGATCAATCCGTCTCGCTGCTGCGGGTAGTAGTTGTTGGTCTCGATCACCGGAGCACCATCGGCAGCGCCGGCGAGGATCCCGGCGGGAAGGTCCACGACGTTCTTCTGCGGGATGCTCACGATCACCAGGTCTGCACCCTCGGCGGCTTCGGTGTTCAGTACCGCCTTTGCGCCGGTCTCCGCCTCGAGGTCTGCGAGGGTGTCGGGTGTCCGAGAGTTCGACACGCGCACATCGTGACCGAGCGCAGTCAGCCTGCGTGTCAGCGTGCCACCGATCTGACCAGCTCCGATGATTCCGATGCGCATATCTCTTGTGCTCCTTCGTCGAGTGCCGCGACACTTCGCCACTGCTGTATGCGTCAACAACGGACACCGTCGGATAGTTCCGCGTGGGCACATTCCGCTCGACCTGATTCAAATACTGGACAGTTCGACTCAGACGGCCGACGGTCCGCTTTCTCGGTCCTTCGTGGGTGAGTGGACTACCCCGATTGCGGCACGGATCGTGCTGTACGTCGTGAGCTGCTCTTGGAACTCGCGTTTTGGCGGTGGGAGCCCTACTCGCCGCGAAACGAGCGTGAGCATCGCGGACCCCGGCGCCGGACGCCGTGTGCCGCGTGCCCAACCGGTTCGCCCACGTGCGTCGCAGCGTCAGGTGATGGTGTAGCCGAGCTGATGGGCCGCGCTGTCGATCGGCCCGGACAACCCGGGATGCGACAACGGCAGCGACAACGCCGGCAGCGCAGGAAACGCGTCGGCGGCGCGTTCGGTGATCGCGATGCAGACACCGCCGGCGAACCGGCCGCGGTAGGCGATCCCATCGAGATCGTCATGGGCCTGGTGAATGGTGCGGGCCCAGTGCTGGGTTCGGCCGTGCGCGGCGGAGTCGAGGGCGTGGTTGCCGCCGACCCGGGTCACCCACGCCCCCTCCCCGATGCCGGACACATCGAGCAGTCTCAGCGGGCGGGTGAATCGCAGCCCGGTCAGATACGGGTCGCCGCGGTGCCGGTCGATCACCCGGGCGCTCTGAAACGCCTCGGCCAACCCGCCGCGAGGACTGACGGCGCCGTACCAGATGCCGTAACCGGGACGCTGCGCCCGCGGGAGCGGGTGGTGGTCGAACCGCAGGATCGGACCGAACGTACGCAATCCATTCCACGGCAGCACGTGGGTGCCGGTGGTGCGATGCACCCGCCACACCACCTCTGCCGGTTCCCAGTCGAACACTTCCTCGCCGCGCACGCCCGCATCACGAAGGTCGGCGATGGACGGCGGTGCGGGCAGCATCGACCCCATCTATGCCGATTCCCATTCGGCGGCGGTGATCACGCCTTGGACCTGTTCGATATCGGCGGCGGTTCCGGCGCTGCCGGTCAGCCACGCCACGATCGACACCGGCCGGCCCTCCACGGTCAGGGACGGTTGCGGGCGGGTCAGCAACGCCTGCACGGTCAGCGGGTGCAGATCCTTCGCCAGCAACGGCGCCACCTGGTCGAGGTGCGGCACCGCGCCGGTGTCGGTGAACTGGGCGGGCGGCAGCAACCGGTTCCGGCCCGACGGGAACGCCCACAGGGTGCCCTCGCCGAGGCGTTGCCGGATCCGGGCCGCGGTCACCCCGAGACGGTCCGCGGCCTCCGCGATCGGCAGGGAGTGGCGGACCAGTGCCTGCATGCGAATGTCGCGGTCCACCCGTGCGGTCGTCGCCGCGGCCGGGTCGTCGACGAACCCGGCCTGATCGAGCAGGGCTGTGTCGTGGTCGGACAGCGGCGGTGCCGCCGGGTTCCGGTCGGCGAGGCTGTGCAGGATCTGGGCGAAGAACTGGCGTCCGACGTCGGTGCCGGTCACCTCCTGCAGCGCATCCTCGAAACCGAGATCGCCGCGCAGGTAGCGGGCTTCGGTGCTGGCATCGGCGGGCTCGTTCATCACACCCAACCCCTAACTTTCACCGATTATCACACACAAAGTCATGATAGCTCGAAGCGAGTGGGGCCGCTACGGCACCCGTCGCGGTCGAGGACGAACCGTTCCTCACCCGGCTGTTGGTGCTCCTCGTCGTCGCGATCCTCATCACCGTCCTGGTGTACGGCGTGGTCGCCCTGATCGTGAAGATGGACGACGTGGGTCTGGCACTTGCCCAACGCGAGTCCTCGTTCAGTCCGCGGGTCACCCAGTGAAGACCGGTGTCCGTGTCGTGCTTCACCGGGTCCTCCCCGCAGGTGGCCTCGGCACTCAACGCGACAGCATCCTTCACCCGCTCGGCGTCCTACGCCTCACTACAAGGCGCACTGGGATCGGACATCCCTGCCAACAGCGGCTTCTACCGCCCGTTCACCTTCATCATCCCCGACGCCTCGATTCTCAACGGGCGACGCCCGGCCGCGCGCGGTGCCCGCGGACTGGTCGCCTACCGCATCATCGACACCGTCCTCGGAGCGCTCGCGACCGCCTTTCCCGACCGGGTCCCCGCAGCGGGTGACGGTGGCCCAAACTCCGTCGCGGTCGGCGTCACCGAACCAAACGGAACCTCGATTGTCCTCTGGGACATCCTCTGTGGCTCCTGGGGCGCCACCCCCACCGGCGACGGAAACGACGCAATCAGCCCACTGGGCGCCAACCTGGCCAATACACCCATCGAAGAGCTCGAACAGTCCGGGCACCTTCGAATCGACAGATATGGCTACCTCCCCGACACCGGTGGTGCCGGACAGTTCCGCGGCGGACTGTCAACCTTCCGGGACATGACATTGCTCTACGACAACACCACCATTCAAATCCGATCCGACCGACGCACCTCCCAGCCCTACGGACTCAACGGCGGCCACAGCGGTGCACCGTCAGCAAACATCCTCAATCTCGGTGCCAGTAACGAGGAACTGCTTCCGTCCAAACCACACCGCGCTGTCGGTGCCGGCGACCGGCACCGACAGGTGACAGCGGGCGGCGGCGGCTACGGTGACCCCCTCACCCGGGACCCGCAGCTCGTTCTCGACGACGTCCTCGATGGCAAGGTCACGCCCGAGTCGGCACTGCGCGACTACGGAGTCGTTCTCGACGCATCGACGACCACACTGCTCGCCGACAAGACCCGCGCCGAACGGACGAACCGCACCCAGTAACGACCGGTGTCCGTGTCGTTGTGGACACACACCGCCCATGGCGGCACGGACACCGCCCTCACGATCCACACCACGGGCACTGGAGATCGACAAGCAACGTGAACAGAGAGACATCTCCTGCTCATCGGCACCTGCGCGCTCCTCGTCTCCGGACAATACGAACACCACCAAACGAACCTGCTCCGCATCCGAGATCAGTCCTCAGCGACGAACTGGAATGCGGCATCTCCGACGACAATGGTTGCGCGACACTCGTTGTACCGCGCTCCAGTCGGCGAACCCGGATGGAAGGTTACCCAGGCCTCGCTCGCGTAATCGCGCATATAATACTTAGGGCATCCGATCAGTGCTACGGGTCGAGGACTGCCACCCTCTCCGCATGTCACCGGCATCGGCTAACGAGCCGCGCATTGGCGGATGGCACGTATGAAACGGTTGTGGAGGTGATCGCCGAGTGCGCGGCGAAGACCAGGAGATCCTCGTGGAGGGCGACCGCCCCACGCCGCAACGGCGCCCAGTAGTGCCCACGCCCAGAGGACGGGGCGCCGGTCTCATTTCGCAATGTCCTCGGGCATTCGTCTCGCCATTCCGTGTGGCTGACGCCTCGGTGCAGTGGCATGTCCGCTTCGCGGGCGCTGTCCGGTGTCTCGAAAGTCCGGTGACCTAATAGCGAACGAACGCAGGTCACCGCGACTTTCGGTGGAAACCCACAACAATCGGGATCGACCACTCCTTCGCCTGGGGAAGTAGGCGCTCGCTCACCAATTGACGCCCGCTCGAAATGAGCGATCGGCATCGGCATTGGCCGGGAATCGTTTCCCAAAACGGCGTGCGTCGGATTCGCATCCCACAAGACTGTGGTTGCGATCAAGGGGTCACCGCCGTCGCATCCGTTAGCCACGAAGTGTAGAAGCCGAGTATCGCAGTAACGGCAGCATAGGCGACGTCCGATGGGTAACGTGACGCGCGCCACATCCATGGAAAGCAACTGAATTCACACCGTCTGTTGTGCGCACCATAGAGAGGACTGGACAAATGGACGTTACAGTCGGGCGTTTTCCGCGTGTCGGCGACCGCGCACGGCACTCCATTCTGCGTACGGCGGCAGCAACCGCATTCGTACTCTGCGGGGCCATCGGCATCGCAGGCACCTCGTATGCGGATCCAGCACAGCACAGTACCGAAACCTTCACCGACACTTTCACGTTCGACGGACCGGTGACGTGTGATGGAGGGCCGATCTACACCCTCACCGATACCATCACCGTCACCGACTCCATCGTCACCAACTCGGGCGGGCGACTTCATGTCCGGACGACCCTCACGCAGTCAATCTCTGGGATTCCGCTCGACCCCTCACTACCGACAGTTACCGCGACTTCCGAAGGCCACGGCACATTCAACACTTCGCCACAGGGCGCAGCCGCCCAGACATTCGTGGGAACCACAACCGCGCAATACTCCGATGGCACACACGTCACGACACGGGAAGTCAGTCATGCGACCGTGACTCCCGGCGGACAAATCCACAGTTTCAGCAGATGTAACTGAGTGACTACGGGTCCGAGACTTGGTGGGGCCGATCCGGTGCGGCCACCGCCGTCCGGACCCGTCACTCTCGGGTGAAGCAGTGTGCTGGTTCGTCAACCACGGTGATACCAGCAGGCGTGAAACGGCGTATTTCTCAGTACCCGCCGCCACTATTGGACGGTCTGCGGGGCAGCGGCTTCCGTGTGGGAGGCGGACTCGCGGCGGACGCCGCCGTAGGTTGCGGTTCGGATGCTGAACAGGGTCAGCAACCCGATGAGGCACGATCCGGCGAGAAAGTATGCCGGCGACAAGGTGCTGCCGGTCCGGTCGATCAGCCAGGTGGCGATGTACGCGGCCGTTCCGCCGGTCGCGATCGTCGCCAGGTTGAAGCCCAGAGCGACGCCGGTGAGCCTGACGCGAGAGTTGAACAGCGACGGGAACAGTGGTGCCGTGGCGACCTGGATGAGCGGGGTGCCGAGCGCAAAGACGAAGAAGGCCACGCCCGCGACGACCAGCCCGTGACCGCCCATCAGGGACATGGCCGGGTAAGCAAGGATGCCGGATCCGATCAGTCCGGCTGCCGCGACCGGGACGCTGCCGAATCTGTCGACGAGTAGACCGGCGACCGGCATCAACAGCGCGATCAGCACGATGATGAGCGCGGTCGTCCAGGTGACCGCGGTCCGATCGAATCCGCCTTGGCGGACCAGGTGGATGCCGATGTAGGTGAGCACCATGTAGCCGGTGGCGTTCTGTGCCACGCCGAGCCCGAACACCTGCAGAACCTGCTTGGGGTGTGTGCGGATGAGTTCGGCGAACGGTGACTTCGCCAGGTCGTCCGTGGCCGCGGCGTTCTCGAACTGTGCGGTGTCGTCGATGCGGGTTCGGGTCCACAGGCAGAACAGCAGGAGGGGGACGCCCAGCAGGAACGGGATCCGCCAGCCCCAGCTGGTCATCTGCGGTTCGATGGTGAGCGCTGAGACGGTCCCGACTGCAATTGCGGCGAGCGCGAAACCACCGTTGCTGCCGAGTGCGACGAACGAGGCGCCGAGGCCCTTACGTTTTTCCCCGACGGTCTCATAGACGTAGGTCAATGCTCCGCCGAGTTCTCCGCCGG
Source organism: Rhodococcus sp. IEGM 1307 (assembly GCF_030056915.1). Lineage (NCBI taxonomy): Bacteria > Bacillati > Actinomycetota > Actinomycetes > Mycobacteriales > Nocardiaceae > Rhodococcus > Rhodococcus sp. IEGM 1307. The sequence goes on from NZ_JASHKW010000028.1 coordinate 24,112, forward strand.
CGGAGAAACCCTGCACCAGACGCGCGAGGACCAGCAGGATCGGCGCGGCGATGCCCGCGGACGCGTACGTCGGCAGGCATGCCATGAGGAGGCTGCCGACTCCCATCAGCAGTACGGACACCAGCAGGGCGCGCTTGCGTCCGTGCCGGTCGCCGAGGCGGCCGAAGAAGATGCCGCCGATGGGGCGCATGAGGTAGGCCGATGCGAATACGGCGAGGCTGGCGAGCAATGCGGCGGTGGGATCGTTGCCGGGGAAGAACAGTGGACTGACGACCACGGCCAGGTAGGCGTAGACGGTGAGGTCGTAGTACTCGACGATGGTGCCGACAGCTGCGGCGAGAACGCCGCGGCGCCTGGTTTGCTCGAGGGTCGGGGTGCGCGAGGTGGAATTCGTGTGGGTCGCCACGAACGTCTCATTTCTGTGCGGAGAGTGTGGACCGAAGGTGCGCTCACCGTAGGCGGGGGGTGAGTCATATCCTGCGAGCGCTTTTCACACCATAACCGCGCGGCCGCTAAATCTGTACATGTATTCGAAAACTTGGGGATGCAGCCGCTAGAGCTGCCAGTGCACAGGCTCGGAGATGATGTGTGCAAGGCGCTTACGGTAGTACTTCGCGGTGTCGTGGACGAAGGCCTCCATCGCCTCTCCTGCGGCGGAGGCATTTCGGGAGCGCATGGCATTGAGCACCAGCTGCTGCGCTTCGACGGCGGCGGTGCGGGTGATCTCAGGGTGCCGTGTGGGTTCCGCATCGCGTACCAGCAGTAGCAGCGTTTCCATGAGGATGCGCAGCACCGGGTTTCCGGACGCGGTGTAGATGGTGGTGTGGAACAGCGCGTTCTTCTCGATAAAGTTGTCGTAGTCGTCGGGCTGTGTCCGCATGCTGTCGAGCGCTGCCTGCAATTCGTCCAGTTGGCCGTCTGTAATTCGAGGCGTGGCCTGTTGCGCGACCACCGGTTCCAGGGTGAGCCGGGTGTCGATGACGTCGCTGAGATTTGCACCTTCGAGCTGCAGGAACAGTTTCATGGTGTTGCCCAGTGATTCGAATTGCGGCCGGCACGCGACTGGGCCGCCGCCGACACCGGCCCGAATGGTGACCAGGCCCCGGCTCTCGAGTAGGCGGAGGGCTTCGCGCACAGTCGTGCGCGCCACGCCGTACTCGGCGACCATTTCCTTCTCGGTCGACAGTCGGTCACCGGCCTCGATGCCGCCCCCGAGGATCTTGTCCGCTATCTGGTTCGCGATGCGCTCGGACATTTTCGGGGCCCTGCCCGTTGCGCGATGGGCATCGTCCTTCGTCATTGCGTCCCCGGTGTACTCGTCGACAGTTCGGTGCATAGCCGCCATGCGTACAAACCCTACCCAGGCCGGAGCGCGAATCGACAAACTCTGTACATATTTAGGGAAAGTGGCTAGCGTGACACCAGTCAACCCGTGGCACCCACTCAACATCCGAACGCAATAATCTCCCGGAGGTAAAGATGTGGCCGACGCGCCCACCGACGCCCGACCTTGTCCGTACCTACCGAGAGTCAGGGCACTGGCGTGATCAGCCGATCGGGCACTACTTGACACGCGCTGCGTCGCTGTTCCCCGATGCAGTGGCCGTGATCGACGGCGACACACGCCTGACCTTCGCCGACGTCGACCGCGACGCGACCACGCTCGCTGCGGCGCTGCATTCGGTCGGGATCGGTGCCGACGACGTGGTTTCGTTCCAGCTCCCCAATCGGGCCGAAGCGGTCATCATCTACCAGGCGATCATGAAGCTCGGCGCCGTCGCCAACCCCATAATCCCGATCTACCGAGGGCGCGAGCTGCGGTTCATCCTCGGGCAGGCGCAGGCGTCGGCCGTCTTCATTCCCGCGACCTACCGAGGATTCGACTACGCCGCCATGTATGACCAGCTACTCGACGACTTGCCGCACGTGAAGAAGGTCGTCGTCCTCGGCGACCGTGACGAGCGCAGCACCGACGAGCGGATGACCACATGGAAGGAGCTGCTAGGCGGCGCCCCGGCTGAAGCCGCAAAGGTGGTTGCCGCACTGCAAGAGCCGGATCCGGATCAGGTCTGCCTGCTGCTGTACACCTCTGGGACGACCGCGGATCCGAAGGGCGCGCTGCACAGCCACAACACACTCGTATTCGAGAACCTCTCGATGATCGAGTTGTTCGGCCTCAACGAGAACGACGTCATCTTCAACCCCTCACCGGTCACGCACGTGACCGGGGTGAACTGCGCCTTGACACTGCCGTTCCTACTCGGGGCGCCGGTCGTGCTGCACGATCAGTGGGATCTAGCCGCCGCACTCGACAAGATAGCCCGCGACGACGCCAGCTTCATGATCTTCTCCACACCGTTCCTGCAAGGGCTACTCGACGCCGCGGTCTCGGCGGGTCGCCCCACTCCGTCGATCAGGTACATCGTCTGCGGCGGCGCTGACATGCCGGACGAACTGACCCGCCGAGCCACCGATCGGCTCGGCACCGTCGTCCGAATGTACGGCGCCACCGAAGGACCGTCCGTCACAGCAGGCAATCGCTGGGACACAACGCAATTACGCACCCGAACCGACGGGCGAGTCCTCGCGCCCACCGAGGTGATCATCGTCGACCCCGCCGAGCGCCCCGTCGCGCCCGGCTCCATCGGCGAAGTCCTATGGCGCGGCCCCGACACCTTCCTCGGGTACCTCGACTCCTCACTCAACGCCGCGGCGTTCACCAAGGACGGCTTCTTCCGATCCGGTGACCTCGCACGGTTCGACGAAACCGGCGCAATACACATCCAGGGCCGAATCAAGGACATCATCAACCGCTCCGGCGAGAAGATCAGCACTCACGAAGTGGAAAACCTGCTCAGTGAGCACCCCGCCATCAGCGAGGTCGCCGTCGTCGCCGGGCCGGACGCGACGACCGGTGAACGGGGCTGCGCCTTCGTCGTCACACACCACGCACAGGACCTCACCCTCGAAGACGTCCACGAGTTCCTGACCGGACGCGAGGTCGCCAAGCAAAAAATCCCCGAGAGCGTCTTCGTGGTGGACGTACTACCCAAGACCGCGAGCGGCAAGATCCAGAAGTTCGCGCTCCGCGACTGGACCCGCAACCGCACCAACCTCCCGCCACAGATGGTCGGCGTCAGCCTTCATGCGACGCATGAGAAGTGAGAACCACATGACCGAGCACATTCTCATCTCCCAACCCGAACCAGGGATCGCCCTGGTCGAACTCGCCCGCGGCAAGGTCAACGCAATCGACCACCAAATGTACGGCGAACTCGCCGAGACCTTCGACCGGCTATCGGACGATCCCACAGTCAACGTCGCCGTGCTCACAGGACGCGGCCACGTGTTCTGCGCGGGCAACGACCTCAACGACTTCCGCACCATGGACACGACGAGCGGTGAACTGCAGATGCGCAACGTCCGCCGCGCGATGTTCAACCTCATCGACTGCTCGATCCCCGTCATTGCCGCCGTCAACGGGCCGGCACTAGGCAGCGGACTTGGCCTGACCGCATCGTGCGACCTCGTGGTGGCGTCGGAAAAGGCGACGTTCGGGCTGCCGGAAATGAACGTCGGGGTACTGGGCGGCGGCCGCTTCACCGCCCGCATGCTGCCGCAGCAAGCAATGCGCCGGCTGTTCTTCACCGCAGAAGCCGTCGACGCACACACCCTCGAGCGGTGGGGCGCGCCGATCGAGGTAGTCCCCCACGACACGCTCATGAACACCGCACTCACCCGCGCACGGTCCATCGCCTCGAAGAGCCGCTACGCACTGACCCTGGCGAAGCAATCGTTGAACGGCTGCGAGGGTATGGACCTCAAGCGCGGCTACGAACTCGAACAGACCTTCACCGTCCGGCTGTCCGAGCATCCGGACTCCAAGACTGCGGTCGAGGCACGAATGACCGCACTGACGAACGGCAAGAACCCATGAGTACCGCAACACGCGAACTGGCAACACCGGAAGACCTGGACGCGTTCGGCGAGCGCGCCACCGCGTGGCTGTCCCAGCGACTGGACCGACATCTGCCGGCCACCGAAACCGACCTGCCAGGAAACGACGCGGAGCAGTCTTACGCCATCTTCCACAACCGCACAGAGGCCGAAGAGCGCGAACTACTCGTCCGCGGCAAGGCCTGGCAATCCGCACGCGTCGATGCCGGATTCGGCGCGATCACCTGGGGCCCCGAATGGGGCGGACCGGGCCTGACCGCCTCCCACGAACGGATCTACGTCGAGCTCGAACGTCAGTTCCGCGCCCCGGAGCGGCACGAAACCATCCTCGTGACTGTGGAACTGATCGCACCGACCATCCACCTGCTCGGCACCGAGGAACACAAACAACGATTCGTGCAACCGTTCCTGCGTGCCGACGAACTGTGCTGCCAACTGTTCTCCGAACCCGGCGCCGGCTCCGACCTGGCCGCGCTCACGACCCGCGCAGTTCGCACCGACACAAGCTGGAAGATCACCGGTCAAAAGGTGTGGAGTTCGGGCGCACAATTCGCCGAATGGGGACTACTCATCGCACGGAGCGACCCCGCCGCACCCAAGCACCGCGGAATGACGGCATTCCTGGTACCGATGGACACCCCAGGAGTCGAAACCCGCCCCATCCGCCAGATGTCCGGCGGTTCCACCTTCAACGAGGTATTCCTCACCGACGTCGAACTGCCTGACTCGCTGCGTCTCGGCGACGTCGGCGACGGTTGGAACGTCGCATTGACCACCCTCGGATTCGAACGCAGCTCCAGCGGCGGAATCGTCTCCGCCGGCGGCAGCGCAGCCGACCTTATCAGGCTCGCCAGGCAACTTGGCATCACCGACGACCCCCACGTGCGTCAGACACTCGCCCAAGTCATCGTCTACGAACGCGCCACCGCAATATTCAACGCCCGGCACGCCGAGCGCGAACTCGCCGGCCATGTCCCCGGAGTCGAAGGCTCGATCGCCAAGCTCGTGTGGACGCAAAATCTCAAACGCATCGGTGACGCCGCGGCCCGATTCCTCGGACCCCGCATCCTCGCCGACACGGGCACCCCGAACACCTATGCCTGGACCGAGCATCTCCTAGGCGCCCCGGGCTACCGCATCGCCGGCGGGTCCGACGAGATCCAGCGAAACATCATCGGCGAACGCGGCCTCGGGCTGCCCAGAGAACCACGCTAGGAGCAAACATGGCCCTCGAATTGACCCAGGAACAAGAACAACTTCGCGACAGCGTCCGCGCTTACCTCACGAAGAACGCTGATACGAAACACACACCTTGGGAAGGGCTCATCGGCCTCGGCTTGACCGAGATCCCCTTCCCCGAGCGCTTCAGTGGAGCCGGTTGCACCCTCAAAGACACCTCGGTCGTGATGCACGAACTCGGCCGCACCATCTCCGACGCCCCCTACTTCTCGTCCGTGTGCCTTGCCGGCCTCACCCTCTCGGAATGCGCCTCGGACGCGGGCCGCGCCGCACATCTACCCGCCATCGCAACAGGCAAACGCACCGCCACGCTGGTCGCCGGGTACCCCTACTCGGACACCCCGATTACCGCCACTGCAACCGGTGACAGCCGGCTGATTCTCCGGGGCACGCAAGAATTCGTGGTAAACGGCGACAACGCAGATCTCCTCGTCGTTGTCGCACGCGGAGAGAAAGGCCTCGAGCTAGCTGTCATCGACGGCGCGGCCCCCGGCGTCGTGCGTACCCCGCTCGAGTCCCTGGACACCACCCGCCCACTGACCCGGATCGAGTTTGCCGACGCCCATGCACAGGGGGTCGGCGGCGCGAACCTGCATGCGACGCTGCTCCGCGCGCAGGCGTCAGCCCTCGTCGCATTGGCGTCCGAACAGGTCGGCGCCGCCGAGACGTGCCTGGAAATGTCGGTCGAGTACGCCAAGGCCCGGGAACAGTTCGGCCGACCGATAGGCTCCTTCCAATCGATCAAGCACCGACTCACCGACATGCTGGTGGCACTCGAACTGGCGCACGCCGCAGTACTGGACGCGGCAAACGCCGACGAAAAGCCAACAAACGAACTAGCCACTGCAGCGAGCATCGCGCACGTGCTGGCGTCCGAGGCCTTCACCTACACCGCCGAAGAATCCATCCAAATCCACGGCGGCATCGGATTCACCTGGGAACACCCCCTACACAAGTACTTTCGGCGAGCTAAGAGCGACACACTGCTATTCGGCAGCACCGAAACGCACCACGAAGTCATAGCCGCTTCGGTGATATAGGTGTTCGGGGTCGTCGGGATCTTCTTCCCGACCGCACCGCCCTAATTCGGCTCGTCGGAGCCGTTCTGGCCGAGCAGCACGACGAATGGATCGAAGTCCGCCGCTACCTCGGACTCGACGTCCCCGCCCGCGCTCGCGGTGGCCAGACGCCCGACACCACTACCGAACCAACTCAGGAGGTGACACCCGCGGCTCTGACCGCATGGCCATCACGCGAGGAATCACGCGACGACGTCGTACACCACCTCACGGGACTTGACCTGGTTCGATCAACGCGACGATCGGGCGAGGTGAGAACGGTAGCGTCGGTCCAGCAGGTCGTGGATGACCAGTTCCTGGGCGCGGTGGACGGAGCGCAGCACCCTGTTTGCGTGCATGTGGGCCAGGCTCGCGGCCCATGCTTCCAGCGGTACGCCGAGGCGACCCGCGTGGTCGAGATCGTGCAGTTCGGTGCCGATCCTCCGCAACGACTCCGACCTGATATCGAAATACCGCAGGCAAGCGGCGAGCGGGTGTTGAGTGCCGGCAGCCAGCAGTTGCTCGATGGCAGCTCGTTCCGCGCGGTATCGCCGTCCCAGCTCCCGGGCCTGTGTTGGCCCGCCGGGGAACTCGGTGGCGAACCCGTCGCGTTGCCGCCGCACGAGTGCGGCACGAGAAGGCAGGTCGAAGCCGAGGTCGTCGAGGAGGCGGTCTGTGCCGGCCAAGGTCAGTCGCCAGCGAGCGTCGAGACTGGTGTCGCCGGAGAGCATTTCGACGATACCGAGCGCGGCGGCGCTGTCCGCGTGGAATGCCTGCTCGGCGAGCAGTATGCCCTCGTTGCCGCCGTAGCGTTCGATTTCGCGTTGGTAGGTGTCGAGCTGGACCCGCCACACCATCCCGTTGTCGATCAGCGGTACGAGCGCTTCCGACAGTGCGGGCTGGATCTGCTCACGGAGCGCCTCGGGGTTTCCGGTGAGTCGGAGACGGATGTGCCAATCGGGGTCGGCGTAGCGGACGAAGAACCATCGGGTGGCCGAACCAGCGTCGACTGCGTCCCGGATCGGTGGGCCGAGCGTACGCAGAACAGCATCGACGCCGGTGGTGCCGGTATAGATCTTGAGGTAAAGCCAGTCCGACCCCGGCGGAATGTTCCGCGGTACCGAACCGACCCGCCGAGACAACGGCGGCGTTTTCGACGGCACCGGTGCGGGAGGCCGGAGAAACGGCACCACCAGCTCGTGGGTGAATCTGCCGTCGGGGCCGGCAGCGGTGGGTTCGTGGAAGCCGAGAGTTTCGATGAGCGTGGCCGATTGGCCGCGGTTCAAGGCGCGCAACATGGTGTGTACCCAGGGTGGGCTGTCCAGGTCGACGACCAGCTCGTTGTCGAACTCGGCGAGGCTGCACACGCGCGGGAGCTTGCGCGCGGCGCGCAGCCGGGCCACGTCGTCGTGATCGCGCAGCCCGTCGACCTCGGTTGCGGTCAGGCGCCAGCGGGCCCGGGCCAGCACCAGCCGTCCGGCTGTGACCCGCGGCAGAAATGTCGCATCGGCGAGCGGGCCCCAGTCCCACGCCATCCAGGAGGCGACGCCTTGATTCTGAAGGTCGGCGAGGAATCGGTACATGCCGAGGCTGTTGTGGGTGGTGTTGTGTGCGGTGGTCAGCCGCGGGACGATTTCGCGGTCGAGTCGGCGCGAGCGCAGCACCACCCGGTCGCCGTCGAGCCGGACGGTGAGATCGTCCACCGTCAACTGCCGCTCCGCCGGGGCGTCGGAGCGGCCCAGGTAGGTCAGCTCGTACTCGCGGAGCACCGGCCGGCGCAAAATGTTGCCGATCCGACCCTCCGGCAGGTGCACGACCTCGGCGAACACCGTGTCGGGGCGGTGGGCCTGCTCCGTTGCCAGATGCGCTCGGACCGCCGCGGTCAGCTCGTCGTCGCCGTGGCAAAAGCGACCGAGCAGTGCTGCGCCGGACGGTCCGGCGACGCCGCGCACCAGCAGCTGCCCGGTCTGGGGGTCACCCAGCACGATCGCCATGATCGACAGGGCGTCGGGCAGCGGGAGCGGATCGGGCTCAGCCAGCCGCTGGATATCGGCGTCGGCGAGATCGATGCATTCCGCGCCTCGTGAGAGCGCATCGGTCAGCAACTCCAGCAGTACCCCGTCACGACGACTCCACGTGCGGGCGGGTTCCGACCCGAGCCCGAGATCGATGCCGGCCAACAGCGGGGATTCCTCGGCGTCGGGGTGCGCCGAGCCGTGGTAGCCGATGCCGGTCTCCTCGTCGAGCACCTGCGCCAGCCCGACCTCGGCGCCGCCGTACCGTGTGTCGAACGCGGTCCGGAACTCTTGCATGGGGTCCGGGCGCCAGGCCGTGATGCGGTGCAACAGGGCGACGGCCCGGGCGAGCTCGTCGACAACCCGATGGCTGAGAGTCATTCCGGTGCTTGGTTTTACGAGATCGACCTGCACCAGCCGAGCCGGGTCGAGGTCGGGGACCAGCTCGCGCATATCCCTCACGATTGTGGTGTACCGACTCACCGGTTGCCCGAGACCATCTCGATCCAGCGCCGCCAGATGCGCGCGGACGGTATCGAAGCGCTCGGCCACCGGCGCGGTGGCCGGTGAGCGGTGCAGCGCGGCGCAGAGTGCCGCCGCAGGATCACCGGTTCCAGTGACCGCAGGTTGGGCGTCGGAGACCAGCATCCGGGCGTCCACCAATTCGTGGACGTAGTGCCGGGCGTCCTCGACGGTGATGTCGTCGTCAACCAGTTCGGCGGCCAGGTCCTCAAGGCGGGCCCCGCCCACCGCTCGCCGCAGGGTCGCGGTAAGTGCGTCGTCCTCATCGACCGCAACCAGGTGATGCGACCGAACGGTGCCGGTCATCCGGGCCTCGACGAACCGCACGCGGCCCGCGGCCCGGTACAGACTTGTGTTCGGCGAGAACAGCAGGCCATCAGTTGAGCCGGCATCGCATTCTACCCGGTCCGCCTCCGCGGCCAGCACTCCCATGTCCAGTCGGCTCCGGCGCTGGAGCGAACTCAGCGGCGGCACGTGCAGCGCCGTGTCCCGCCCGGTCAGCCGCCCGACCCCGACGCCGGCGAACAGTCCGAATGGGGTGGGGCGGGTTGCTGCGCGGATCAGATACGCCGCGACCGCCCGCTCGACACGGTCCAACGGGCCCTCGGTGGTCGTGTTTTCCTGCCATCGTGCCGTCAGTTCCGGGGAGGCCAACCACAGCGCTTCGGCGACCTCCGGCCGTGCGGCGAGACTGCGCAGCCGCTCGCGCGGGTCTGCCCCGTCGGTACCCCAACCGGCCAGCACGTCCACCGGCAGCAACGGGGTGCGCATGACGAAGAAGCCCGACGCCACGAGCGCTTTTTCAGCGGCCAACGTGATCACTCCCGTCGTCGGGGTTTCGACCGGTGTGATCGTCAACCAGCCGGGCGTATGCGCCGCCGCGGGCCAACAGTTCGTCGTGGCCGCCGGATTCGACGATCGTGCCCTCATCCAGGACGATGATCCGGTCGGCGCCACGGATCGTGGACATCCGATGCGCGATCACGATTCTGGTGCACCCCAGGGTGTTCAGGTTGTCGTGCACCGCTGCCTCGGTGATGGTGTCCAAGTGGCTGGTGGCTTCATCGAGCAGCAGAATCTTGGGCTGGTGCAGCAGGGCCCTGGCCAGTGCGAGGCGTTGCTTCTGTCCGCCGGACAGGGATGCGCCGCCGTCGACGAGCATCGTGTCGTACCCCATCGGCATCGCCGTGATGTCGTCGTGGATACACGCCAGCCGCGCAGCCTGTTCCACCTCGTGCAACTCGGCGGCGGGGTGGGCGAAGGCGATGTTCTGGCGGACGGACACGCCGAACAGGAACGGGTCTTGGACAACTACGCCGAGCTGAGCGCGCACACTGCGGCAGTCCAGTGCTGCCAGGTCGATCCCGTCGAACAGGATTCGCCCACTGTCCGGCGGGTACAGTCCCAACAGCAGGTGCGCCAGGGTGGTCTTCCCGGAGCCCGAGCGTCCGACGATGGCCACCGTCTGGCCCGGTTGGATGTCGAGCCCGATATCGCGGATCACCGGTTCGTCGAGGGGGGCGTAGCCGAAGACGAGACGCTCGGCGACGATGCCGCCGAGCAGGGTCGGCGCGCGGCGCACCGCGTGGCCGTCTTGTTCGCGCGGGGTGTCCAATACGTCGTCGATACGGTCCAGATAGCTGCCCAACAGTTGCAACTGAGACACCGTGGCGACCAGAGCGGCCAGCGGTTCCAGAAACCCGGCGGCCAGCGCCGCCAGCGCGAGCAGTTCGCCCAGGCTCAGCTGCCCGTTCAGCACCAAGAGTGCTCCGACACTCAGGACAGCAAGCGGAGAACCCATCCGCAGAGCAGCCAGGGCCGCCTCGACACCGGCGGCGAGCCGACCCCGGCGCACCGTGACGTTGAGTTCGTCGACGAACAGGTTCGACCAGGCTTCGATGGCGCGGTCCTCGGCGCCGGAAGTCTTCAGAGTCTGCACGCCGGAGAAGATCTGGTAGGCGTAGGCCTGGGTCTTGGCCTCCGCTTGCAGCCCCTCGGCGGTCAGTCGCTGGTTGCGGCCGCGGCTGGCGAGGAGCACAGCCACCTGGGCGGCACCCAATCCTGCCACCAACACGCCCAGCTGCGGCGAGAAGATCACCAGCAACACCAGGTAGCCCGTGACCAACGCACCGTCGAGCATCGCCGACAACGCGCCGGTGGTGAGGATCTCGCGGACCACGGTGTTGGAGCGCAGCCGCATCATCAGATCCCCGGCGGAGCGGCGCAGGTGGAAACTGTAGGGCAAGGCCAGTAAGTGATCGAGGAACCCGACGGTGGTACGCAGGTCCACGACCGTGCGCAGAGCGAGCAGCAACCGTCCCCGCAGCCACGTCGTGGCGAGCGTCGTGGCAGTCATGATCGCCATCACCGCCGCGGCCACAGCGAGCAGTGAGCGGTCGTTTCCGGGGATCACCCTGTCCACCACGATGCCGGTCAGGACGGGCAGCGCCAGTGCCAGAACCCGCAGCACGATCGATGCGGCCAGGACCTTGACCAGCCGGCCCCGTTGGGTCAGCAGTGCGCCCGCATGGCGGCGCAGCCGCCCTCGCTGCGCTGGGCGCCGTCGGGTCGCGAATTCCTCGCCGGGTTCGAGTTCCAACGCTACCCCGGTATACCCGCGGCCGAACCGGGCCCAACCGAGGCGGACCCGCCCCACGGCCGGGTCCACCAAGTCCACCCCGCGGCGCCGCACCGCCCCGAGCACCACGAAATGGTTGAGTTCCCAGAACAGGATCGACCCCGTCGGCAGCAGACCGAGCTCATCGACCTCGGCCTGAACGCCGCGAGCGCGTAACCCAAAGTGGCGGGCAGCGGAAACCAGCGCCTCCGCCGTGGCCCCGTCCCGGCCGTTGCCGACCACTTCTCGTACTTCCCGCAACGGCACCCACTTGCCGTATGCGGCCAGCGACATCGCCAATGCGGCGGGTCCGCAATCGGACATCTCGGCCTGCGGCACGAACGGCACCCGACGGCGCCCCGGCGATGCGACCCGACGAAACCCTCCATGATTGTCCCCCGGGCGCAGAGGCTCGCCCGGCCGACCACCTCGGGCGTGGTACTCCAACGCCTCCTTGCGGAACAACCCCCGCCCGTTCACGGTCCACTGCCGACCGAGGCGAGCCAGGCGCTTCGGCGCACAGCGGTGGCGGTCGCCTCGCGCCGTGAGCCGCACAGCCTCGACCGGCCGGGATCGGTGGTTACCGAGTCGGTCGTGCCAGCAGCCTCTGCGGTGGTGGTCATGACATGGTCCACTCTCGCATGATTGGAAGATCAGCGGTGACCAGTTTTCACTAGCAGATATGCGAGTGGATCAGCCTGCAGCCGTCCACCCCGACCCAGATCCACCGGCCAGTACCGGTACAGCACGCGGAAAGCGAGCCTCGATCCGGTAACGGGTCGAGGCGCTTTGCGCGCGTCACGCTATTCACCGCCGATGTCGACTCCTCGGCGCTCATCGTCGCGGCGAGCCAAGAGCACACGCTCACCTCGATCTAGCCATCCCCGAGTGAAACCGAATGCCGACACCCGAACCTGACGACCAGCAGAACCTAATCCCGAACGCACTGCGTCAGAGGAGAACCGACGACCTGCTGCCGGGAGACATATCGCTGATGGCGCTGCTGTACCGCCACCGGGACCGGATCTCAGTCGACCTGCTGCGCCGCCGCGATACCTTCCGATGACTCCGGAATCTAGGAAAAGGAAGCCGACAGCTCAGTAGATCGGCGATCTCAGCGGACCCGCAATGACCGCGCCTTGGTCGACCCGTCCGTCAGCGGCCACCGACCGCTCATCGCGCACGGTTGCGGTACCAATGGCTAGCGTGACGTGGCGGTCGTTCTCAGTGAGCGCCTGTCATTGGCGTCAGAGAGTTACTCACGCCCGCGCCTCTACCGGCCGCGATCTGGCGCAGATCGTCGGTGGTCAGTTCGCGCAGCGATTCGCGGCGCAGCGCCGGCAGTCGGAGGGTGGGGTGAACTTACAGGCGCGACGGGTGTCGCGTTGGTTTTCATGGTGGGCCTATACGATGCCGGTTTTGCTGGTGGTGCCAGACGTACACGCTGCGGAAACCCGTCCGCCAGCGATGTGGCGCAGGTCGTCGGTGGTCAGTTCGCGCAGCGATTCGCGTCGTAGCGCAAGCCGTCGCGGGGCGACGGGTGTGTCAGCGGGCGCGCCGGGTGCGGGGGTTGTGTTCATTGTCAGTCTCCGTTGTGCTCGTGGTCCAGGATGAAACTCCCGGATTCCCTGGACTTGAAGCGTGACCCATCACCGAGAGTCTCGACAGAAACCCCAGGGCTGGGAATCACCCACCCCACCACCGTGCGCCGACGTCGATCACCATCCAACCGGCGATGCGGTCCTTGGTCTCGGCGCATCCGCCACCGGCAGCCCGCCGACCGTGGCACTCGCACACCCCCGAGCCTCCCGGCGCGAGGCGAACAATCCCGCTCCCCCGTTCGGGCATCGAGTACTCCCGGCCACGGTTCTCCGAATTGAATAATGCACTGTCCCAATCGGTTCACCACGGGAGAAGATCGGACACGCTCAAGCCGTTGTCGTCCTGTTTCAACGCCAGATCGCCTCGTAAGTCGGGCGGCGTAAGCCGTAGGCGGCTCCCAGGCCGGGCCCTTTCGTGGGTCCACGACACGGGAAAGTCGCCCTTTTCACGTGCCTACCCGAGCGCTTCGCCACCGGTCCACGTCGGAAGCCCAGCTGCCGTGCGGTCGGCTGACCACGGTTGGGCTTGGAGATCAGGAGGCAGACCGCGGGCACCCACACGACAGATGCCTTGAGCTACGTCCACTCCACGGTCCCGCGGAGCGATCACTTGGCCGCCGTCCGTACTGCCTCTGCCGACGAGGACCGGCCCTCGCTCACGTGTCGCGGTCGCTGGCACGGTAGAGCCGCCAGAACCAGATCGCGCCGCCCACCAAACCGATCAACCCCGAACCGAACGACCCCACCGCCAGCAACATCGTGCCCAGCGTCACCAACGCGAGCACACACACGAGCTGAAGCAGCACACTCCTTGGCACAGCCCCGAATGTGCCGGACAACCCGCGCCCGCGCAACACCGCTGCACACCACCCCTCCGCCGCCGCCGCCGCCGCCGACCCATACTGCGCGGTGTGCCCGCCCAACACCGTCACCCCAGAGTCGCCGAGCCTTCCGGCCGAGCCTGCCAGCCCATGAAGTCCACGACCGACGGGCTTCGGGGTACAGCGACGACGATGCCACGCTACATCCGCAGATGGGTCCGCCGACGGCACAGGCTAACGATTCCCAGCCCGTCCCCCTGCGCGACACGCACCTGTGCCCGCTGAGCGTCGGGAAGGTGCGCCGGTGGGGGTTCCTGATACGAAAGCGGTCTGGGCGCAAACGCCGAATACTAACTGCCCTAACACGATCGGGGTGGAGGAGGAGTTCGTGCTGATCGACCCGGTCACCGGCCACCCGGCACTATCGAACACCGCGGTTGCGGCCGCCGCGGGTATGGGCGTGGATCTGCAACGCGAGCTGTCGCGCGCCGTGCACCGCTGTTCGCCTGTACGCGCGCCACTACGCGCAACGTTCCCCGGCGAGACGGTGGGCCTGGTCCTGGTGGAGCCCGAACATGAGGACTACGACGCCTTTATGGCCCAGCAACTGAACGAGCTGTCGATCAGCGGCTCGCGGATCTGCGCCGGCCAGTCGGCCATATCCTGCGCGAACAGGTCGCAGTAGAACGGGATGCGTTCGTCGAGCACCTCGTCGGGCACCGCCACGCCGGGGTCCCATGCCTGGTTAGGAGGAACACCAGTGCGATGTTCCGGAGGACCCCCGACTGCACCGCGAGCGAGCTGATCGCCCAGGCGTTCGGCGGCGACCGGGATGAGCGTCCACCATGGCATGCCCCCGGCCGGAAACGTCCGACACCAGCTCCGTGAAGGCAGCCGTGGTGCGCAGGTCGCGCGTTGATTGAATACGGCCGCAGTGGGTATGCAGGCACTGCCCCCGCGCGCCGGGTCCCACACCTGGGCCGCCGCGCACCCGGTGTCGATCGCCCGACGATCACCTCACCCGCCCCGGCGACCGAGCCACGACGACACCACGTCGCGACACAGCAGGATCGATCTCATGACCACACACACGCATCTCACCACCGGCCACGAGGAAATCCGTCAATGGACCCAGGCCCATCACGGCATCCCCGCCCGGGTCCCCCACACCACGGCCAACGACGTGCTCCGAATCGACCTGCACGGAGTCGACTCCGGGCTCGAACACATCTCCTGGAGGGAATGGTTTGCCGCCTTCGACCAGCAGGGCCTGGCCCTCAGCTATCCGGATCCGCACCTACAGGGCGGGATCAGCGCCTGGTTCGAACTCGTACCCCGACCCCGACCCCGCACCGCGGACGGCCCCCAGTGATCGCGCGCGCCACACCCCCGCCCTTTCCAGACAACCGACAGGAGTGATGAGTACCCGTCGCAGGGAGGCAGTCGTGAATGCGCCTGCCGGGTCGGTGGGGCCGTTGGCCGAACGGATCTCGGGATGCCGCCGACGAGATCTTCCGGGCCGCGTTCGCCGCCACAATCAAACTCCCGGCTCGCCGGGACGAACGTCGTCGCCACTGAGGCAGGGTCAGGTACTCGCGCGTACCGGCCTCGTACAGATGCCAGGCCGCCCCCATGGTGCCGATGCCCTGGATTGCCACCGTCGTGTCGGCCGGAGTCCAGCCACATGCTTTCACCGCACCGATGCAGGCCTGGGCGACTCCGTAACCGCCGATCACATCGCCCAGCAGAAAACCGCTGGGCACCGGGGCGTTCAGATACGACTCCCTCCCCCGATCCCTTCAGTCCTCCAATCTTCGCGACCCGAGGCGGAGTACCCATGACCTCACATAGGGCACCGCCCCGGCGCGACGCGCTGCAGGGACGGGTGGGCGCGATGCACCATGGGCGCCGGTTCCGGCCTCGGGACATCTCGCCCGCAGCTGTGACCGCCGGGGACACGCAAAAAATGAGCGAACGGCTCACTTCTCGGACCGTGGCCCCCGCTCGGCCACCTCGCGAACCGCCGCCGCGACCGCCGGCGCGACGGTGGCATCGAACACGCTCGGCACGATGTACGTGGCATTGAGCTCGGACGGCGACACCCTGTCGGCGATCGCGCCAGCCGCGGCGATCAACATCTCGTCGGTGATGTCGACCGCGTGCGCGTCGAGCAGACCACGAAACACCCCCGGGAAGGCGAGGACGTTGTTGATCTGGTTGGGGAAATCCGACCGACCGGTGGCCACCACCGTGGCATGTTCGCCGGCAGCGACCGGATCGACCTCCGGGACCGGATTGGCCAGCGCGAACACGATCGACTCGTCGGCCATCGCCGCGATGTCATCGCCCGTGACAATGTTCGGCGCCGAGACTCCGATGAACACGTCCGCCCCGACCAACGCGTCCCGCAGTGATCCCGTCCGAGCCTCGGGATTGGTGTGCTCGGCGATCCAGGTACGAAACTCGTCGGCGGTGTCGTCCGGGGACACGATCCCCCGACGCCCGCAGCCGATGACGTTCGTCGCACCTTGGGCGACGAGCAACCGGATGACAGCGTGCCCGGCGGCGCCGACGCCGGACACCACGATCCGAGCCCGGCCGAGCGACTTACCGACCACCCGCAGCGCGTTGGTCAAGGCGGCCAGGACCACGATCGCGGTCCCGTGCTGGTCGTCGTGGAACACCGGAATGTCGAGGATACCGCGGAGCCGAGCCTCGATCTCGAAACACCTTGGGGCGGAGATATCTTCAAGGTTTATCCCGCCGTACACCGGCGCGAGGGCCCGGACGATCTCGACGATGGCATCCGGGTCCTGGGTGTCCAGGCAGACCGGCCAGGCGTCGACACCGCCGAACCGTTTGAACAGTGCCGCCTTGCCCTCCATCACCGGGATCGACGCCGCGGCACCGATGTTACCCAGACCCAGGACCGCGGAGCCGTCGGTGACCACGGCGACGGTATTGCGTTTGATCGTCAGGCGGCGCACATCCTCGGGGTGTTCAGCGATGGCGGTACACACCCGGGCGACGCCGGGGGTGTAGGCGCGGGAGAGGTCGTCGCGGTGTGTGAGCGGAACCGTGGGGACCACCTCGAGCTTGCCGCCCAAATGCAGAAGGAAGGTGCGGTCGCTGACCTTGCCGACGATCACCCCCGGAACCTCGGCGATCGCGGTAGAGATCTGGTCGGCGTGCGCGACGTCCGAGGCGTCGCAGGTGAGGTCGATGACCATGTGGTCGGGATGGCTCTCGACGACGTCGAGCGCCGTCATGGCACCTTTCACCGATGCGATCGCGGCCGCCAGCGTCGACGTGGTGCCAGCGCCGACCGGTGCATGGACGCGGACGGTGATCGAATAACCGGGGCTGGGACTGGGCATGTGAAGCTCCTGGATACTGAATGATGACTGGCAGGGTTCCGGCCGGATCATCGGGTGCCCGATCGGCACGCGCGCACCGGGTGCTTCCGCCCGCAATACCCTTAGTCTGCGCGGCCATCGCCGATCCGGACAAGAGGACAACCATCCGGCCCCGCTCGGTGGCGATCGTTCATCGGAGCGCCCGCACCGGCAGGGCTACGGTGTCGCAACCGAACTCGATGCCCCTGGGCTTGCAGTCGCCTACCGGCGCGATGGTGCTCACTGAAAGACGGACACACCCGGGCGCCCGCTCGCAGATCGGCGTGCAGGACGACCCGGACTACCCGAAGCTTCGGGCACTTCCCTTTCCGGTCGAGTCCATGGCCAGGGGTCAAATGCGCATTTGTCTACGACATTGTTCGTTGCGGAGGGGGCAACACGCCCACTCCCTCGACGTCCAAAAGAAGCCAACCATCTTGGTCCTCCCATGCTCAGCACTCATACCCTGACCAGGTCTAACGTCGTGAACATGTCCACAGTGATCACCGCCCCACTCGAAGCGCTCAAACGCATGATCCCCACCGCAGAGCCACGACACATGGCGGCGACCAGCGGCGCCCCGCTGACGATTCCGGTACCCGCCCCTGTGGATCTCGGCGCACTAATCCCCACCCTCGAGCGCATCCACACCACCCAGGGCGGACCGGGAGCGGCATTGCGCATAGCGCGGCAAGCCGCCGCCGACTTCAAACGTGAGTTCGCCGCGACCGGTACGCCCTCGCGCGTCTCCACACACGACCTGATTACGTTGCCCTACCCGACGAAATTCGGGTTGTGGCGCGCCCCGTCTTCACCGGCATCATTCCTGTTCATCACCAACCGAATGATGATCGTGCGCTGGAACGACAGCGACGGGACACCGAAGACACTCGTTTGGGAGCCCAGCGATTTCGAGCTCGACGCCAACACCCCGTATTTTGCCGCACTCCGCGATCAAACACCGGCGCCGGTACTCGCCAGAATGCTGACCGAGCACGGCACCGTTCCCGCGAACCTCGCCAGGCTAGGCATCGATCCGGTCGAGGTGGACTACCTGGCCTTCGACCACCTGCACACCCAAGACGTGCGCAGATTACTCGGCACCACCAAGCCCCAGACCGACATTTCCCCCGACACCCCGGTACAGGGTTGGTTCCCCAACGCCAAGCTGGTGGTCCAGCGCCACGAGCTGGAAGCGATGAAGGACCTGCACCCGTTGCAGCGGCCTTGGTACCAGCCCGAGACCTTCATCGATCTCGACCCCGACCGCATCTTGCCCATCGATGGTGACCGACTGCTCGGCCCCGGCGTCGCCCTCATCCGCACTCCCGGCCACGCCACTGGCAACCAAACCTTGTTACTCAACACCGACACCGGCGTGTGGGGGATGTCGGAAAACGTGCTCGCCGCCGAGCTGCTGACCCCCGAACACAGCAAGTTGCCAGGCATTTCCGGCTGGGCTTCGCGGTGGGGCCAAGAACTCATCATCAACGCCAACACCATCGAGTCCACCGCACAGCAATACACCTCCTGCGTCGTCGAAAAGTCCCTCGTCGACCGATCACAGCACGACAGCCGCTTCGTGCAGTTCTTCCCCACCAGCGAACTGACCGCCAGCCCCTTCGCACCGGGCACCCACCCGACTTTCGTCCACGGAAGCCTGGAGCACGGGACGGCGGCGTGACGCCGGTCTTCATCATCGGAGGTACGGGTCCATCAGCCACCGAACTGCCCACAGGCCCAGCGGGAGCTACCGCGACACGTCGGCCCTTCGAGGCGACAAGCTTTGCAGAAGCCGGTTCCGCAACCGGATCGGTCTAGGGCTATGGCGCGGACCGGTGCGTTCGCCACCCACGGCAAACCTGCGTCGCCTTCGTGTGGTGGGCATGCCGTGCGGGAAGTCCTTGTAGGTCTTCAGGGTTCCGCTCGCGAGGAGCTTACGCACGGATGCCGATTCGGGCTCGCGGTGATTCCGTCGAACTGGGCCAACTGTTAGGGGTCCCGATGTCGAGTCCAAAAAAATTCGCCAATCGAGTTCGGGATGTGGCCTGATTTTTCATCGTTATCACCACCGCCTCCTTTGCAAATAGGCCGACCCCGCGTGCCAGCCTAGAATCGAAGAGCCAGGAAATCGCTTCAGCCCGCGGTTCCCTATTTGCCGGTCGAAGGTCCGCCGCATCTGTGGGTGCCGCCACAACGACGTGGGAGGACAACAATGTCCGGTCTCATCCGCAAGAGTCTCGATTCACCCGAGGAAACCCGCCCCTTCGAGGACGACATGGGCAAGCTCGAACTCGTCAACGTCCCGTCCGGCGCTGTAGGGAGGGCGACCTTCCAGCCCGGCTGGAAGTGGTCCAGACACGTCAAACCGATAGCCAAGACCGACAGCTGCCAGGCCGCTCACATGGGTTACGTCATCTCGGGTCGTATGAAGATCGTTATGGACGACGGGGAAGACATGGAGTTCGGGCCGGGTGATCTCATGGTCTGCCCGCCCGGACATGACGCCTGGATTCTCGGTGATGAGCCCTGCGTGGTCATCGACTGGACCGGCGTCGCCGACTACGCCAAACGGTAGACGACAGCGCCCCATGTTCCGCCCACTCATCGCACGCGCGCGGAAACCGCCGTAGTGGACGTTTGCCCAGGTAGTACGGCCGGCGAGTGTCGCGGACCCGTCACCCTCACACCTCCCAATACGACTTCGACGGCTGTACCACCCCGGTGCATATGCTCTTGGGCACCTCGAGGTGGTGAACTACTACGGTTCCTTCGCCGCCGCACTGGTGTTCAACAACAATAGAGCGGGCGCGAAACTCGATCGAGTGAGCGCCTCCCTCGTCCGCCGCGCCTCCCTCGTCCGCCACCTGCACCGTGAATCGGACGGGGACCTGCGGTGGGATCCGTTCTTTCACCGCCGCCTTCATGACCATTGCCGAGCTGTACCGTTATCCAACAAGGCATTTCGACTTCCACGAACAGCAACTCACCCTCGGCGACTCCGAACAAATGGATGCGAGGCACCGTATCTATGTGGGGGAATCCTGTCGCTGCCCGCCGCTGACCTGTGGACATCTAGTATTGCCCACTTGGCTGCGGCTACATCCAACACCCCGCCGTGGATTCGAGCTGACCCGCCTGGTGGATGAGGTTCTTTCCGCCAAGAATTTCCGTCCGACTTGTCATTTTCGATGCATGCGTGTCGGGCACAGCATTATGGCTGAGGCGAGCATTGTGCAATGGACGTAGAGTGGGTGCGTAAAGCGACGAAGGAGTTGGAATGGCGCGCCAAATAGTTGTCGAACACGTCGACGATATCGACGGAACTCCCATTGCGGAAGGAAAGGGCGAGACGATCGCCTTCTCCGTAAATGGAATCGACTACGAGATCGACTTATCGGCGAAGAATGCGAAGGAGTTCCACAAGAAACTCGGTCACTACGTCGGTCACGCCACAAAGGTAGGTGGCCGCAAGAATCGATCCGCAGGCACACTCACGTCGGGTGGTGAGGTCAAGCGGAAACCTGCGCGGCCGGACCGTGACCATGTGAGGGCAGTACGGGAATGGGCTCAGGAACAGGGCTATGACATCGGGGTCCGCGGGCGAATTCCCACCGAAATCGCGGAGGCATACAACGCTGCTCACTGACGACCGCCAGAAGGGCTCCATTGTTATTTGAGCTCCGCGGTCGGGTGGATGGAATGGCAGACTGAGGGGCGAACGGCATTCACGGATGGCGTATCGGCGCGAGTTCCTGCACTAAATTCTGCTCCGAGACCTGCCATTCGACTCGCATGCCCAGTCTCGGAGCAACCGCGACCAATCCCCGCCCTTCCAATGAACCATTTGCCCTTAAGGAATTCACCTCGATCTCCTTCGCAGACTCTCTCCAGAATCCGACCACTCCGACCAGCGCTATCAACAAGAATCGCGATGCCTATTCAGCGATTCGGCGGCGTTGCTCTAGCGTCCACATGCCTCCACCAACACCGCCACGACCTCACCCACCACCACATCCGGCTCAATCGCACTCACCACCCAGCGCCCGGTCGGCAGGCAGAAGAATGTTCGTGGGAACATCCAGGGTGATACACCATGCATCACCCTCCAGGCCGTGAGGGGTGATGAATCTCCAGCCCGCCGCAACTAATCCAGCAAACGATCCGCAAGTGTGGCCGCGGACCTAAGGTGACGGAAGGGTCCCGCCAGCGCAACACGCGCAACACGTCTACACAGTGGACAGACCCGCGAGCTGCGTCGGCGACGCAGTGGAGAAGATCTCGAAAACGGAGACGGTCCACCTCACCCCGATCGAGTGGGAGATTCCGGAGCTGGGCAGATCGACGGCCTCGTCGCGGTCGACTCCCATCGACATTCCCTCGCGGCCGCGCCTCCATCCGCGTTCGCAGATGCAGTCGACCAGATGGACGACCAAGTCGAGGTCTTCGTCGCTCATGTGCTCGTAAGCGGTGTAGAAGCCCGAACTCCATGATTGACGGGAGGCGAACGCGAAGCGCATCCGCGTGGTGGCTTGTCCTTCAGCCGAGCGCGGGTCCGGCCCACCGGGGAGAGCGCCGACCCCGCACGGAATCGGTAGAAGTACCAGCGAGAGGCTCCAAGCCGTGGATCTCCGGGTGCACGCTGTGGGCGAATTCGCGGGTCGCGGCAGCCGTACCGTGCGCCACCACCTGCCGGAGGCTCTCGTCGTGCGCGACTTCGTATTCGACGGCCACTGGATCCCACCCATGCCGCCGCGCCCGCCGGGGCAAGCGGATCCGGCGCCAGGCGTGTCCACAGGACGACACCGTCCGCTGTCGGATCTCCCGATGCCACACCGAGCCCGAACGGGTCACCTCCTCGCCATCGCGGCGCAGGCAACCGCGCACTGCTCACCGCCGACGTACCCACCAGCGCCGCTGCCGATCCAGCCACACCAAATCGCAACAACTGCCGACGGGAGAGGGGCATACACCACGGGTATACCCAAGCTGCGATCAGCAAGCCCGGCCCGGCCGATGGGACGACCCCGAACTACGGAAGGCGATGCGACTGCTCGGCTCCAATGGAACGACACCTGAGTCCGAGAGCACCCGCGGTACGAGCCGCCGGTAAGCGCGCCTCGCGCACTTGCCTTCTCGTCACATGTGACGAGAAGGCAAGTACCCCAGAGTGTCCTGAAGGCTCTGTGCTCGCCGGCCGCGGAAGGGACTGCCCCGGATCTGGTCGACCTGACCCGTGAGGGATCCGCCCTCACGGTGAAGGATGCTCGACATGCCCGAACCGCATGCGGGACGCGGCTGCGTCCGGCCTGCCGCGCCCTGCATCGTTTGGAACTGACTACCGCCAGGGCGAAGTCCTAGTCGGCTCCCCAGGTCACCGAGACGCCGCGGTCGCGCAGCCACTGGCTCGGGTTGAGCCGGTTGCCATTGGCGTCCGACACCTCGAAGTGCAGGTGCGGACCGGTCGACTGACCACGGTTGCCGACGGTGGCGATCTGCTGACCCGCCGCGACCCGCTGGCCGACGTTGACGATGAACTCGTTGATGTGGCCGTAGACGCTGACGGCGCCGTCGTCGTGGCGCACTCGCACCCACAACCCGAACCCGGATGCCGGGCCCGCGGAGATGACCTCACCGTCGGCCGCGGACTGGATCGGGGTGCCGATCGGGGCCGCGATGTCGATGCCGCCGTGGTGCGCGCCCCAGCGGGGGCCGTAGCCGGAGGACAGCGTGCCGGACACCGGTTGCACGGCGCGGACTTTGAGCGGAGCGGGGCTGCCCGGGTTGACCGGCCCGGGCACGCCGGGCGCGGGCGGTGCGGCCGGGAGGCCGGGCAACTCGATCGCGGGCAGCTGAACACCGGCGGGCAGCAGGCCCGGTGGGATCTCGAGCGGGCGGGCGGCAGCGGACGCGGCGCCGAACTGCGTGCCGCCGATCAGGATGGCACCGGTCGCCATGGCGACGGTCGCGATCTTCACGCGGCTGGTGATGGAATTTGAACGATTTGCCGTCCTGCGGTGTTTCGCCACAGTGTCTTACCTCGTCTTCGTCGGCTAGCCCACGCTCTTGAGATTCGTGGCCTCGGACCCCCGTCGAGAAGGAAAGTAACAAAACGATATCGACTGCGCCATCGTGACCAAATCGATACATAAATATGATCTTGCCCGAATACGCCCACGTCAGGGGCCTAGAGCGGCTATCACAGATGGTTGACGCCACCAGGATCACCGGCCCGGACACCCCATCGAGCAGAGTCTCGCAATGCCGAGAAAACTGGTGGTGACCTCGACGTTTGCAGGGCCGGCGAGTGGGTGCGGCGACCTCGCGATGACATTCCGCGACCCGGCGCGGGAAGCTTCACAGCCCGACGCAATCGGACCCGCCGCCGACTTCACCAAATGTGACGAGAACCACAGTCCATCCCGTCCAGGTGTGGCACAAAAGTCAATGACGCTCGCGTAGCGCCTGGTCAGCGGGTAGACGGACGAATCATTTGTTGGCGGCAGCTATCGGTGGCTGCGGTCGGGACCGAGGAGGCTGGTGATGCCGCGCATGGCTGCCGGCGAGGTTTGAAGTAGCGGCGCCAGGTTGTCGGGCTTGCGGTGGTGGGACTTGGCCATCAGCTCGAGCAGGCTGGCGCCGGCCCCGGGTCAGAACAGGATGCCGTCGGGCCGGCCGGGATCAACGACGAGGTGCTGGGTGTGCAGGTCTTCGGGACCCCGACCGACTGCCAAAGAGGGTCGCACCGCTGCTACCGCCGCGTGTCACTCATAGTTTGTACACACTCGGCGCCGATACTTTCATTTATCGCACTGTCTCCGCCGAAATCCCAAGTTCGCACAGGCCCGGCGGCCGGCCTTGATGCCCCACTCCCCAGCGCTGGAGCCCTATCACATCCGGGCACCGCCAGTCGGTTTGAGAACCCCGCAGGAAGACGTGACTCGGGACGCTCTGCGCGCCCACCAGAACGACCTGCGGCGATCATCACCGTTCGCCGGTAGTGCGCGAACGGGCGCACCGCACGCGGAAACGGTGTGCTTAGAGGCCTCTTACGCGTGATTTCCGGACAGTCAGAGTGCTCGCAATCGGTGAACACTCCTGCATGCGTGGCGTGCGCTCCGTGGGGATTGCAATCTCATGTTTTAGTCGAATAGACTAAAACAATGGAAGCGATGATGGAGGCACTCGACGTCGTCGGCGCGGCAGTCGTGCCGAGCGACCTGTTCGGCCCAATCACCCACGACCCGGCGGCTCAGCGCGCTGCCCGTCGGCGGTTCCGCCGCTTGTCGGTTCTGATTCACCCGGATCGGGTTGATCCCGCGTACGCCGCTTGCGCGGCAGCGGCATTCACGCACGCGTCCGACCTTTTCCGCCGCTGGCAGCACGATGCGTCCAGCACGAATTCGGCCACGGCGATCGTGTTGGACGGCAGTCGCGGCTCCTACCGACTCGGGCCTCGGCATGCTCGCGGTTCGATCGCCGACCTGCACCATGCCACCGACAGCGGCGGCGCGGGCGTGGTGGTGAAGGTTCCCCGCAATGTCTCCTCGAACGCTCTGATCGATGCGGAACGGGCGGCGCTCACTGAGATCGCGGCGTCCGCCGAGGGCGGGAATGATTGGTTGCGCGCGTACTTCCCGCAGCTGATCGACCACCTCACCCACGCCGACCCTGTGACCGGCGCCCGGCGGCAGGTGAACGTGCTGGACTCGCTGACCACTGGATTCGTCACCCTCGCCGAGGTCCGGGCTGCGTACCCGGGCGGGCTCGATCCGCGGGATTGGGTGTGGATGCACCGGCGTCTGCTGCGGGCTCTTGCCGCCGCGCATCGCGCCGGGTGGGTGCACACCGCGGTGACCGCGGACAACGTGCTCATTCACCCTGAGCGGCATGGAGTGGTACTGGCCGGGTGGTCGTTCGCCACCCGCCCAGGCACGGTTCCGCTGGCGACGATCCCCTCTCGGCGGGATCACTATCCACCGGAAAGTTCCACCGGCTCCACCGCAACCCCGGCGTGGGATGTGTTCATGGCCCATCAGTTGATGCTGACCATGCTCGCCGATACGGCCCCGGACCGCCTGCGCGCGTTCGCATACGGCTGCATGCAACCACAACCTGGTCTGCAACCTGACGCCGTCGATCTGCTCGACGAGTTCGACGACCTGCTCGACACGGTCTACGGGCGGCGACGCTTCCGCCCGTTCACAATGCCCACCACGAAAGGACAGTGATCCACCATGGGATACGGCAAGTGGGATGACGACACCTACACCGCGGCCAAGACGTTCCGCGCCGCCCGCGGCGTCGACGACTTCGGCTACACCAGCGCCCTGTACGCACGGCCGAGAGACCAGTGGAAGGCCGATCCGACCCTGGACCCGCTGGGTGTGATCGTGCGGGAATGCCGGGATTCGGCCGGGCACCCCGAGTCGCTACCGATCGCCGTGCTCTTCGACGTCACCGGTTCGATGGGCGCGGTACCGCGGATCATGCAGGACAAGCTCGGCAAACTGCACGGACTGCTGCAGCGCAAGGGGTATGCCGACGACCCGCAGATCCTGTTCGGCGGCATCGGGGACGCCGACTCCGACCGAGTGCCCCTGCAGGTCGGTCAATTCGAGTCCGGCAACGCCATGGATGAGCAACTCCGCACCATCTTCCTCGAAGGCAACGGCGGCGGTCAGAAGTCTGAAAGCTACGAGCTGGCCGCATATTTCATGGCGCGGCACACCGCCACGGACGCGTGGGACAAACGCGGCCACAAGGGGTACCTGTTCATCATCGGCGACGAGCTGAACAAGGCCCGACTGTCGGCCCGGCACGTGCGCGCGGTGATCGGCGACGACCTCGACCGCG
This sequence comes from Rhodococcus sp. IEGM 1307, assembly GCF_030056915.1. NCBI lineage: Bacteria > Bacillati > Actinomycetota > Actinomycetes > Mycobacteriales > Nocardiaceae > Rhodococcus > Rhodococcus sp. IEGM 1307. The sequence continues at coordinate 50,193 of NZ_JASHKW010000028.1, forward strand.
ATGTCACCGTCGAGTCGGTGTACCGGGAACTCGAACGGCGGTGGAACGTCTACTTCGTACTGCCGAATCAGTCGGCGTACTTCCACGATCCCGAGATCGCGGAGCACTGGCAACGTCTGTTCGGGGAACGGTTCCTCAAGCTGGACGACCCGGGCGCGGTGTGCGAGCTGATTGCTCTGACGGTCGGCATGGGCGAGGACCGCATCGACCTCGGTGAGGGTCTGGCGGACCTGCGTGACGTCGGATCCGCCGCTGAAGCGGACACCGTCGGTCACGCGCTCGCCGTCCTCAGTGCGGCGCGGGCCCCCGTCGCGGTGAGTCCGCTGCCGATCGATCCGGCCGGCAGCGACGACGTGTCCTTCACCTGACACCCGTTCGGGAGGCGGGGCATTCGATTCCGCTTCGGGTGCGAGCCCCGCCTCCCGACCCCCTTCTACGACAGGAGATCCCATGACCACGGTGTTCGGTGACCGCGACATCATCGTCGTCGACCTGGGCTTCGGCGACGCCGGTAAAGGCGCCACCGCCGACTGGCTCTGCGCACCGGACGCCGGCCTCGACGTCTCAGCCGTCGTCCGGTTCAACGGCGGCGCACAGGCCGCGCACAACGTCGTCGCCGACGGTCGCCACCACACCTTTTCCCAGTTCGGGTCCGGGACCTTCTCCGGCGTTCCCACTGCGCTGTCGAAGCATGTCCTCGTCGAACCTATCGCCCTCGCCGCCGAGGCCCGCGCCCTGGCCGCGCTGGGGGTGCCGAATCCGCTCCAGTTACTGCACATCGACGCCCACGCGCTACTGACCACCCCGATCCACGTCGCCGCCAACCGCGCCCGCGAGGACGCCCGCGGCGACGGCCGGCACGGCTCCTGCGGCAAAGGTATCGGCGAGACCGCCGCCTACGCCCTCGACCACCCGGACGCACCCACAGTCGGGGACTGCCACCGCCCAGCGGTTCTGCGCGCCAAGCTCTCCGCGATGGCCGACCACTACCGTCACCTGGTCTCCCCCAGCGTGCACCGGTGGCCCGACCTCGACGACATGGTCATCATGTACTCCGAATTCGTGGCCGCGGTCCGGATCACCGACGACGGTGACCTCGCCGCCCTCGCGGACGGAGGGCGCCTGGTTTACGAGGGCGCACAAGGAGTGCTACTCGACGAGTGGCGCGGGTTCCACCCACACACCACCTGGTCCACCGTGGAACCGAGCAACGCGCGCGCACTCTCCGCCGAGCAGGGCCGCGACAGCCACGTGCTCGGCGTCACCCGCACCTACACCACCCGGCACGGTGCAGGCCCGATGCCCACCGAGAACCCAACGCTCGGTGCGGTCCTTCCCGAACTGCACAACGACACCGGCAGCTACCAGGGCACCTTCCGGATCGGGGACCTCGACGAGGTACTGATGCGGTACGCGACAAAGGTATGCGGCGGGGTGGACAGTCTGGCCGTCACCCACCTCGACGCCGTCACCCGTGCCGCAGCGGCCGGCATTCCCCTCCGTAGCGCACGCCGGTACCCCGGCGTCGGCGACCTGCTGTCGCTCGGGCCGTGGAAGGACCTCACGCATCAACAACACCTCACCGACGTCCTGTCCGCACTCACGCCCGACACAGTCGAGTTGCCGACACATCCGGCAGACGTCGCGGCGCACCTCGGATCGCTGGTCGGCGCACCGGTGGTGCTCACCTCCGACGGTCCCAGTCGGGCCGCTCGTCGCGTCCGAGAGCCTGCTGTCGCATGATCACCGTATGGAACAGTCATCCGTCTCCGTCGACGTGGTCGCTCTCCGGTTCGGCAACCCGGAGCCCGGCTCGCTGCGCTACGGCGTCGCGCCCCGCCGCTGGGAGCCGTACACCGGGCAGACGGCCCTGCCCGGTGTCCTTCTCGGCGCCGGTGAACGCCTCGAGACGGCTGCCCGCCGCGCCGTCACCACCAAGCTCGGTATCCCGGACGACGCGATCCTGGCCGTGGGACAACTCGCGGTGTTCGACGAACCCAGTCGCGACCCACGCGGGCCGACCCTGTCCATCGCCATGTGGGCCGTCATCACCGCCGACAACATCACCACGGACCCGGCCGCCGCCACACTGTGGCGTGGCTTCGACGAACACGGCACCCTTGCCTTCGACCACGACCGCATCCTCGCGGCCGGACGCCGCATCCTGGCCACCAGCCTCCTCTGGCGGGACGCAACATTCACCCGGGCCCTCCTCGGCGCAGAATTTCCCGCCACCCACGCAGTCACGGTCACCACTGCCCTCACGGGCAGCCGGCCCGATCAAGGCAATCTCAATCGCACGCTCAAGGCGATACCGGGACTCGAACGTACCGACGAGCGCGTCCGAGTGCAGGCCACCGGCCGACCGGCAGTCGTATGGCGTTGGACCACAACATAATTGACACTCTCACGGTCACCGTGCCACGTGCGCACCGAGCGGGGCTACCGTCCCTGCTGACCTCGGTCGCTGACGCGAGCATAGACGTAGCAACGAGTCTGGTCGCAGCTGTTCGGGGTCAGGGCTCGGATTCGACACCTCATACCCTGTCACCGGGTACTGCTCGGTGTCTCGTTCGATCTTTGCCGCATGCGGTGACGCAGGTTGTAGTACCAGTCGGGATTGGTCGGTATACCGTCGGTGCGCCCTCGAAAGCGTCGTGTCGCACTCGTTCCCGTGAACTGTCTACTGCGACAATATGAGCCATTGCGGAGGAGCTGGAAAATTCAGTCGAGCAACGAATCTTTCTCAGGTTCGTGGCTGGGTCGGTGATGGCAGATCCCGAGGTGGTTGGGAGGGCGTATGGAGGGTCGGAACGTTCCTCGTCGTGGTTCGGGATGATCTTGGGGAAGCAGCACCGACTCGCCGGTGCGACCGTTCCCGACCACCTCGTCAGTGGTGCTGCCGGCTATTCGGAGTCTGCTGTGCCGATATCGACCGTGAGGTCCTCGGTGTCGGCGAAGACCAGACGGCCGTCGTCAAGGGCGACCGCCCACCTATGGACAGGTGCCCAATCGTGGCCGCGTCCAGCGGTGTCGGTCAGTTCGGCGTAGTCCTCGACGATCACGCCTGTCGCTGCCTCAGACGGCCTACGCACCAGCACCCGGGTGCCCACGCGCATCGCATCAGGTGACGCCGACTTCTTCTCGCTCTCGTCGCTCATGGACTGCACCTTTCTTCGGCTGCCCTTCGGAGCATAAGCGTGACCTATCCGCGCCCACCAGGCGAACTCACAACCACCGGCCGATCTGTGCTCAGGCTATGTGGGTTCACACGTGCGCCGGCCGCGTATGTGGCGAGCTGGCATGCGGCTCGCCCATGGACCGCGTTGCGGTCGGATTTCTCCGGGGCGAAGCGCGGGGTAATTCGATGTTCCGCGGGTACTCCCGACCTACGCTGCACAGCGGGTTCGACGGTCCCGGTGGCAGCCAGGCCCAACGACCAGCGCTCCCTTTCGCTGGCCGGAGGGCCGCTCGCCGCCGAGGGATCAAGAGCTCGCCCCCGCCCGTGGCCACGGCGGCGCCCATAAAGTCTTTATCGAAACGGACACTGACCGGGTGGGTGAGCTTCGGTTTACCGGTGTGATCGGGCTGGGGACGTCTCGTCGAGAAGCGAATCGACAAGGTCCGCTGCCGCGGTGGTTCTTGCGAGGTTCTTTGTTGTCCCGCTGCCGGTTGCTGTGTGGTCCAGGTAGCGGACTTCGCAGGTGAACACCGGCGCGTGGGCGGCGCCCTCCATTCTCACGGCCCACTGTGGGGAGGGATGGCCGTGGTGTTCGGCATGGCTGATCACCCAGGCGATCGGGTTCTTCTGCGCTCGCTCCCGCCGTCTCGATGCCTGGCCCGAATCCAAGTCCATGGGTCCGCTGCGCGCTGATGCCGGCCGCGCCCGTACCCCTGCATGCGTGGTGCTCGGGGGCACAGGCTGCGGGTCGTCCCGCAGCGGGGAGCCGACCTCCGGATGGCTCTCCCCTGCCGCGACGGCCTTCGTCAGGCCCCACGCTGCGTCCTGCTCGGCTCGCTTCTTACTGCCCGCGGTGGCCCACGGCCCACAGACCTGACCCACCCGGAATCGGGCCGCGAACACCGGTGTGTGCGAGGGCCCGCGGTGATCGCCGTCGATCTTGGGCCGGTGCAGGTCCGGGTGCGCCTGCAGCCACATCGACACCACACTCGGCCCGAACTCCGGATGCGCCCGCGATGCCCAGTCGAAGACCTCGCGTCGGATCGGCGCCCAATTCTCCCCGGCTTCGAGCAACGTCACGATCGTGGTCACCGTCACGTCGTCGGTCTGCACGCGCCGGCGCAGCTCGTTGACCACGTCACCGATCGGGTCACGTGCTGTTGCGGCCGTGAGCACCTTCGCCCACCGCTTCGAGTCGAGACCTTCGAGTTCGCCGGCGGCGACGACCTGCGCGGTCACCTTTCGATCGCGTGCCTTGAAGTGCGCTGCCTTCTCTTCCCGGTCCGCGGCGATCCGCCGGTTGATATCGGCGGCGAGGTTGCCCAGTTGCTCTGTCGTGTACGGGGCAGGCGCGGAGTCGAGATGGGCGAAGATCACCCGCTGGGTGATCAGGTCCGACACCCTGCGCAGCGGCGACGTCGCGTGCGTGTACGCCGCCAACCGGAGCCCGTGATGGCCATGCACCGTCGGTGCGTACGTGGCAGCACGATACGACGATTGCAGACGCGAACGCAGCTTCTCGAACAGCACTGGATCGGTCATCGCCACCGCGACCTCCGCCGCGAGGTCCTCGGTGCTGCCCGCGGTCACCGCGCTGCGATGATTGCGGAACAGGACCGGAAGGTCCTCTTGCACACACCACATGGCGATGGCCTCGTTGGCTGCGATCATCAACTCCTGCACGATGACATATCCCACCGTGCGCACGTCCAGTGGGATCGGCGCGATTCCCCCTTCCTCGGTGGAGCCCCAGCCGTGCGCGAGATCGTAGAGGGCGAAGACACCGGACCTGCGACGTCCCTGGAGCAGCACCTGCGCGGCGTCATTCGCGGCTCGCACGCCCTCGTGTAGCGGGTCGTCGACCGAGCCGAGGATTTCGGTGATCTGCGCATGATCGACCGCGATGCACCTACCGGCCGGCACCCGCCCGCGATCGACGCTCACCCCGGACACCACCCCGTCCGCGGACAGATCTGCTAGTACCCGCAGCGTGGACCTCTCCGCTGTCTCGGTCAATGTCGCCGCCTGCTCGGTCTCGCGGCCAAGCATCGGCACCGTCCGACGGGACAGATACTTCGATTCACGGCGCAGGAATGCCGTCGCATCGGCGTCGGAACCTAGGGCCACGACGTCCGCGACCCCGGCGATGTGCACCTCCAACTTCCAACCCGAACCGTCGGCGAGTTCGGTCACCGCGAACGCATCATCGCGATCGAGGGCCTCGGACCGATCCACCATCAACAATGGCACACCACTATTGGACACTGCGCCTCCTCAACCAGAAATCGGCAGCGACACTGCACCAGAAACCATCAGTACCAGCGACGGACATCAGTGTCGATCACCTCTTCCCTTCGACACGCCCACCGATCCAGCGGACTTGCGGCTACGCCGCCAACGCCCTGTTGAGGCAGCTTTGTCCCCGCCCACCCTGGTGTCCCCCACGCCCCTGGTGCCGGTCTCGTGCCCCTGAGTACCCGTTGCTTCCGGATCTGACGACCACCGAAACGGGGGCCGCGTTGTACGGGAGCGTCTCCAGCGTGCACGAACACGCCCGACCAGCACGAACAAGACGATCACCTCGCTCAAAAAGCGTAGATCTGGTCTAACACCCGGGCCGACAACCTGACGCGAGGCGCGCCGTGTATTCGGTGAGAGTTCACATTGCCCCCTACCTGCCAGTGGACCTGCGCGGCCGAGGTCCACCCAACACTCCACCCCGTCACCGTCTCCACCGCCCGGCTGGCCGCTGGCCACCGCGGATGGAAAATGCTGTCGCTGAATCGAAGTCGGTCGTGACTGTTTTATCGGCGGATCCTACGAATTTGCCCGAACCGCGAGCCGCAGTGGCATATTTCTGAGTATGCCCAGGTACCTGGTAACGCTCGATGATGGAACATCGAGCGAGAAGACATTCGAATCAGACTTTCACGCGATTAACGAGACGCACCGGCCCCATCCACCCCGGCGCGGCATCGCCCAGATCGACCGCTACGACAAGGACGGAACTCGGTTCCCTGTGTGGCCATCCTCCCCCACCAAATCCAGCTGACACGCTTCTCTCCTCGGCCTCGACGGCAGGTGGACGCCGACTGATCAAATCGCCCGTGCCGACATCTTGCCGACTTCTCGGCAACTAAGCCGACTCGCCCGGCGACGTCCCTGGGCGAGTCGGCGCCACCCGGGCACCGGAGACAGCCTTGCCGGAGACCTCCATGCGCAGCGAAAATAGGACATTTGTCCAGTTTTGCAAACTAATACCAACCTGTAGGTTTGATATGAACAGTGGGAAATACAGAAGGGAACGCCTTGCAGAAGCGTGCAATCGCTACGCGGCAGGCTGTAGTGGCCGCCGCAGCTGAGGTGTTTAACCGCCTGGGTTACGTGAAGGCGGGCCTACAGGAGATCATCGCCGAATCCGGGGTGACGAAGGGTTCACTGTACTTCCACTTCAGCTCGAAAGAACAGTTGGCACGGGCAGTTATCGACGAGGGCTGCGCAACCCTCGAATCGGCATGCTCTCAACAATTCGACTCCCGCACACCAGCTCTGGAAACGTTGATCGGGATCTCGTATGTGATGATCGACCCGTCCAACAACGACGACCTGGTATTGGCCGCATTCCGCCTTCTCAACGAGATGGGCGACTTCCGAGGCACCGGGAACGTGGTCTTCGATCAATGGATCTCGACCTACCAGGCATTGGCGGCAAGGGCAGTCGAAGAAGGCGACTTCCGCGCTGACACAAATCCGGATGAGGCGGGCCGTCTGCTGCTGGAGATGGCATTCGGCACGCGTCTACTGGCAGCGGCAACCGACACACTGAGGGAACTGCCTGAGCGTATGACCACCGCGTGGAAGGTCTTCCTGCCCGGGCTAGTCGACGACGCGAAAGTCGACTACTTCTCCCAGTTCGCCGCTCGTCGGCTATCCTCCTACCTCGTGCCCTCCTAGCGAAACGCGTCACCCGGTCGACCAGGTGCGGACCCGAACCCCACCTCCGTCCACTGAAAGAGACGACGGCGCCCGACCTACCCCGGGTGCCAAATTAGGACCATCGCCCCGAGCATCTACTCGTCGAGACGCTATGGGCGGCAAAGCATCGTCATCGCCGGATAACGCCGTCGCAACCATGCGTTCCGACAATTCCATACTTGTCCAACAGCGTGTTGAACAAATACGTGGGTAGGGTAACAGCATGTCGTCGCAGTCTGCACCGTAGTTACTTGGCGGCTGCGTCGCCGCGCGATGAACGCCCTTTCCTTCAATTCGGTGAGGCGGACACCAGTCGATTCTCGATGGGGATGAGTCGGACATTCGCGTGCAGGATGTCGTAGGTGTAGTTTGGCCATCGCCAACGGAGCGGTGGCCCCGGCCAGTAGCGGACGACGTTGTTGCAGCGGCCCCTACTAGGCAGGAGCCAGATGGTCGGAGCTTGCTGGTCGTGGGATCCTGTGCATCAGCCGCCACGTCGGATTCAGGGGCGCACTTCACCCGTCGAGGGAGCCCCCAAGCTCGCCATCATCACGCTCCGACTTGGACCCACTATCTGGAAGCTCTTCCGGGTCAGGCCATTTAGCGAGTTTCACGCGGTGAAGGCAGGGGATCTTCCGCACGTACCCGTCCTTGGTGACACACCGTTCACCAATGCCTACGCGGCAGTGCGGACAGGGGATATGAGCAACGAACTCGAATGGATCCATCACTCACCTCCACGACCATGTATGGCGAATCATGCCGCACCGACACACACGCCACCACCGACACCATTGCGCAATCCATCCGAGCGCACGAAACTGAGGAACCTTCGGCCGCCCCTCCTAACGCCGGCACGGAGGTGGGTAGCACGCCGACCCAAGCTCATGCACCTCGAAGTATCGAGAAGCGACTCTGCGACGATGACCACCCAGACGACGTATTCTTCGAATACACCGTCGCCCACATCCGTAGACGTAAGAACAGCCATCCGGAGGTCGGTCCCAACCGCTCAAGACGCGGACATTTCCGTTCCACCTGGCACGATGGCAAGGGACAGCCACACGATCTGGCCGAACAACGCAACAAGGAGCACCATCATGGCACTGCCTGTCTTAACACCCGAACAACGCGCCGAAGCACTGGCGAAGGCCGCTGAAGCACGCAAGGCGCGTAGCGAACTCCTCTCCGCAGTGAAAGCTGGCGACCTCAGCGTCGAAGCGGTACTCACGAAGGCCGAAACAGACGAAATCGTGAAGAAGACGAAGGTCTCGGCGCTGCTCAAGGCTCTCCCCGGCGTCGGATCCGTGAAGGCCGCGAAGCTCCTCGAGGAACTGTCGATCGCCGAGACCCGTCGTATCGGCGGACTCGGAGCCAACCAGCGCCAGGCACTGATAGAAGCGTCGTCCGCCTCCTGACCTTGGAACCGCCACAGCCTCCGGCCAACTCGAAGTGAGCTGGCTGGAGGCTGTTTGTCGAATTCGCGCGAAGGCGTGGACTCAGTGAGCGGCGCTGTACGCTTCCTCGATTTGAGCGGGGATACGTCCGCGCGCGGACAGCTGATAGCCCTCCGTGGTCGCCCATTCCCGAATTTCCTTTGCCCGCTTGCGCCCCTGCGACGTTTCTACTGAAGGAGTCGACCGACGCTTCCTTCCGCCGACTCGAGTTGCGTGCTCGATGTAGTAGGTAAGAATACTGCGGAATTCCCTGGCGTTCTTGTCCTTCAGGTCGATCTCGCAGTCGACGCCGTCGACAGAGAACGCAATCGTCTCCCCGTTACCGTTCTTGATCGGAGTTCCGTCGATGTCGTCGATGCATTCGACAACAATCTTGCGCGCCACTATTCCACTCCTTCATCGTCGATAACCCGGGGAACACTACTGCGAAGTAATGTTCCCCTGCCACTCCGTGACAGGTTTCGAACAGAACACCGCTGATTCCAGCGTTGAGTAGGGCGGCGCGATCACTGCCCACTCGGCATAGGTCCCGGCTCACAACTCGCATCGCACTGGAGCCGCGAAAATTCAAGCAGTCCACATCCCGCCGACGGCAGGGCCTCTGATTCACGGGCATGCGCGCAACCATGATGCCCCACCGCCAGCTGATACTCCTGGACCTACGCGGCCTGAACACCAACCGCGACAATGAATCCCCGATAGCGAGATGTCATATTCTCGGCGGGCGCGGACCTTCGGAGCCCGCGAGGAGCAACAACATGCGGCCATTGCGAGGATCCCTCGGATGTCCACACAGCTCAACAGGACCCCGAACTAAATGAATGCGACACTTCCAGATCCCGCTGATGCGAACGGAGGGAATGCCTTCGGCCGTCTCACTGAGGACGACTGCAAAAGGACACGATCGGGCAATCTGGTGAACAGATGCTCGCCGACAGTCCGGTGGTCGCCTCACCTCGATCTGGGCGATTTTCATGACACGCGGTCGATGTGGTTGACATCGCTGAAGAAGAAGCTATGTACTTTACAAATATATGGATTCCACAGAAGGACTGATCTCGATGCGTACTCACCGGTCCGCAGCCTCGGCGCTGGAGCTGTACTCAGCATTCCGGCAACAACATCCTCACACAGCGATACCCGAGAACTACGTAACTGAATGTGGCTTCCAGCTCGGTCGCTGGCAGTACCGCCAGCGCGTCGCGCGAATGCTCGGCACTCTTCCGGCAGAGCGCATTCACCAACTCGATTCAATCGGCTTCGTATGGAGCGAAGACGACGACGCCCCACTACCCGCGGTCACCCGGACAGACAGCAAGCGGCGTCGAATGCTGGCCGAGATCGCCGCTTACCGTGAGCAGCATGGCAATGCACTCGTTCCCGCGAACTATGTCAACGCTGACGGCGAGCAGGTCGGTCAGTGGCTCTACCGGGCAGTGAAGAAGTGGAGAGCCGATGCGCTACCAGACGAAGAGCGTGGCCCACTCGCCGCACTTGGAGTCTCTCCGGGTCCCCGCCCGCGCGGACCGAGAACCGCAGCGTAGCCACCGATCCCGACCCAACAGTCCCTCCGTCTAACAGGCATAGAGCAGTCTCTGCATCTTCGCACTATGCCCATTGCGGAGGTCCTTAGAAATCCAGGTGCGGGAATTGTCGTACGCCATCCGCCTGCGCGGTCGGACGTTCCCATGCCGTGCAATACGTACGCCCGTATTGCACGGCGGAATCCTCACCCACCCTCAAACCTCTCGGCGAAGGACACTGTTCAGCGTTCACTCACTGGGACAGGACTGCCCTACAGGGTCTTGTGCATTCCCGCGGTCGCACCGCCCGCGACTACGCCAGGCCCATCTGCGCGAGCAGCTCCTCAGTGCGACTTAGGATCGCGTCGGCCTTCCGATCGATATCCTCGAACGCCTCGGCGAGGTCTCCCAATGCCCGGACATCCGCATACTTCCGAGCGATAGCCACCTCATACTGATCGGCAAGTGTGTCCGGGCCGAACGATGTGAAGTCCATCCCGTTCTCGGAGCCGTCGACACAAGAAGAGGACACCTCATCTTCCACCTCGACATCGGCAAGCCTGTCCGTCGGATCGGAGCGGGAATGACTCGCCGAAGTGACTCCCGTCAGATGCGCAGTAACGATCGCCGTGACCGACTTGCCGGACACCCCGCGGCGATCGCGGCGGAGTGCGGCGAAATGTCCCCACTGATCGAAGCTCGGCAGCAGGGGCCCGTCCTGGCCCTCCCGCAGACCCGGCAGCTTCCCGTAGGGCTCCACTGTGTCATCGGCGATTTCATGAGCACTGGCAAGACTTCGAGCGAGCACTCGGTTCGAGGGGTAGCGATCGAAGAACGCCTGAAGGCGTGCCCATCTCAGGTAGATCGCGACAGGGCAGCACCGAGGGTCGTCCGCTAATGGGTGCAGCTCCACAGCGTGTCCGGCGCCGACGGCCACGATACTCCCGTCATACGTGACGTCGCTCCGTTGAAGGTCCCCCACCTCGATCGCGGACATCCCAACAATGCAGTTGAGCACCAGGATGAGCGCATCCCTTCGGCCAAACAGTCCTTGTGGCCAACCGACAGTTGGCAGCGTCAACAACGCCCCGCGTGCGGTGCGAGAGAGATCGTCGCGTCTACCTGCACGTGCTGACAGAACTTGGCGGATCACTCGAGCAGACCCAGGCGTGGGGTACCCACTGGCGTTGTGCACCCAATTGATCGCTGCGACACGGCGCCGTTGGGTGGACTGAGCCGCCGGATGCTCGTCAAGGAAGCTCGCGAGGGCAAGGGGATCAGCGGGGAGCGCCGACGCCGCCAGCGCAGTACACCAATCAGCGAACAGAGCCCAATCGTATCGGTACTGTGCACCCTGACCCTGCCGGGGAAACAGCGCGGAAAAATCCTGCACGCCTTTGATTTCCGACTGCCCGATCGTCACAGTACGAGGCTATGCAATACGATGCCGCCGATCACGCACCCGAGCCATGTGTCCCCCAGAGAGTTCTCTTCCCGAGTCGGCCTGCTGCCCCCTCCGCACGTTCGGCCTCGTCCCCCGGGCCAGCCGCGCAACGGACGAAGATGCAACCGCAGGCTCACCAAAGCCCCGCCCTCTGTCACCTTCGCTCCCAATAGCGAGATCGGGCCCGGAGCCCAACTCTTCTTACGCTCGCTCACAAGACCACTCACGACATTAAGCCGTGCGGCGCAAAGATCGGCAGCGCTGCGAGTCGTTGTCCAGGCGCCCCGCAGCAGAGCCGGCCCGCAACGACTCTCCCCCTACCCTTTCGACGAACTCGTGGGAATGGCCGGCAAGGGCTGCGCGCCGCCGTATCGCGGCATGAATTGCAGCGCCCGAGAGCGCGCCCGAGTTTATGTTGCCGTTCGCACGGATCGCACGGAAAACCGGTAGCGCCGGATCCTGGACAACTGGCGCTGCGGAAAGGCAGACGTGGCCTTCGAACTCCTCGTGTTGGTGGAGCAACCGAATCACACCTGGACGACCGAAGCCGTCGACAGCCGAAACCACCTCGAGCCAGCGCCTGTAGGCACACGGCGCGCACATTGTGTGATCCCGCGATGACTCGACATGGTTGATCAAGCCATCGACCAGACCCCCGTGCGGACCTGGAATCTGGACGCGAAGATCCCCGTCTCCGCACTGGGCCACGTCGGCAATGGTGAGCATGGACAGCTCGCAGCGCCGAAGTGCCCCCGCGAAACCCATGAGCAACAGTGCGCTGTCACGGCGCTCGCGCGCACGCTTGACCCATGTCGTCGCGTCACGACGGCTCGCATCGACAATTCCTTCGAGCTCGCCGATACGAAGTGGGTGCGCCCGTTTGGTCGGGCGGTCACCGTTCTGCTTGTACGCCCTTCGCGCGTTCGCGAGCGCGTCTTTGACACACGGCGACCGACCGGGCAGGGGCAATCCAGATGCGCGGTGCCAATAGTTGATGGACGCCACCCACCGACTCAATGTCGCAATGGAGTACATCCGATCGCCCACCTCGGACCGCGTCTCCGCGCTCTCACGCACATAGGCGGCGACAGCACGAGGATCGGTCGGCATCAATGAAATTTCACGGGGCGCGCACCAACTCGCGAACCTAACCCAGTCCTGCCGGTAATTTCGTGCAGTGCTGGCAGATTGCAGCCGGTCGAGTTCGGCGACGATTCGATCGTCAACTCCCGGCAGCGACTCCGTCGCGTCACCGCCCGACGGAACGGTAGGCATGGCCTCCGCTGACGTCGAGCTTGCAGGGCGTGACACATCGTGATTGCTCACGCGCACATCATTCCAGGCGTAGCGGTCGTTTTCGTGGATCCGCCACGCCGTGCCGTGCTGGCACAGCTGCGGACGCGATGTTCTCGTTTGCCGGATGTGGTGATGCACGGTGCATCACCCCGGTCGCGCGGCCGACTGAAGCGGACCCCGCTCCCCACACCCTCACACGACCACCCCCTGACACTTCCTTCTGACGTTGATGGAGCCCGAGGCAGCTCCCCGCAACAGTCGATCGCAACTTCCATTGCTCGGATGGCGCCTATACTCTTGGAAGAGGTCCTGACCTGGGGACTCTTCCTCACATCGAGTGCTGAGCTCCTTTTAGCGTGGGTCTGATAACAGATTGTGGAAGTGACTGGACCTAGCTACTTGCCTTCGCCGTTTCCGCAGAATACTTACCGCTCGCCGAGGGGCAGACGGGCCTAGATCCCGCTGCTAGAAACCACACCGAAACCTCTTGACCAGGCATTTCGTTGCCATCAGACGTGATGGCTGCGGTCAGCATGACTTGTGCAACGGTTCCCCATTTTGCGCCGGCACGCGATAACTGGTTGGAGGCACTGCGCCGACGGCTTTGCGCTCATTGACGATGACGTGACGAATGCCTTCGGCCCCGCTTCTCGCTCCGAGCTATCAAGACCCGTTTGCAGGCGTCCCTTCTACCGAGACTGGGGCCGTCACTTATCTCGAAAGTGATAGGACAGCCCCTTCCCGGCGTTTCGTCAAGTGACGTAACACCGGGTGGGGGTGCGGCGGGCTAAATGTGGGTTGGTTCCAGGCGTGGCCGCGCACCTAAGAGCGGATTCCAGGCGTTACTCGGCGACACTCTTCACCGATCGCCCCGGCCAACCAGAGACCGCAGTGGCGACCATGCTAATGGCCTTTGGTATGGCCTTGCATATGGCCTTACATGAGTTGTTCATGGCAGCTGAATCCAGGAGTTGAACATGGACGCCAATCGCGCTCTTGGTGGTGCACCGAAGGCCAGCCGGCACCCACCCCCGCTCCCCGGCCCGGGTATGCAGCAACGAGAGCTATTTCCCCCTCTGAACAGGAGGTTTATGACTCCGCGCTTCACGAGAGGCGCCAGGCCACCTTCGGCTGCCGTCAGCAAGACCAGGTTCCTACCTCGCCACTCCGTGTCGGGGAACGACCCACCGTGGCACCGAATGGTCGGTGTCGAGCAGGCAGAGACCACTCCCCCACCGCGCAGATTCGGGCAACAAGAGAACTAATTTCGTCGCTATGTGAACCGTTCACGTCTGCCAATCTGAACGAACAAAATACCCTCTGAACTGCTCGTATATCTATGGCCTTAAATATGGCCTTGACAACGTCCTTAACAAACACCGTGATAACCGCCGGTGACATGATCGTCACAGTCACCTTGTTTATGCCCAGATACACCGCCCTCGAATAGGCCGTGTACACGAACATCAACCCGACCTTTCGCAAGACGGCCCATGAGGCCACTGTCAACACCATTCACAAAGCCTTTACCAAGACCTGTTGCGCAACCTTTCCAACCACCATTGAACAGGCGTGGGTAATAGCCTTAGCAACGGCGATACTCATGACGTGTTGCACCCCCTTAGACAGGGGCGTGTCGTTGGCCATCTAGGAGACCGGCCAGCCGTACCGTGCTATGCATGTCACCAACGCAGCCCCCGCGCAGTGTGCTCATCGCCAACCAAAAGGGCGGTGTCGGCAAAAGCTCGATCGTCGCAGCGGTCGCAGGCATGGTCTCAGCCGCCGGACGCCGGGTACTCGTCGTTGACGCGGACCAGCAGGCAAACGTCACAGCCTCCGATCTCGGAGTTGAGGGAGACCGCGGGAAGGGCCTCAGCATGGCCCTTCAGTACGCGCACCCGCTCGAACCCACCCGAGAGGTCCGACCGAACCTCGATCTCATCCCCGGAGGACCGGCACTCGCGGTGATCGGCGCGATCGCAGCGACCGCCGCCCAATCAGGAATGGATCTGCGGGGCAACCTCGTGTCCACCCTCACCGAATTGCAGTCCGTCGAACACTACGACCTGATTCTGATCGACTCGGGCCCCGGAGACGCCCCACTGCTCGACGCACTGCTGGGTACCGCGCGGTACCTCCTCGTGCCGACCAAGGACGACGATGCAAGCCTGTCGGGAGTGGAGCTCCTCGCGGCCCGCTACCTTCGCGCACGGGAGAACGGTTCCCTCATCCAACTTCTCGGTGTCGTTCTCTTTGACGCGAACCCACGCGCGACAGCGCGGAACCGTGAAGTTTTCGAGCAGGTTGAGGACCTGCTCGAAGGTAGCGGCGCTGCTCCGTTCGAAACCTTCATTCGCTCTGATCGTGCAGCCGCCGTCGATCTCCGGATCCGTCACCTGACCCCCGCGGAACTGGTCGCCGCCGCCGAGGATCAACTGAAGAATCGGATCCAGCGGCTGCGCGACAAGAAGCGCCTTGGAGAGCGTTTGTGGTCCCGAGACCCGTCCGGTCTCGCGAGTGACTACCAATCCCTTACCCGAGAAGTTCTCAGCCGGTTGGCCTCGGCGGAGAAGGACGAAGTCTCCGGGGGAGTGGCGTGAGTGCACGACGCCGGAAGGCCGCGTTCGATCCCGGAGCTCTTGGAGATCTCGACGATTTGCTCCCCACGCTGAGCATCGTCACCGAAACGGTCGACGAAACGACTGCCCCGCAGTCCGCACCCTCATCGGACGACCCAGAAAGCGATGCAGCGGCCACCGTACCGGAACCGTCACCCGCAGCGTTGCCCGATCCCCCCGAGTCGGACGACGCGTCGCCAGAATTGCCGAACGCTGAAACTGAAGCCCCCCAACTGCAGTCCGAGGCTTCGAAGCCGGTCGTTGCGCCCCGTCGGAAACCCAAAACACGCAGCGACAGCAGCACGGTGCCGATCCGGACCGCCCCTCCTGAGGTCTATCTCCCCCCGGCGGTATACACCGCACTGCGCCAACTCACGCTCGAGGAAAGACAGCGTGACCGCGCAACGGCGCGTCCCTATGGGCAAGTAGTCCTCGACGCTGTTGAGAGGCACGCCGGCGAACTTCAACGCCACTGGAGCGCCGCAGAACCTCAAGCAAGCGCTGGACTGTTCAAGCGGCGCGAGGCAGGTGCGCAACCGCGCCGCCGACGGCACAGCGAGATTCAAGCTCGTGTGCCTCTTGCCGGGATCATCGCCTCCGATACCGCCACACTCGATGCTCTAGCCGAAGAGTGGTCCGCGGGTAGCCGTAGCGCGCTGGTCGAACACGCACTCCGCCTCTATTTGGGCGTCAGACCAGACTGAATAACGGCAACCGCACCAGGACACGCGCGAATCGATAATCGAACGGAGCGGGGAACCGGGGGAGGGGCGTCCAGTCGTGGAGAGAGCCATCGTCGCCTCAACAAAGTGGCGGTGGCGTCCCCAGCCCATCGGACACCACATCGCACGCGGACCCTCCGGGAAAAGGTCGTCACTGCGGACACCCGTCCCGATATGGTGACGCGGTGGCCGAAACAACGTTCTCCCGAGACACGATCGTGGGTCTGGTCGCACTCCTCACGGTCGGTCTCGCGGCACTGGCGCCCGGCCTCTCGCTGGGCTGGAAATGGGTCAGTGGCCAGGGCAGCACGTCGGTTACGACGATCTTGATTCTGATCCTTCTGATCTTCGGCGGCAGTGCGGCAACGGCGTACGCATGCCGTGGACTCTGGAGCCGCTTCCGTCGTCCAACACACGATTGACTGCACCGTCCGGCACGGCACGATCAACGCGGGAAGGGGACAGCCCAGCCCTATCGATCGTGGCGCCGGAACCGCGCCGCCGACCACACCGACTTGGCTCGCGACCCTCGCTTGGTAGCCCTCGCTTGCCTATGACGATCCAGCAGAGGGCTTACCCGCCGCGGCGATTGCATCGACGGCTTGTCACAGGCCCTTCCGCCTGCCTCTAGAGCTCTCCACGCCACCCGCCTTGCCTCACACCGCCTTACCGGGCTCCAACGGCTCGGCGTCGGGCTGAATCGCGCGACCATCGTTGTAGGTCTCGGCAATCACTCTCAGTTGCGCTGCGAACGCCTCCTGCGTGAACTGCATAAGCGAGTACGGTCGCCCGGTCTTGCGACGCACGAGGCGTACCGCGGCCCGGGCGAGCGCGTGCAGATCATGGGGCACATTGACTGTGCTCGTCCCACGTGAAGGCCGCATGTGCCGCCCAACATCGTTCACCACAGGTGGCCTCCAGTCCCTACGCGACCACTGCCCGTTGTCCGAACAGCCCCAGCTTCTGCATGTGAGTCAGCGCAGCTCGGTAGTCGCTGGTGACCGTCTTTGCCCTGTAACCGTAGATCGGCACCGGAACATAGTTCGTGTAGGCCTCATCCACGATGCTCGCGCGACGGATCGGGGGCGTCACCCTGTCCTCGTATTCGCTCAGCAGATCGTCCATCTGCTCACGGTAAACGTCGCCGATCGGGGGGACTGCGCAGGGGACGATGGACAGCAGCGGAACGTCGACGCGGTAGGTCCGCTTGATCTTCCGCAGTTCCTGCTCCAACGCCGGGATGCCTTCGTTCTCCTTGCCGGAGGGCTTCGTGCATGTGATCAGGCCCCACGATCCGTACGGCCCTTCCTCATCGACGGTTGTCGCGAGGATGCCGGCGATCACCAGAACATTCAAGGAGCCGGGGGAGTCGATCAAGGTGACGTCGACAGGATCCGCTTCCTCAAGGGCGTCACGCAGATGAAGGACACCACCGGTTACTGCGGGCAGCTCCACGATCAGCTTGTCGAGTGTGTCACGAGCGGCGGGGACGATTGTGAGGTTGGGGATCTCCTCGTACACGGGTTGGTCGGCTTCGTCGTATCCCCGCAGCACCCGCGCTGGGCGTTCGACTTCTTTGATAGAAGCGTTGCGCCGGAGGACGTCGGCGGCGGTCTTGCCGGAGGCTTCCGGGTATCCGAGCCAGGTGCTTGCGTTTGCCTGACTGTCCATGTCGAGAACTCGGACGCGGTATCCGTCCTGGGCGAGCAGCGTGGCGGTCGAGGTGACCGTTGTGGTTTTGCCGGCACTGCCGGACAGGGTTGCTACTGCGTAGGTAGCCACGGGAACTCCTTGCGGTTTGAAGGTTCTGAATTCGTTGGTGTCCGCTTATGGGTGATGCACGGTGCATCACCCCGCGGCGGGGGCGAACTCGGTGATGCACCGTGCATCACCGACGTCAATCGGCGAGAGACAGTGCGCGGCGCGCGGCGTCGAGGCGGGCTTCCTCCCATGCGGTCGGCTTGTAACCGGCACGCTCGGACAGCAACTCCAAGTACGCGAGATCAGAACGGCCCCACCCCCGGGAGGAATCGGCTGCCGCGAGTTCGTAACCTGCAACCGCGCATGCCCAGGCGATCTCACTGCGGCGCTTCTCGTCGCCGTTCTCAACACTCACCCGGAACTCGGTGGAGTCGAGACCTTCCAATCCAACAAATGCCTGCGCCAGCCTCCACCCCTCCTTGCTCGTCGCCAGAGCGGAGATGCCATAGGCGTATTGGTCGATAAAGAAGGTCACCAACTTCTCCCGTGACGGAACGGAGGCCGCGAGCTTCTTGCCCGCTTCTCGACGCGCCTTCGCTGCCGCCGCCCCTGCTTCCGCTTCCCGCTTCGCGGCCAACTCGTCGGCATTGTCTTCGGCTCGAGCGGGTTTGTCGACGGCGTAGTAGACAAGCGTTCCTTGCCCGGGGTCGATCGCGCCGACGACTTTGGTGCTCGCGAGATCGATATCGGACACCTCGAACAGTCGATGCTCATGGAAGCTCTCACCGAACCGCTCGCGCGGATCCACGATATCGAGTCCCGCAGCCGATGCCTGCTCTCGGGACTTCCGTTCCGTCAGCACACGTTCAGCCGCGCGCGTCGGGCTCATTCCGCGATCAGAAATCAGCGTGAACGCCGCGAGCTGCTCGGAACGACGGGTATCCGAGCTTTGCGCCGGGTCTGGCTTCTTCTGCCAGCTCCGTGCGGGACCGTAGGGGAGCGCGCCCGCCAAAGCGGCGCCCTCGGCGCTTCGAATCGAGTCCTCCGCAATCGCAGCCTGGACCTCGGGGGCAAGGAGTAACAGCGACAGCCGCCTTGACACCGTCGCCTGATCGACGCCCAGCTTGTCCGCGATGGCACGCTGGCCCATTCCCAACTCGGAGTACCGAGCGAACATCTGAGCCTCGGCGATCTCCGAAAGGTCCTGGCGTCCGAGATTCTCCAGCGTCATGGCGTCGAGGTCGCCGTGATCGTCCATCACGGCGTCGTCAATTACCGCAGGAATCGTTGCCAGGCCGGCTGCGATGGCGGCCGCACGACGACGGTGCCCATAGATGACTACATACTCGGCATCGTCACCGATAGCGTGAGCGAGGTCAGGCCGCTCCGCGAGGAATCCCTCGCGCGTTACCAGCAGTGCGGGAACCTTGATGCCGTTTGCCCTGGCCCCATTGACTAGTTCATCCCACTTTGGGTCGCCAGTCTGAGGCTTGGACCTGTCCGGGTCATTGAACGGGTGCGGGGCGGTCTGGAGAACCGGAACCTGCACAACGGTCTGACCGTCGGCTGCAGCCAATCCGGCCAGCGCGGCGGTGATGCCGCCCGAGTTTGCATCACCATTCGCCTGCGTAGTAGTTACATCACCGGAGGCGGCGGCCGCGAGTTCCTCACTCTCTTCGCCGCCAGCGAACTTTCGGAACCGACTCGCTGTCTTCCTGCCTGCCGGTTTGCGCGCGGCTGGCTTTCGCTTGGTCGCGGCCGGACCGGTCGATGGACTGGCGGCCACCATTTCGGATGTCACTCCGGCGTTCATCATCCTCCATTCTGCGCATGCTTTGCATGTATTTAGATGGAGCGTACTGGGATCGATCTGCCTCCTTTGATATCTCCGGCGGCGTGTCGCCTATGCGGTGATGCACCGTGCATCACATCGCTTTGAACTCCGGGTGATGCACGGTGCATCACCGCCCAGGCAGTCGGATGAGGTTGCAAGCCGCGGTTAGGTTCGGCAGCGAAGAGTCCCAGCGCCCAGGTAAGCGTTCCACTGCCAACCGGTGATGCACCGTGCATCACCGCAGAGGATTCGCGATCAGCCTGGTTCGTCGTCCACTTGACCGCTAGGCGTGGCCGAGTCCCTTCCCTGTCGACTCCCTGTCGGCCTTTGGTGATGCACGGTGCATCACCAAAGGCGCACCCCACTCCCAAGTCAACACCGCCCGTGCGAAGCGGTGGCGCCCCACCGCGTCGGTCATGGGCCTCGACGTTCTTACCTGCCCCTTTGCGGTAACACCGCCACTGCAGAACCCGAACGGAGAGGACGCAGCGGACCGCATGTCTCGAGGAGTCACGCAACATTTCGTAGACCACCTCACGGATCTCGCCGTGATGCACCGTGCATCACTGTCGGCGTAACCCACCCCATGCCGGGCCAAGTCAAGATCCCCGGGGCGAGGCGAGGTCCACACAACACGCTTCGCGGTGATGCACGGTGCATCACCGCAAGGGAGTCGCTCAGCGCGGCTCGTCGCCTACTTGACCGCCCGCGCGGCCGAGTCCTTCCGTTGTCGAGGCCTTCGGTGATGCACGGTGCATCAAGGCCTATCCCACCCCGAACCGGGCCGAATCAATACCGCAGGAGCGAGGCGGGTGGCATGTCGGCGGTGATGCACCGTGCATCACCGCACGGGCGGTCAGATGAGGATGCAAGGCGGGGGAGGCTGTGGCCACACAGAGTCTCACGCCCAGGTGAGCGTTCCACTGCCGACCGGTGATGCACCGTGCATCACCGCGGGCGCGACCCACCTCGGGCCGGACCAGGTCAGCACCGTGCCTGTGACGGGCCGCGACGATCTGGCCCACTCCGTTGGCGGCAACATCGCCGCTGCAGAACCCGAAGAGGGGGCGCCCGCAGCGCGGACCGTATACCCCGAGGAGTCGCGGCCTTTCACACACCACCTCACGGGATCTGGCCGGATGCACCGCGCATCACGGCGGCATGACCGATCCAAATGGGACCAAACCAATGCGCCAGGATCCAGGGAGGTGGCAACCCGCCGGTGATGCACCGTGCATCACCGCACAGGCAGTCGGATGAGGTTGGAAGCCGCGGTAGGCGCTGGCGACAAGAGTCTCACGCCCGGGTAGGACGGTCATTGCCAGACCGATCGATGGGGCGTTCGTTACGAAGCGGATCTTGCTCTACGGGTTGCAAGTCACGTCGAGGCGGTGAACCTTCACGCTCTTGTTGGGGCCGTATCAGCATCGAGGCCATTCCACTTGATGAGCCTCGTGGGAAATCTCCGCTGAGGGCTGGGGCCAATTGGAAGTGGCGTCATACCGGTCGCCGGCTAACTGGGTCCTGAGATGCGATGGACGGCCCCGCGCGCATGTCGGTTTCGCTCTAGCGATCGGCGGGGCATCCCGTTGCGCTGCATCCTTGTTGCTCCGGCATATTGACGCTCTCCCGAGTCCACTGCCTTGGTTCACCTTGGCGAGGCCGTCCCCCCAAGGCAGCGCAACCGGGCCTGGACGGCACCGGGGGAGTGGGCGTGTGACGACTTATGCAAGGAACAGGAGGATGGGACTTGAAGTTGACCAGCTAGCGCTCACGGGAGCGTCGCTCGATCGAGTCGTGGGGGGGGGGGGGGGGGGGGCCCCCGCCCCCCCCGCGCCCACGGGGCGCGGCGCGGGGCCCGGGGCGCGGC
>NZ_JASHKW010000028.1:71823-126094 GCF_030056915.1 Rhodococcus sp. IEGM 1307
CGCCCCCGCCGGGGGCGGGGGGGATGGGGGTGGGGGGGGGGCCGCCCCGG
The DNA here is from genome assembly GCF_030056915.1 of Rhodococcus sp. IEGM 1307. NCBI lineage: Bacteria > Bacillati > Actinomycetota > Actinomycetes > Mycobacteriales > Nocardiaceae > Rhodococcus > Rhodococcus sp. IEGM 1307. Next base: position 71,874 of record NZ_JASHKW010000028.1, read on the forward strand.
CCCACCCCCCACGACCGCCTTCGTCCAATGTGCCGCTGACTGACCGAATGCTGTCCATCTGGCCGGGGCTTTATGGAGTGCTCAGTACACCTTCCCTACCCGGCCCTGGGTAAGATATGGCGATCAGGTTGTGGATCACGGTCTGCCGCCCAGTCGAATTCGTTTCTGTCCCGAACGCTCGGACTGAGCGCCAACCATCATGACGCGGCGACCCGCCTCGCCTGTCACAATCCAACAGGCGAGGCCAAATTTCTAATACTGCGTGCAAACGTCTCGTGATCCGTCGAGCGGTGAAGCACCCTGGCGCACGGGTCAGCCTTCCCGCTAGACCAACCCGACGGGAAGTTGGGTGATCCCTTCAGTCAACGTCCCCTCCATCTCCGCCTGATCACCCCCGACCTCGTCTGATCAATCCATCGGGGTGATGCACGGTGCATCACCCCGATGCGGTCGGCTCCAGGGCTTGAGACCACAAATCCGAGGGCTTGAGCGAGTTCCAGTCGACTCGCCCAGCCGTCGCACATCCAGCGCCGTCAACCGCTAGTCCAGGATCGCAGGATGGCAATCGAACATGACTGAGGCCGTTGATTTTTCTAGCGATTTGACCGGGTACCGGCCGGCTTATGCATCCACTCACCGGTTGAAAGTCCGGCTCGGGAGTGCCAGCCGACGCGTCTCGACGCCACCGCAAAACTCCGGGTAGGTCATGGGACGAAACGTTTACGGGTGCACGTGACTTGGGTCAAGACGGCGGTCTGTGTCCGCCACCGCGCTCGTCGGCCGCAGACCGATCGGTTCCGCGTCTGACCGGCCGGTCGTAGCCAGGTGCATGGGCCCACGATATCGACCTCCAGCAGATCCGGACGGACCAACTCGCCGGCGCAACCCCCGACCTGCTGCACTAGCTACTGACGGTTCATCCACATCCTGATGAGGCCGACGCACGGTGCGGCGCCGACTACGGAACAACGCTCCGACGAGCGCGGCAACAGCGGGAACGGCTACCTGCACCACGGCTTCGACACCCTCGAGTAGCGATCCTCAAGCTGCGATCCGGTTCGTACTTCCCGGAGCATCTGGTTGCTGCGGCGCCGCAAGAGCGCCGAAAGGCACAGGCCACCGTGATTGTCACTTGCTACCTGCTCGGCGTCTCCACCCGGCGGACGGAGCGGCTCGTCGACACGCTGGGCACCACCTCGCTGTCGAAGTCGCAGGTATCGGTCATGGCCGAGGACCTCGACACCCAGGTCGAGGCGTTCCGCAGCCAGCCACTCGATGGCGGGCTTAACACGTTTGTCGCCGCCGACGCACTGGTGCTCACGGTGCGGGAGAACGAGCGGGTGGTCAACGTGCATACCCTGGTCGTGGATGTGACCTAGCCCGAGGACGGGGCCGGGCGGCTGGCGTTCTGCCGGTCCCTGGTCGCCCGCGGCTTGTCCCGGGGTGCGATTGGTGACCTCCGACGCGCACGCCGTCCCGGTGGTTGCGATCGGCGCTACCCTGCCGAGCGCTTTGTGACCGAGGTGCCGCCGCCGAGAAGCTGCCGAAGGTCGCCGATCACCTCGACGCCGGCCGGACCTGTTGGCACGTTCACCGGATTCCCCGAGCAGATCTGGACGAACAATCCGCAGGAGGACCTCCATAAGGAACTCCGCCGGACAACCGATGTGGTTGAAATCTTCCCCGACCGCACCGCCCGGATTCGGCTCGTCGGAGCGGTCCTCGCCGAATAACACGACGAGTGGATCGAAGAGCGCCGCTATCTCAGCCTGAACGCGCTGGCCCGCTCCCGCAGCGACATCCCACCGACAGCACCAGCGAGTTCACGAGGAGGTGACACCGGCCTTGACTGCCTTGCTCACCAACGAGTAGGCACACAACAACCTTCGTACACCACGCCCCGGGACTTGACCCGGTTAGACGAACGATGGACCAAGGACGCAACTAGACACGGCAATACAAACCGGCCACCGGCCCGGCGACGGTTGCGCCCGGCGCCAAGCTCTGACGCGCAGATGCAAGAGTGGGCCCATGCACTTGGACTGCAAAATCACGCTCGGCCACAGCGATCGCCATTCGCTGAGGGACCATGACGCCCTAAACCATCGCCTACGCAGCGCATGTACCTGCACCCAGGACCCTTCGCGAATTGGCTGCCCCAGAACTGGCCATCGGCCTCTGCCTAAGTCGATCATCAGTGTTCAGGTATGCGCATCAGCCTTTCGACGCTCAAACAGCTTCGAATTAAGGGCTTGTTTGCACCGCTCACGGTGCCCAGGAGTCGCCACGACGTGATCACGGCAACCGAGACGCGCGTCGCGGTCAGCGATGCGCTGACGGGCTTCCTGGGCCGCTTTTTGGGCCATCTCAGATGGTGAGGGACGGGACCAATCGATCTGAGTCAACCGCCACCGGAGGTATCCAACAGGCCTCTCGATATGTTGCGGCCAAATCCAGCCCCGCTGTTGGGTATCGCGCGTGAGCTCAGCGGCGATGTCACGCCCGGACCAGCGATTCCCATCAACGCCGGCACTCGCAAGGACTTCGCAGATTGCCCCAATGTGCCCAGCCGATTCGAATGCTGGTGCATGAACGAGCAGCTCTGCGGCTGTGCGCTGCAGGCCGATCGGTCGAGGTTGCTGTGCCAGGGACTTAGCAATCTTAGATTGCTGGCCCGCGCGCGCTTGCGCGCGTTTTGGTGATAACTCTCTAACAAGAGATAACAACTTAAATCCCCTGGAAGGGGATAGGGGGCCACGAGCGAGCAATTGGGGATAACTCGAGCGAGCCGCATTCTTTGAGCGTCGGACCTTCTTGGAGAGCTTTTTCCCCGCGCGTCCAGCGGCTATGACCAGGGATTTCGGTGATGTCAGCGCCCAAACTGACGCCGCACGACGTTGAATCCGCCCGTGATGAGATTCAGCAGCATACGATTCGTCAGCTCTCAGGTACCTCCCTCGTACCATCTCGCGGGCGACAGAAAGTGTCTGAAGTGCCCTTCTCGCGCGTTTTACAACTGACACGCTGACTCCGCTGCGGTGGGCGATCGTGTCCCGCGCGGCGCATACGCGCCGGCCCGTCGACCGCTCTGCGAACGAGGCCATGGTTACGGCCACGGCGAAGACAAACTCTGTGCTCACCTTGAATCGCCGGCAAACGTCACGTCCGGTGGTGGAGTTCAACACATTGCGGACCTGGAGCTGCCAGGCAGTTCGTCCGGTCCATGCTGGTGTTGAGGCTTGTCGGCCGGGATCGACGGGTAACGACCAGGACCGGCCACGCTGCTCGCTCTCTGCGTTGAGTCGCTCGATTTCATTGACCCGCTCGACAGCGGCCGAGACGAGAGCGTCCCATTCTGGGTCGTTGGTCGTAGAAACCTCGCCAACAGGGGTGATCTGAACAGCGTCGACGGAAAATGCGGCCGCTTGAGCCGCAGAATTGGGGTGCATGACGCGCCTTTCACGCGCCCTTAACCAGGTTGTTGCCGTGAGTCGCTGGCATCACCAGCAGGACATGGCTTACCCTGACAAGAGCGCACGGTATCGACACGACTGCTCGCGGGACTGCCAATCACAGGAGCGGTCGTGTTGGAACGGCCAAATATGGGCGGTGGGTCTCATCCGGAAACGGTGGGACCCACCGACGTTTTCGCTAGTGGAATCGACACCCCCTCACGGCATGCGTGAACGCCGGAAGGGCCGGCGACATTAGGTCTGCGTACACGGAATTGTCACGTTGGCGCTGAGATGAGACGTTGCGGACACCGATATCACGTCGTGTCGCGTGCGCACGACGAATCGCGCGTCCTATACTCATAGAAGGCAGACCTCCTCCCTTGCGTGGCGGTTTGTACGACGAGCGGAACCCCCGGAGCTGGCGAGCGAAGGGGGGTTTCGCCTTTTTTGGGCTCTGATCAGCCCGTCATTGGCAACTCTTCCTGTCTGGCTTGCGCCGGAATCGCTGGCTCGTTCTCGAGTGCCAGCTGAACAAGCGCGATCATTCGATCGGTGATTGTCTTCACACGACCATCGTCAACCGGTGCGAGAATCCGGTCGGCGATCTCCGCGGGGAACTCAACCCCGATATGGCGAACGGCGACGTCGCGGGCTGGGCGCCCGCCCCGACTTTTCCGAGTTGTCATGCCTTAAATCCTGCTCTTTGGGTTTAACTAAACCGCGCAGCGACACGCCGAGTTAAATAAAACTCGAAAATGACGCGTCGGAACCTCCTCCAGGCGTGAATCTGGCTCCGAATCGTATGCGATCGCCACCCTGCCTACTGAAGAAATATCTGATCAAATCTTGCGGTGCGGCCGTAGGCAATCACACCACCCAAGAAACGTCACGTGATGAATCAAAATCTGTGTGGTACAGCGATTTACGTACAATTACACTGCTTCGCGACAACAAGAGATCGAGAGCCGCTCACAACACCTTCCCACCACGGATGTCACCGACCCTCCCCATAGACGAATCTCTGACGTCGCAATATCCGCAAATTCGACCTCTTTGCAGGACTTCTGGCCCATCCGTTATCGGCGTGTCAGCGAAATAGAGAGAAAGCAATTTGAGCGAGACGTGGAATCGTTGGGACGAATCACAGCCCGACTGCCAAGGGTTCCTCGCACGAGTTGAATTCTGTGGCGCCATCGAAAAGAGTCACCTCGCCTCGACGACCTTCAATCAGGCGGGTGACACCGACATCCCAATTTGCCTTCTGCCGACGCGCTACACAGACCCACTTGGGACGAAGTAGTGGAAATGCGCACGATGAACGCCGCAACTCACCGAGAATCTTTGCCGGCCTCTCAACCATGTGAGCCGCGGCCATCTCATGGTCATCATGATCGACGCGGGTTCGGCTCTCGACCATCTTGACGTTCAGGTCTACGCGATCCTGACTTATACCGGGACGGCTACTATTTAGACGAGCGAACCATCCGCGATGTCTCGTGCCCAATACTGTTGAGCCCCCAACGCCAGAGACGCGGATTGCACTTCACGCAGCAAGCATTGCCGTCAAGGTGGTTGGGCTCGTCGGGTCCTCGTCGGCCTGGGCCGGGGCAACGAGTATCTGCGAAATGATCACTGGCGACCCGCGCACAAATGCACGACGCAAGTTCGATACCTCACGATTCAGTCGTCCGCCGAATTATCCAGTCAAGAGACGGGGAACTCGCGTGGACAAGAATGTATTCACCCCCCCGACCGACGGCAAATTGTGAGACATGCAATCTGGCGGCACAGGAAGTTGTCGGGATTGTCGGTGACCGGCCGACTATCGCTTCGGGCGGGAGCCCGCTAGCTGACGGAACGATACGCAACAGTAGCTGGGGCGGTGCGGTTGGAGGCGATACGAAGACGTGATCGCGTCGTCAAAGGCGGTTGGGCAGTCCCGGATTCGTTACTCGCGCCACTACTCGCGCAACTTCGTCAACATCCAGATCTCGACGGGTTGCATCTTTGGTCAGTTCAGCATTTAGGCCTGCTGGAGGCCGAAGATAGTGACGCCGACCCCTTCTCTGCGACGAATTGCGCGCCGCAGCGAATGTTGGTGCACCGGTCTTGGTCCCAATGGGGAATAGATGATGATGCACGGTGCATCACCCGGAGGTCAGGTGATGCACCGTGCATCACCGAAGCACCGACAACGAACGGACTGGCGCGCATCGGTCGAGCAGGCGACGAGCCAGCGCGACCGCGACTTCACCGCGGTGATGCACCGTGCATCACCGGTGGGGTGCCCAGCCCACCTCGCCCGGTGCCGAGACCTTTCGCCGTCGCATCCACTTGCGGCTTGGAACCGGTTGTGTCACGCCCTCGGTAATGCACCGTGCATCACCGAGGGCTCGACAACAAACCCGCGCGCGTATCGGTCAAGCAGACGATGAGCTGGCCTGACCGCAACTCCACTGCGGTGATGCACCGTGCATCACGGGTACGTGTGGACTTCGCGTCGATCAGGTGGATCGACCTGACCCGGGCCGGGGTGGTGTACGCCTTAGGTGATGCACGGTGCATCACCTGAGTTGGGTCCATCCTCAGGGCGTCGTAGTGTTGCGACTCCGATGCGATGGATTGGTGAGTTGCCGTGATTTCGCGAGGGGGTGACGACCGTTTCGACGGAGCAGGGACCATGAGGTCACTGAACACGCGTCGTCGGTTGGATACGCCTCAGCGTGTGGTCACGCCTTCCTTATGCTCCAAGCCTGGACATTCCATTGACCGACGGGGTGCTCGACTTCGGCTCGATCAGCGCTGCGAGGCCGGATGCTCGGTAGCTGGCTTAGTTTCAGTCAACGTCGCTCGTGCCTCGCCGTAATGGGCGGCGAAGAATGCTAACCGTTTTCGCCGGAACCGGATGCGGCCCGTGTCATCGTTATGGTGCTCCGAGCGAGCCGGCCGGGTACGGACGTTGGCTGCATGGTGTGGAATTCGTGGGAAATGCCCGAGTTCTGTTGGAGCGGCCGTCAGTGATCCACTACCTGTGTGGCCCGCCTCCGTCGGAAATGAGGCCGGTTGGGGGCGGTGCCCGACCGGCCTGCGCCATCCGGGGCACTCGATGCTGGGTGCAGAACTGCTTCGGTGTGAGGTGAGCCGGATCCGGGTAAGCATCCGCGGTTTTGGAGAATGGTGTCGGGCAGGAAACGCAGCCCGCCTTCCTCGCCAGATTGCAGGATTGACCGGGTGTCGAGCGAACGCCCAAAGATCTTACGGAGGGCACGTAGCGTCGGCATGTATTCCACAAACGTATCGAGTTTCTCGGCGGTGTACCGGAACGGCTCGATGCAGAGCTCTACGCCTACTGCACGGGGACCTTCGCAACTTCCTCGGAACTGCCTTCGGGTGATGCACCGTGCATCACCCGAACGTCACGTGATGCACCGTGCATCACCCGAAGGTGCGGGTGGATGCGCAACGTCGTGAGAAAGCCAGTCTGGTTGAGATGTTCAATACGGGTCCGACACTTCCCGCTTCGTTATGAACGTGCAGATGGTGGACCACGTGTGCGACCAAGTAAGAGACTGTCGGGGACTGAGGCAATTGCCGGGCCTTCGTGAGCAAATTGCATGTCGGGGCGACGACCCTAGCCCTTGCAGACGGAAATCGGGCAGGTCACGAGTCGCGCGAATGAAGATTTACGTGTCCGTCTGGTCGGCGATTATATATGATCGACCAAGTGCGCGCTGAGGTAGTCGCGTTGAGAACGATCCAAAACACTTCTACTGCAATGAAATTCGACGACGAAGAACCCATGCTCCACACCCGCCGATCACCGTGAGGCTGTAGCTTTGGACGTTGCCAGAGTTCATGCATCGGATGCGGATGGGCTCGTTGGCGTCACCGTGTCGCATCGTGGCCGAATCGAGCCGCTTCGAAGTCGAACCACGCGGAACCCCGCCGGAGCTGGCGGACGGCGGGGCCGCGACACCGGCAGTCGAGGATCGGTCAAGCAGCGCGAACCGTACTGGCTGAACAGGATTCAACTCACGGTGTTGCGACACCAGCGGCCTGCACATCGGGTCAGCCGGTGCAATCCAGATCGTATGATGCCGAAACCGCCGATCCCAAGAGTGTGTCGTACGCCACACACGATTTCTTGGGCGCTCACAGACGGCTCGTCGCGCATCCGGAACCCAGCCGAGCATGGTGAACCAATTGACAGCTGACCGCCTGTAGGCCGAGTGGCTTCTGCAGTTCAAAGCCACGTCCACGAACGTTTTTGCAGACCAATCACTTTCGTGCTCTCGCAACTCGATCGCTCTCAGCTACACGCAGAAGGAACGCGCGGTGGTCGCAGCAACGGCATCCTCACGTTCTTCGGCCCAGGCTGACCCTCGGTCGCGCGACGAAGATCAGAATGACCAACCGGGTGAATGCAAAGAATGACGATCTGCAAAGCGCTCTCGGCGTTACGGCCACACACAGCCGACGCCCTTCGCAGGAGGCATACAAGAAGCGGATGGCCTGATCCGCTGACCGAGACTCGGATCTGTCTGTGAGAGCGCAGGAGATCCAGGCCCTGCTACCGGCACGATCGCCGGTGGAGCATCGCCGATCAACCCCACGATGTGGTCGACGATTGAGGCCGCGACAGCCGAGGCGTTAATCGACCGATGTCCACGAGAGCGGCTGGGCCGCTGCATTTTCGGCGACAGATTGGAGCTCGGCCAACACCGCGGCGGTTTCGGTCCGCGAGACCTTTCGGAACGGTGACGGCTATCCGGCGTGCATGGTGACCCGCACGTGAACGTTGTTGACGGTTTGGTCGCCAGATGACGCACGCGGTGAACCGAGGCTCTGACCTCGACCACGCCTTCACCGCCGACGTCCTGGCCGAGTTCACCCGCACCGGATGGCTCGGCGGGCGCACGGGGAGCTGGCACGGCCAGATCGCCACCGCACTTGCCGCCCCCCGCCGGAGGTGGCCCGGTGGTCGATTGGCGGGAGATCGTCGCCTCCCGGCGTGATGAGGCCCTGGAAACCCTGTCTCGCTCCCCGCATGACCCTCCACGCCGCTGCCGGGATGGTGCCGCTCGTCATCCGGGCCAAAATGGCCGCCGGCGTCGCACACGCGGTGCCGTGGGGAACCAGCCTCGACGGCCTCCTCGCCTCGGAGATCCGCGAGAACATGAAGGCTGTTTCCAGGGATGCGGGCACCGACTATCCGCCCTACCGTATCGATACCGTTCCGGAGGATCTGGACTGCCGCTGGCCCGCTGCCCCGACGGCGCCGACCGGTGGCATTGGGCAGCGACATTTGCCTACCCGGAGGACGAGGTGCCAGGCCCGCACGTGCAGTACTGGTCCGCCCGCCCCGACCAACAGGCCCTGAGTCAGATGGCGGTCGAGTTGCCGTCGCAGGTGTCCGAACGGCAGGGACGCTACCGCTCCCGGGTGATGCCGCTCCCGCTCACGGTGTGCCGCACCTTGGTGTGGCGTGCGGTCGGCGACCCGGCTGCAGTCGCCGCACTGCTCGAACCCATCATCTCGATCGGGAAGAAGTGCGGCAGCGGGCACGGCCACGTCTTGTCCTGGGAGCTCATCGAACACCCAGCCGCCGATTCGTGGGCGTTCGCGCACCTGCATCCGGACGGCAGCCTCGGCCGCACTATCCCTGCTGTCTGCCTGCACGACGGGGAAAAGGTCCGTGTGGGTGGGAAAGGGTAGATGGGGTTGCGCCGCCGTACATGCACCCATCCCGTCGCACACCGGTGCTACTACCAGCGACCTGACCTGAATTCAGAAGTGAATCTGGTCCGACCGCCACCTCGCCCGTCACCGATGCGAAATGGCACTGGACTGCCCTCGGGTAACCGCCGACCAACTGCGAAGGGCTGGCTGTCCGCAGTCTGCTTGCACTCTTGCTCGCATGGTTGCGAGCAAGAATGCAAGCACGTAGGTTGATGGCCACGAGCAGTAGTTGCTCGCCGTGGTAACCGAGACCGATGACTCAGTGGCCTGGTCGGTACACCTCAACGCGGAAAGGACAACTCTCGATGCCCAATCCCCGTGGTTCTCAGAGGCCCGAGGGCGCGTACATGCCACCCGTGCTGTCGCCTGCCACCCAAGACTCCCCTCCGGGCGGGAAGGCGACGACACCTCCTGTTGCCGCCACGCTGGAGCCCCTATCGCGAGAGGACAAGGAGGCCCTGAATACTCGCGTGCCGGCGAGCACTGCTCGGCGCCTGAAGTGGTTCACCAAGCACTACGAGTACACGGTCACCAATGTCGTTGATGTCGCGCTGCAGGAACTCTTCGCGCGCCACGGCGTTCCCAACATCGACTCCAACGGCGAGATCGTCGAATAGATGAACCGGGGAGGGCGATCGATGACGGGTGAGGACCAGTACGCGCTGTTCGAATTCGATGACGCCACTTCAGAAGTGGACGAAGATGTTGTTCCCTCCGAATCCATCTCCGACGAACAGTCGGACGGCGCCGAAGAAATCTCAACCGCGCAACCTGCCGAGGATGATCGTGACGCAACCAACCCGCCGCCGTGGGAGAGCCTGCCGGTGGGTGTCGAGGCGGATGAGCATGCTCTGATCGTGACCGCCGCGGGGACGTATACGCCGTCTGGGCGGGAGTTGACCGGTCCGGTCGATTCGGTGGAGAAGCTCGACAAACTGGTTCGCTGGGCTTCCTTGAAGCCGTTGGGTGCGCCACCGCAGGTGTGGATCGTCGGACAGGGCGCGTGCGAGGCACTGGGGTGGGTGATCGACCCGGGCAACGAAGAGGACTTCGACGACATGGAGGCACTGCGCACCCGCGCCGCGTCCGAGCTGACTGCGGTCCTGCAGGCCACCCTCACCCCGATGCTCAGCGCTGGGTGGGAGTTGCGCGGCGATCCGGGACACGTGGTGCACCTGTCCCGCAGCATCGGCAAGTTCACCTCCATGGTCGATGTGGTCATCGAGCCGTACGTGTGGACGTACTGGAACAAGGACTTCGGCTGGAACAACCGGGTCGGTGAGATGGGCATTCTCGGCTCACCCACCGCCGGAACGTATCTCCCCGACGACGACCTGCCCGCCGCCCGCGAGTTGGGTCGACGGTTGGCGTGGTCCGCGAAACACCTCGGCGTACTGCCCGGGCCGACACCGGCCCGAACCGGCGCCGCGATCCTCGACAAGATCAAGCGCGAACGCACCCGATCGGGGAAGGGCATTGTGGTGGCGACCGCCGGCCCGGTACCACCGCTCGATGGTGCTCCCCGCAAGGAGCTCGAACCCGCGGTCGGCTGGGTCCGCGTGCCCGACGCGGAGGATCTCGACGGTGTACGCCGGTTGGTGTCCATCGACCAACGGGCCGCCTACCTGGCGTCGGCCGGGATGCTCGAATTCGGGTACGGGCAACCCACACATCTGACCGGTGCGGCGGCCGCGGCGGCGGTGGGGGACAAGGGTGCCCCGTTCGGGCTGTGGCGGATCACCCTGCCCGCGGGGCAAACGTTGTCGCTGCCCGAGAAGCTGCCACCCCCGCACCCGCACATGCGGGCGGATCAGCCGGTGCAGACGTGGGTGACCTCGGTCAGCCTCGATGGGTTGTGCTCACCGGTCGCGGATGGGGGGATCGGCGCGGATCTCGACGACTTGGACATGACCGAGGCCTGGGTCTATCCGCAGCAGGGCCGCGTACTGGACAAGTGGGCGAAGATCCTCCGCGAGGCCCGCAAGAGCGCTGTTGACACCGAGGACGCCGCAATGAAGAGTTTCATCGGCTCCTGCTACAAGGGCTACATCGGGCGGATGGTCAACCCGGACATGTGGACTGCCAAGCAGATGCAACACCACCACCAACCGCTGTGGCGTGCGGCGATCATCGCGCACTGCCGGTGGCGCGGCCGGCGGGTGGCGATGCGGATCGCCCGCGAGCACGGCCACTGGCCGGTCCGCACCGTCACCGACTCCTGGGTGTACCTGCTCGCTGGCGGTGAGGACATCGCCGACCCGAGCGACGCTTTGGGGAAGATGTCGGTGGAGAAGGACACACTGCTCACCGACACGCTTCTGTTTGACCTGGCGTCGGCGCAGGACGTGCACGATGTGAAACTGGCGATCAAAGCGGCATTCGCCGAGGACGACGAGGACTGATGGCCCTGCATCTTCCCAAGCCCCGCACCACGAAGCCGCCGCAGCAGGCGGTCGGTCTCGATGGCCTCAAGGTTTCCGTCGCCAGCGCCGCGACCAGCGGTGTGGAGAAGTCGAAGCAGGTCAAAAGCGGGGGACTCGCGGGTTTAACCAGCAAGGTCTCGGTGAAACAGTTGCGTAAGGAACTCGGCAACGAGGGCCTGCGGCAGGCCGCGATCGATGCCGGCCGCACACCGCCGTCCGCTCGCACGTTGCGCCGGTGGGCGCAACAAGGCCGCATCCCCCACCCGGATGTTCTCGAGCGTGCGCAACGCCGTGCCGCGATCGAACGCCTCGGCGGCATCGACGCTGTGGCCGCCAAGATCGGCCGATCCCGCTCCGCGGTCTCCCGATACCGGTCCGGTGAAACGAACGAGCTGCGCGCCGACGCCAGCAAGAAACTCCGCAACGTCAAAGCCGAGGACATCATGAAACGTGCCGGCGTGTTGCGGCCGGACGGAACACCCAAAAAGGCGGTCATCCGCGTCAAGGGCGGCGTCATGGTCCGCAACGGCGCCGACGAGGGCTACGACTACCGCATCCGCACCCTGGACTTCGCGAACTCCGACACCCCGTTCACAAGTGAAGAGTCCCGCGAACTCGCCGCCGCACTGGCCAACGACGATCACGCCCGCGTCGTCGCGTTGCTCGAGCGGCACGCCACCCTCGACTACCCCGAAAACAAGGGCTTCGACACGTACAGCGACCAGTTCGGATTCCACTTCGACCACATCGACTCCGTCCACATCGACTGGATCTGATCTGAAGGGGACGTGCCGTTTCCGCAGGTCATACCGCGGGGAAGACACAGGAGTTGCGCGGAGGGTCGGGCGGCAGGCGACGTGCGACTGAGGGTTATCCACATACCCCGTTGAATCTGGCTGCCGAATTCGGTCACCGTATGCACCTCACCTCAGTGGTGTGTGTTCTTCGGAGGCTGCGTGTGGCATCCCGGGGCCGCATCGAGGGGTGAGCTTCAAAGCTCGTCCCTACAGATGAGGTGCCAATGCCCGCAAGACGTTCGAGAGCCCGCAGCGTGGTCGCTCTCGTTGCGTGCGCGACCGTCGCCGGCGGTTGCGCCGCATTGACCGCCCCCGCTATCGCGCACGCTGACCCCACCAGCTGTGCGGCGACGTTCAATTTGCTCATCCCCGGTACCTGGGAGACATCAGAGAACGCCGACCCCGGCCGGCCTGTTGGGATGCTGGCGCCGGTCGCTGAGGCCATCGAACGGGAGAACGGTAAGCAGGCCGAGATTTATGTTCTGCCCTATATGTCGCGAGCGTTCGACAACGGACACACATACGCCGACAGCAAGGTTGACGCCCTCAGCAAGTCCAAGGCCGTACTCACCGACGTCGCGAGCAGGTGCAAAAATACGAAGTTCACGATTACCGGCTACTCCCAGGGCGCCGATGCAGCAGGAGACCTTGCATCTGGGATCGGCAACGACCACGGGCCGGTGCCCGCTGATCGTGTCCTGGCAGTCGGCCTGCTCGCCGACCCCGGCGCCGGCACCAAGGGGTCGGCGATTGTGGGCCCGCGCACCTCCGGCGAAGGGATCGCTGATCCACGCCCCCAGGGAATGGGCAAGCTCGCTGGCCGGGTTGCTTCCATCTGCGATCCCGGGGACCTGTACTGCTCGATCCAGAAGGGCGACAACCCTCTACTAGGCTCGCTCGGATCGATTCTGTCCAAGACCCCCAGCAGGAATGGCGACAGCAACGTCGACGGAAACGCTCGGCTGGCCACCGCGCTGACCTCGGATTTCTCCGGTGCCGACCTGCCCGCGCTGGGCCGGGGTGTCGCCGCCCTCGGGCAGCAGCTCTCCGAGCCGAACGTCGATGTCGGCGGTGTTGCAGCGACGGCATCGTCCATCGCAAAGACGCTCGCCCCGATGGCTGATCTGATCGACTCCGGGGCCGCACACGCCGCCACCGGACCGCTCGCCGCAGCCCCGGCGGGTAGCCCCGAATACAACGCCTCCCAGGTGCTTTCCAACGCCGGGGCATCCGATCTGTCGGCCGCGCTCAGTACCGTGATGACGATCGCCGACACCGCGGGGAAACTGGCCGATTCGGGGGCGTCGACCGTGGCCGCAACTTCGGGGGACGCGGCGCAGCTGTCGGCCGCAGCCACCACCCTCGGCGGCCAGGTCGCCCCGCTGACCTCGGTTCCCGCCGATGCGCTCGCATCGGCCTCGACCGTGCTGGCGGTGCTCAAACCCGCCACGGTGGTGGATCAGGTCCTCAACGTCGCCACCGGGGTGACAGCTCTCGACGTGCCCGGCATTCTCCGCAACCTCACGGTGTTGCCGCAGAAGGTCGCCGCGCTCGACGCCCGAGGATCGCACCAGGTGGCGGGGGAGCTGAACAACCAGTTCGCGCCGTTGGTGAAAATGGCCGCGGCCGTGGATCTGCGCTGGGTGTCACAGATCCTGTCGGTCATCCCGGACCCCACCGGGTACACCCAGATCGCCGCACTGGTGGCGTCGATCCTCGCGAACGTCGACGTCATCCGGCTGGCCACCCTCATCGGGCAGATCCAGGAAATCGCCTGGACCGCGGTGGAGAAACTACTGCCACCTCCCGGGCAGGCACCCGACCCCCTCGGTGCGGGTGCCGCGATGGCCGGCCTGCTGCCCGTTGGCCTCGACCTGGCCTCGGTGGCGGTGAACATGCTCTCCGGCAAGGCATCCAAGACCCCGCCGGAACTACTCGGCACAGCCTCGAACGCGGCCACCAGCATCAGCGCCCAGGCGCAGAATCTCGATCTGCCGGCGCTGACCGGCTCGTTGACGACCATGGCCCAGTCGCAGGGGGCCGAGGACCTGACCGCCCTGGTCGGCGAAGGGCTCAAAGCCGCGAGCTTTTTCACCTCCGGCGCCCACACCAACTACAACGCCCTGGTCGTCGACAACGCCGGCCGCAACGCCATCACCTGGCTGTCCGACTGGCTCAATCTGCAGATCGGACGGTCCGTATGACCTCCCGCGCCCACAACCCGGCCGCCCGCTGGACCTTCTGCAGCCAGTGTCATCACCGCGGCTATCACAGCCGCGCGGATGCCAGAGCCGTTCGCAGGAGACACCCCGGCGAGAAGGGCCTCGCAGTATTCGTCTGCCCGCACACCACCGGACTGTTCCACATCGGGCACCGCCCAGAAGCGCTGACCAGCGGTCAGATCGATCGGCACCGACTGCGAAACCAAGCAGTCCGAACAGCACGAAGTCAGCGACAGTGACCTGCACCAGTATCACATCAGGGGAATCCCACGTCCGCTCGGACGCGCAGCCTCCCAAGCGGTCGCCCCCGTTCTCGGCGCGGGAACTTCACTCCGACAGCAGATTCGAAGGACATCCACCTAGGTGTAGGAACTGCCCGCAACCCTCCGGCACTCGATACATAAGCATGG
This sequence comes from Rhodococcus sp. IEGM 1307, assembly GCF_030056915.1. NCBI lineage: Bacteria > Bacillati > Actinomycetota > Actinomycetes > Mycobacteriales > Nocardiaceae > Rhodococcus > Rhodococcus sp. IEGM 1307. The sequence continues at coordinate 86,920 of NZ_JASHKW010000028.1, forward strand.
GACATTGTAAGGTAGGTTGCAATCGGTGAGGGATCCTTCGATATCTCACGCCCGGGCAGGGTCAGCCATGAAACAGGCAGGGGGTGAACTGCCATGAACGACATGACCCACGCCGACGCGCGCTGCAGTGCCCCCGACAACCCAGCAGTGTTTCGTTGTCATCGACTCGCCCGCCCCACTGCCCGAGACCGGCTCGGGCGTGGGGACGTGCCGTCCGCCCAGAAGGATGCCCCCATGTGCCGCTCGAAAGCCCACGGAAGTGGTCGCCGTTGCCCCGGTTGCGGAAGCTACAAGGCCGCTGCAAAAGCCAACGCGAACAGGCGATTGGGCCGTGAAGCTCGGAAGAAGGTGGTCGAGCACCTGAAAGAGCAGGGGCTGGTCGAGACGGCGGCCTCGGTGCAGGCGGCACCGCCGAGCGTGTTGCCGGAGCTGATGTCGGCGTTGGGAATCGGTTCATCGGTGCTGGGGGACACCCCGATGCCGAGCATTCACGCCAACCCGCCGTCGGCGAAACTGCTGATTGCTCACGCTGAGGCAGAACGCGCGAAACTCGCCGGCCCGACGATCACCCCGGCGCAGGCCGCGGTGGAGGAGGCCGAGCAAAACCTAGCCGCAGCAGACGCGGAGACCGACGAAGCCCGGAAGGCCGTCAATGGGCTCCGCGCCCGGCTGCGGAAGGCGAAGAAGGCCGCCGCGGAAGGGACCGGAGCAGAGTCCGACGTCACCGCGAAACAGAAGGACGTCGACGACGCCAAACAGGCATATCTCGACGCCCAGCGCCGGCAGCGCGAGGCCGGAGAAGACCTCGCCGCCGCCAAGTTTGGGCTGCACAAAGACATGGCCACCGCCGCCGAACGCGACACCTACTTCGCATCCCTGTCCGATGACGAGGTCGACACGATCACCCGAGCGCTGAACCGCCGCGCTGCTCCAGCCGCGGAGCAGGCGCTCACCGACGGTGGCCAGCCCGCCCTGGCATCGGCTCCCCGGGACACGAGCATCTACAACGCCGGCACCATCGCGATGGAAACCGGATCCGGTGTCACCGAGGTCGAGGGACGCATCCTCGATGGCGGCACCGCCATCTACCGCCGCGGCTACTCGGACTTCATCATCCTGCAGCGCAGCGGCGACGCCTACCACCCAGTGGGGCAGGCGACCAGCAAGAATGACGCTCTGGCCAAGGCCAACCGAATCCCGGTCCTGAACAAGCCAGATCCGCTGCCGACGGGCGCTACCGACATGCAGAAACAAGCCCACGCAATGAAGGGCGAAGTAGGACTGCATGTGGCCCGTAAGGCGGTCTCCGGCGCCGCGTCCACGCCGGCCGCGCAACAGGCGGTGATCGACGAAGAGATGGCCGAGGCCCGGGACACACTGACCAACGCGCTCGGCGGCGGACCGGCCCGCGCGGACATCCACGACGGCATCAAACGGCACAAGATCGCGCTGCGCGAACAGGCGGCGGACGCGGCCGGGCAGCAGGCGCGAGCGAAAGCCCTCACCGGCGGTGCGAGCAAGGACGAGGCCGACGCCGCGTACGCGAAGGCGCACCGACGCGCCCTGGGGACACCCACGGTCGGTGGTGGGGTGATCCCGCACTTCGACCACGACATCCCACCGCAGAGCCTCGGCGCCGACAAGCACGCCAGCCTCTGGCGCAGCGGAATACGCGCCTACGGCAAGGAAACCGCCGACGACTACAGCGTGATCGCGCAGAAGGCGGGGGACCTGAAGGCATGGGAGTTCCAGGTGGGCCCAGGTGGGCAGGTGCACACCTCGAGCATCGGGTCGCTGACCACCTCGAACGCGCAGTTCGTGCACAAGATGCTCACCTACACCGAACGCACCGCGCTGACCACCTACACCGGCGGGAGCTACCACGCGATCAATGCGGCAATCACCGGCCGCGACCCGAGTCCCTCCGGACACGTCAAGACCGTGGTGTCGCAGCTGGACTCAGCGTTCGGAAAGTTCCGTGAACACAACCCGAACAAGGTGCCGATGACACTCGTACGCGGTACCCGAGTGCCGAGCGGATGGAAGGGCAGCACCGAGGAGTACATCGACGCCGCATTCACGGTCGGTTCCCGCATGCAGATCGGCAAGGTGACCAGCTTTAGCACCAATCACGGCACTGCGAGCGCATTCGCCGGCCACCCGCCGTACATGATGGTCGTCCGTACCCGGGACGGGCTGCCGCTCAAGTCGATCTCGAAGTTCTCCTCGGAGGACGAGGTCGTCCTCCCGATGGGTACCAATCTGCGGTGCGTGAAGGTCGACCACAAGGGCATCGGCGGCCGGCCGACGGTGTACATGGTCGCCGAGGACCTCGTCGCCGAAGCCGACAGCGGCACCGGCAGTGGCGCGACCAAGGCCGCGTAACCCATTCTCTACCAGCTAAAATGACATGTCCCCTCCTTCAGAGGGGCGAGACGGAAGGACCACCGACGATGGCCGCACTCAACGACGAGCAGCTCGACGAGATCCGCCGGCAGCTCAATCAGGGGATGACCCCCGACGCGATCGCCGACTACCTCGGGCGCGTCGCCGACCTCGACCTCATGGACATCGAAACCGTCCGCACCGCCGCCTACGCCATCTCGCGAGGAGAGACCCCATGACCGTGACTCCGTCGATGAGCCACCCCACCGCGCCGGCCGACACTCAGATCCGGTACGCCAACGCGTTGACCGGACTGGCCGCCGGTGACGCCTGGGGCTACCAGGTCGAATTCACCAGCTACGCACAGATGCCGGCCTACCCGGTCGCCCCACCCGCCGGCCGGTGGTGGACGATCTCAGATGACACCCAGATGACCATTGCCCTTCACTGGGCTCTGGCCGAGGTCACCGACTTCGCCGACATCGAAACGGTCACCGACGCCATCACCCGGCAGTTCCTGCTGTGGCAGGTCGACCCCGACAACACCCGGGCCCCGGGCCGCACCTGCATGACGTCGCTGCGCAACCTGCGCGCTGGCGCCCGCTGGTACGACACCGACGGCGCCGTCGAATCCGCCGGCTGCGGGGCCGTGATGCGTTTGGTCCCCACCGCGTTCGCACCGCAGCCGTATTGGTTGGGTCTGACCGCTCTTCAGGCGGTGATCACCCACGAGCACCCCCGGGCCGTGGTGCCCGCGTTGCTGCTCGCCGACGCCATCCGCCACGCGCCTGAGCGCCGCGGCCGGTTCCTCGAGCACGCCCTCACGACTGCCGCGCAGATCTACAACGGCACCAGTACCTGGACCACGGACCCGTACCTGCGGGAGGTCCTCGCCCCGATCACCGGGGACGTGCCGTCGTACCTGGTAGACGGGCTTAACGACGGGACAGCGGACATCCTCACCGCCGCCGCGGCCCGGCTCGAACAGCTGCGCCCTCTGCCGCCGACCGAATTCGGGGACCCCTGTGTCGGGATCGGTGAAGGGTGGGAGTCGGCCAGCGCGGTCGCCCTGGCCCTGCTGGTCGCCGACCTCGCCACCACCGACAATGACAGTCCGGCAGCACTGACGGGGCCGGAGGGGCTCGCCTGGGCCTCGACGAGCAACGGCGACTCGGACTCCATCGCCTGCATCGCCGGCGGCCTCATCGGCTCCGCCCACCCCGAGAATGGTTACTGGGCCGCAGCAGGCCTGACACCTACCTTCGAGCCCCGCTACGCCGACGAGATCTTGGCCGCGGCGAGCCGGCTCCCGGTCGGCTGACACTCCTGGCGCGTCTTCGTTCTGCGACGTACGGTCCCGCCATGGAGCGGGTGTCAGGTCATCCCTGAAAGGGCGGGGTCCTGTCAACCCCTGCTCGACCTGCTGTTTTGCTCGTTTCCGGCCTCCAAGCGGGCAGCGCTGGGTGAGGGCCCCGTCGGTCAGGACGGAGCGCCCGCAGCGCAGTGAGGACGAACGGTCTTGACCGTGGCCCGGCCCGGCGCAGACTGGTCATCGGAAGCGATGAATTCGGTTGTGGGAGTGAACGGTCTCCAATGTAATGCGGGTTGGTTGGGGCAGGCCGGGTTTCCTCGGCTGTCGGTCATCCCTTCGCCCGGGGGTTGCGGGCATGGAGCGGTGCGCTGGCAATACGCGGGGTCAATCAGATCCGCGACCACGCCGATGACACGGGGGTCAGACCTGACAACGGCCGCGCGCGTGTTGCGTCCGGGGTGCTCACGCCGCCGCCTTGTGGTGGGCCAGCGCGCGGATCTCTCCGTCGCGCAGCCCGTAGTAGACGAGGGTGAGCAGTTTGCGGGCCGCGGCGACCTTGGCGATGTTCCTGCCGCGGCGGGCCTCGATGCGTTTGCGGTCGACCGAGATCTTCGTGCCGGCCGGTTGCCGCTGGATGGCCTCCACCGCCGCCCAGCGCACCAGCTTGGAACCCTGTTTCGTGATGTGCCCGCGGTGGACGACGGTGTCGGACTCGCGGTGCTTGGGCGTCAGGCCGGCCCACGAACACAGGTGACTGGGGTCGGCGAAGCGGTGCACGTCCCCGATCTCCGCGACGAACACGGCACCGAAGGTGGGACCGACCCCGGGCAGCTCCTGAATCGCCCGATAACCAGGATGGTCACGCAACTCGGCGGCAATCTGGTCGAAGAATCGTCTCTCGTGCGCGTCGAGGACGTCGATCAGCTCGAGCAGCGAAATCACCCGCTGCGCGTACGCGACGCCGAGCGGGACCTGCGTCAGACGCTCACGTCCCTCGACGCCGAACAGGTCCGATACCGGGATCAACACCCCGGCCTTGGCGAGCACCGAGTGCACCTGGGCCTTGAGGCTCGACCGCATCGCGACGAGCTTGGCTCTGTAGCGAACCAGTTCCCGCAGTTCCCGCGTCGGCGGCGGGGCGATCCACGCCTCGGGCAACCGGTTCATCCGCAACAGATCCGCTAGATCCCTGGCGTCACGAACGTCGTTCTTCACCCGCCTGTACCGGAATCCCTTGACACCCAGAGGATGTGCAAGGTGCACCGTGGCACCGGCTCCCTGCAGGGTGTCGACCGCCCAGTACCAGCCATAGGTTGCTTCCAGTACCACCTCCGGATGCTCTCCGGCCTTCTCGAGCTGCAGGGCCAGTGAGGCGGGGTCGTTGACGATTCGCGCCACCGCGAGTTGCTCACCGGAATCGGTTTGCCGGACGATCACCGAGCGTTGCCGGTGCAGATCGATCCCGACAAACTGTTTTCCGTCATACTCACTCATAGGGGCCTCCTCCGACACGTGTGGATATGACACCCCCATCCCTGAAAGGGCGGGGTCCTGTCAACCCCTGCTCGACCTGCTGTTTTGCTCGTTTCCGGCCTCCAAGCGGGCAGCGCTGGGTGAGGGCCCCGTCGGTCAGGACGGAGCGCCCGCAGCGCAGTGAGGACGAACGGTCTTGACCGTGGCCCGGCCCGGCGCAGACTGGTCATCGGAAGCGATGAATTCGGTTGTGGGAGTGAACGGTCTCCAATGTAATGCGGGTTGGTTGGGGCAGGCCGGGTTTCCTCGGCTGTCGGTCATCCCTTCGCCCGGGGGTTGCGGGCATGGAGCGGTGCGCTGGCAATACGCGGGGTCAATCAGATCCGCGACCACGCCGATGACACGGGGGTCAGACCTGACAACGGCCGCGCGCGTGTTGCGTCCGGGGTGCTCACGCCGCCGCCTTGTGGTGGGCCAGCGCGCGGATCTCTCCGTCGCGCAGCCCGTAGTAGACGAGGGTGAGCAGTTTGCGGGCCGCGGCGACCTTGGCGATGTTCCTGCCGCGGCGGGCCTCGATGCGTTTGCGGTCGACCGAGATCTTCGTGCCGGCCGGTTGCCGCTGGATGGCCTCCACCGCCGCCCAGCGCACCAGCTTGGAACCCTGTTTCGTGATGTGCCCGCGGTGGACGACGGTGTCGGACTCGCGGTGCTTGGGCGTCAGGCCGGCCCACGAACACAGGTGACTGGGGTCGGCGAAGCGGTGCACGTCCCCGATCTCCGCGACGAACACGGCACCGAAGGTGGGACCGACCCCGGGCAGCTCCTGAATCGCCCGATAACCAGGATGGTCACGCAACTCGGCGGCAATCTGGTCGAAGAATCGTCTCTCGTGCGCGTCGAGGACGTCGATCAGCTCGAGCAGCGAAATCACCCGCTGCGCGTACGCGACGCCGAGCGGGACCTGCGTCAGACGCTCACGTCCCTCGACGCCGAACAGGTCCGATACCGGGATCAACACCCCGGCCTTGGCGAGCACCGAGTGCACCTGGGCCTTGAGGCTCGACCGCATCGCGACGAGCTTGGCTCTGTAGCGAACCAGTTCCCGCAGTTCCCGCGTCGGCGGCGGGGCGATCCACGCCTCGGGCAACCGGTTCATCCGCAACAGATCCGCTAGATCCCTGGCGTCACGAACGTCGTTCTTCACCCGCCTGTACCGGAATCCCTTGACACCCAGAGGATGTGCAAGGTGCACCGTGGCACCGGCTCCCTGCAGGGTGTCGACCGCCCAGTACCAGCCATAGGTTGCTTCCAGTACCACCTCCGGATGCTCTCCGGCCTTCTCGAGCTGCAGGGCCAGTGAGGCGGGGTCGTTGACGATTCGCGCCACCGCGAGTTGCTCACCGGAATCGGTTTGCCGGACGATCACCGAGCGTTGCCGGTGCAGATCGATCCCGACAAACTGTTTTCCGTCATACTCACTCATAGGGGCCTCCTCCGACACGTGTGGATATGACACCCCCAGCATTCGCCGGGAACCACGAGGAGCGGGAGGCCCCGCCCCTTTCATCGCATCAGGTCGTCGGTCGGGGCGGTTGCCGCATTGGATTTGATCGACTCGATCCCGTTCTGGGCCGCCGCCTTCGATGTGTAACCCTGACTGGCCGCGATGATTTCGCCGTTCGCAGCCTTCAGGTGAAACCGAAACCGGCCGGCGGTGTCCTTGAACAGCTCGAACTTCGCAGTCATCGCTCCTCCTCCGGTGAGTCCACGAGTGTCGCGGACCCCGTGGGACTTCACGGTAGGTCGACCGAGAGCCCACAGGCGGCAGAACACTGTTTTCTTCCGGTGCTGCCAGTAGTGTCGTCGGTCCGTACCGAAGAACTCGAGGGGTGGATCTGTGGCACGCAAGGTCGTAGTAGAGCTGGCCGACGACATTGACGGCACCGTCTTCGGCGACGATGGTGAGAGCATCAGCTACGCCGTCGACGGTGTCGAGTACGTGATCGACCTGAAGGACGAGCACGCGAAGGAACTCCGTGAGACCTTCGAGTACTACATCGCCCACTCCACCCGGGTCGGCGGCCGCAAACACCGGACGGACCGGCAGGTCAACCCCACTACCGCGACGCGGTCGTCGGGTAAGACCCAGAAGATCCGAGCGTGGGCGATCGAGCAGGGCTACGAGCTCTCCTCCCGCGGTCGTATCCCCGCCGAGATCGAGCAGTGGTTCCGCGACGCCCATTGACGCACGTTTCCGATCGTCAATGTGAGCGCCGGGGCCAGTCGGAATACCACCAACTCGTCCGCTGTTGAAAAGGCTGACGGTGGCGCGCATACCCCGGGTACCACACCAGAAGAGTCGCTGCGAGCGACCACTTGCCGAGAGGCGATATGGCGTCACCGTCTCCCGCGGCCGGGAAGACCTGCACTGCGTAGCGTTCCCGGGCGAAGGGGATGAGGAGCCGCTGTCACCGGGCAAGGTGCCGGCGGCTTCCCCATTTATCGGATAAGCTCCGTCACAGGGCATCCCGGGTGATCGACCCCGGATCCAGATCTCCGCGTTGTCCCTTGAAACTGGGATGCCGAAGCCCGCCCGGAAGGTATTCGCGATACGCGACGTCCACCACGATCACCGGTTCGACCCAGCGCACCATCCCGTGCTCGGCCGCGGCCGCGACCTCGGGCTCTGTCCCGAGTGGACTGGTACGGCGTTCGAGGAGGGCCAGCTTCTCCTTCAACTGGCGACGCACCGCCATGGTGAATCCGGTCCCCACCGCACCCACATAGCGGAGAACCGCGTCGTCGTCGTATGCGCCGAGAACGAGGGCGCCGACCATGTTGCGCTGAACACCGCCACCCGGGACCCAGCCGACCACAAGGGCAGAACTCCTGGTGCGTAACAACACTTTCCGCCACGACCGTGCGCGCTGACCGGGCAGATAGGGCGAGGACACTTTTTTGAAAACCGCGCCTTCCATCATGGAAGTGCGGGCAGCCTCCAGAATGACCGCGCCGTCCACGGATACCCAGTGCGGGAGGATCTGGATGGGCAGGCCGGGCCCGTGCAACTCGTGGCCGAGGTCGCTCAGGGCGGCACGGCGCTCCAGATACGGGGCCGCCGTCAGATCACCGCCGTCGGCAGCGAGAACGTCGAACGGCAGGTACGTGACCGGTACCTGCCGGCGCAGGGCCGTGGTCGGGCGCAGGGTGTTCGCCCGCTTCTGCAACCGGGCGAACGACGGCCGGCCCTGGGCAAGGGCCACGATCTCACCGTCGAACACGATGCGGCCACGCCGGTCGAACGTCTCGGACAGCGCCGCGGCCACCTCCGGGTACGAGGAGGTGACGACGTTGAGATTGCGGGTCCACAACACCGGCGGCTCGCCGCCGCCGACCGCAGCCAGTAGGCGGAAGCCGTCGTACTTCATTTCCGCCGCCCAGTCGCCGGTGTCCTCCGGTGGGTCACCCGGGGTGGCCAGCATCGGCGCAATCAGCCGCATAGGGCCGATTGTGCGCCCATCTGACCAGCTCCGGCGACCTTTTCCGGGTCACGGCGCCGAGGGTGCGGCGCGATCCCGGCCCACCCGGGACCGGCTGGACTGCTCGACCGCCGGTGGCATGACACCCTGTCAGTCGACACGTCACGCCCGCCGAACGCCGGAAGGACCCCGCACCACCCATGACCACCTGGACCCTCTGGATCGGCGCCCTGTTGGTCGTCGGCGGCTCGGCCGCCCAGCTCACACATCACACCGCGGCGGCCCGCGCCCTCTGGGTGCTCGCCGTGCTCGCCTTCATCGCCACGACCGTCGGGGCGGTGACCGCTGCCGAGTTCTCGCTGCCGTTGGTGCTGATCCTCGTGGCCGCGATCGCGGCGACCGTCGCCCTGATCGCGGTCACCCGTGAACCGGCCAAGGCCAAGGCCAAGGCCAAGGCCGCGGCGGGGCGAGGGGGCGCGCAGTGATCACCGCGGTCCGCGCCATGGTCCTCGGCGTCCTGCTCGCCGGATCGGACCTGGCCGGCCGGTGGCGCACCCGCCAGTCGGAGCGGGCGCGGATCGCCGAGATCGCCGCACGTCTCGACCGCTTCCAGTGGTGGGCACTCGAGGACCTCGCCGAGGCACGCCAGGCATTCCTGTACCGCGACCGCGCAACAGGGGAAGAGAAGGTCCGGGCGTTCCTCGCGGCCCGCCAGGCCGCCATCAACGTCGGAATCCCCGACGAGGTGGCGGTGTACCGGCTGGCCGACCAGATGATCCGGGAACGGGACCAGCAACGGCTGGGATAAACCCCATGCAGCGGTTCGAACTTGGAAGAGACCGACGGGCCCGGCCGTACCCGTCAGGTCCGTCGGGGCGCGCACCGCGTAGGTGCCGGAGACAGCAGGCCGATCGTCGGCTCCGCCCCACCGCCGCTTCATGCACAGAGCAACAGGCCGCCACACACCGATCTGCGGAACCCCGCAGATCAGGACCGGGAACGGGTCACCGGTCTGGGCAGTGAGTGGCGACCTGTTGCTCGTCGCGATTGTCACCGTAGATCGTCCCTCTGACACAAATCGGTCGGAGCACCGGCGTCCGCCCTCGACGAGATGCGCCAGCTCCTCGACTCCCTGCAGATGCTGGCCGCGGACCAGCCTGCCGAGGACAAGGCGGCAGCACGCATTTCTGTCCGAACGCCAGGCCGCGCCGAGGGAAGCTGCCGCACACTGCGCAAACAGGTCGCCTACGCCGAAGAGATGACCGCACTTCTCGCCGGGCGCTCACCCGCGATCCCTGCGCTGCGGCCGGACGAGGTGCGGGCCGATGCTTCCCGGGCGAACGCCCCACCGACCCGCACCACGCCTTGCGCCCCGATATTCGAACGGGGAACCTGCTGGACAGAACCCTCTGAGTGGGTCAGTGCCGAGGCTACCATGCGCTCGAACAGGTGTGCGAAAATTGCGTCATGCGGTACTCAGAATCGGCCCCCGATCTCTGCCCCAGTGGCCACCCGCTGGGGCCAGATCAGTGCTTGGTGGGGTGGGAGGTCTGCGGGTGCCCGGCAGCGGCCGCCGAGAACTCCGGGCACCGCACGTTCTTCTGTCGCTCCTGCGGGCTGACGGTGCGAATCCCGCCCTGCTCGGGCGCGCAACCGCAGGCGGACCGGTGGTCCACTCCGCCCAAGTCCGTCTGAGGCGATTCGCGGTCGCGTAATCGTCTGTCAGTGGTGATCCGTAAACTCGGGTTCGTTCTGCTGAGCATCCCCCCAGATTTTGTTCGCAGAACACCCCCCGTGGCCCGGTATCACCCCCCGATGCCGGGCCACACCCCTGCGGGCAGGGCAAACTCATCGAGAAGGCGCCGTCGCCGCCTGCACCCGGAACGGGTCGTGAACTGGAAAGATGACACGTCCCCATCAACTCGGGTTCGAGGGGATCTGCCCCACCACCCCGGCATACAGTTACGCAGGGTTACATCTACCTCTTCTGTCTGATCCGCGTCGCTTGTAGGCTTCCGCGCATGACTGACAGCGGACGTGAACTCGATCTCGTCATCTACGGTGCCACCGGGTTCGTCGGGCGGCTGCTCGCCGACTATCTCGCACGCACCGCCCCGGAGGGTGTGCGGATCGCTCTCGCCGGACGGTCACAGGCGAAACTCGAGGCCACCCGGGCGGCGCTCGGGCCCCGCGCCGGCGACTGGCCGATCGTCATCGCCGATGCCGACGACCCTGTCGCGCTCGCCGAGCTGGCCTCCCGCACACGGGTTGTCGCCACCACGGTGGGACCGTACGCGAAGTACGGCGCCGAAATGGTCGCAGCCTGCGTCGCGGCCGGCACCGACTATGTGGACCTGACCGGGGAGGTGCTGTTCGTCCGCGAGAGCATCGACGCCCACCACGAGAAGGCCCGGGCTAACGGCGTGAAGATCGTGCACTCCTGCGGCTATGACTCCATCCCTTCCGACCTGGGTGTTCATGTGCTGCACCAGAGAGTCCAAGCCGACGGTGCCGGCGATCTCGGCGACACCACATTGGTGGCGACGCTGCGTGGCGGAGTCTCGGGTGGAACCATCGATACGCTGCGCACGCAGATCGACGTGTCGAAGAAGGATCGGGCGCTGCGTCGGCTCGCCGCCTCTCCGTACTCACTCAGCCCTGACCGAGCGAAGGAACCCGATCTCGGTCGTCAGTCTGACGTCGCAGTGGTCAACGGCGCGGAGATCGCCCCGGAGGCCACCGGTTGGAAGGCGCCTTTCGTCATGGGGTCCTACAACACCCGCATCGTGCGACGTAGCAATGCGCTGCGCGACTGGGCGTACGGCCGCACCTTCAAATACCGAGAGGTGATGGGCGTGGGGGACTCGCGACTCTCCCGTCTCTACGCAGGTGGTGTCGCGGCCGTACTCGGTGGACTCGTGCTCGGCTTGAGCCTGCCGCCGACCCGGTTCGTGCTCGACCGCATCCTGCCGGCACCGGGCGAGGGCCCCAGCGAGAAGACCCAGCGCAATGGGTTTTTCGCGATGGGCATCTACACCACCACAACGACCGGCGCCCGGTACGCTGCCCGGGTGAAGGCGCAGGGTGATCCCGGATACCGGGCCACCGCGGTCCTACTGGGGGAGGCGGCCCTGAGCCTGGTGCGCGACCGCGACCGACTCCCCGACGAGGCCGGCGTCCTCACCCCGGCCACTGCGCTCGGCGACGTGCTCGCCGAACGACTGCGCGGTGCAGGTGTGGAGATTTCCACCCGCAAGCTCTGATGCGCCTCCGCTGACGAGGGACCACACGCTCAGAACTCGCCCACCCAACACCTCCCGATTGCACGCACTGCCAGCCTTGCGTGCAATTAGGGCAATCAGGCCCGACGTGTAGCCGTTCGTCGGGCCGGGGGTTGCGTGCGCGAAAGGCTGTGTGGGAACGGAGTTCTCGCGTCAGTGCGATCCGATCCTCACCGCGCGGCGTCGACGCGTTCTCGTGCTATTGCGGCCGCTTCGGCGACGGAGCCGCGATGGATCGGCCCGTGTCCGGGCAGAAGAATGTCGGCGTCCAACTCTCCGATGATGCGCAGTGACTCCGCGGCCATACCGCGGTCGTGGTCGAACCACTGCGGCAGCAGCTGGGGCCCGGAGATCGGTGAGGTCAGGTGCCCGGTGATCAGGGCGTCGCCGGAGATCACGACACCGCGAGCGGGAAGATGGTAGACGGTGTGACCGGAGGTGTGGCCGGGTACGAGAACCGGGACCGGGCTGCCCGGGCAGGTCAGGGCGCCGAGTACAGGTATCGCGGTGGGGGAGTCGACGCCGTACTTGGCCGTGCCACCCAACTGAATCAGCTTGATCGCCCACTGCAGGACCCCGGGTCGCCAGATATTGCTGAGCACATCCCAGGGTGTCGCGACCTCGTGGCATTCCCGGCGGGCGTGAGCGGCCTCCTCGGGGTGCACCAGTACCGGCGCCCCGTAGGTGTCAGCGAGATACTGTGCGCTGCCGACGTGGTCGACATGCGCGTGGGTGATGAGCACGGCCTCGATGCCGTGCGGATCCCGCCCGATCGCCCGGATCGAGTCCTCGACATCACTCCGCTGCCCCGGGTACCCGGTGTCGATCACCGTCACCGCGTCACCGTCGGTGAGCAGCACCCAGTTGACCATCTCGGAGTGCACAAAGAACACGCCGTCAGCGATTTCGACGGGCTTCATCGCGTGACCACCGCCGACATGCCGAAGTGTCGCGCATCTGCCTCCTGTACGCCCGACGCCCGGCGGTAGGCCATTCCGTCGTAGTCGACGAGCGTTTCGTGCACCGATCCGACCCCCATACAATCTCTCCTCCTGTGTGCTTGCTCCAGCGGGCAGGGTACGTGGTCAACCGTGTCGAGGTGAATTGACACGGGTGGCGTAGCGGTCGAACCGTCGCTGCTCCCCGGCGACGCAGGGTCGTTCTCACTGCGGCCGCTGCACTCGGAGACGTCCTGACCGACTGGCTGCGGACCGTGACGTGGAATTTTCCGCGCGCAAGCTCGGCAATGAGTGTGCGCGAGATCCGCCGTCAGGGCAGTGGTATTCGACATTGTTGTCGCAAGCGAGCGGGTCCTTGCGGTTCGAGGAGGGACACATGATGTTCGGGGACGTGTCGTGTCCCCAGCTAGAGGGATCCTCTGCAAGTACTCCAACCTTGCAACTCATCGCTGTAGTGTTGGAACGTATGGACCGCTTCCAGAACCCCGGACGCGTGTGCGGGCATTACAGCACGCCGTTGTAGGGTCCCTCCGAGGACAGTCCCGCACCGTCTGGCGTCGTATCGCGGCCGGTCTGCCGGGTCGACCGCTGGGCTGCAACCGAACTGCCACTTCCATCGCCGAGAAGGTGATGAACTGGAAGGACTCTCACCAGATGGCTAACCCACATCGGCTGACCACCGACCAGGTCGTCGACCTGATCAAAGAGGAGACCGGTACCGAGCTGTCGGCCTCGACGTTCCGCGGGTACGTCTCCCGTGGGCAGGCGCCGGCGCCGGTGGAGAAGATCGGCCGTACTCCGCTGTGGAAGCGCTCGGAGATCGTCGCGTGGGCGAACAACAGGCCGGGCCAGGGCGCGCGCACCGACATCCGCAAACCGCGCCGGCGCCGCGCCGAGTGAGCACCTTTCATTGTTGCGACACCGAAGACCTGTAGGCCGGTCCGCGGGAGTTCGCCCACCTGCACCTGGGTGGGGCTGGGCCGCACCACGCCAGTGGAGCCCCTGCGCGGGGGAGTGGTGGTGTGACCAGGCGGAGGTGGGCGCATGCTCTACGTGCATCCGGCCCGACAGCTGCCGTTGCTGCCGCACCTGTGGGCCCGAGAGTGCTTCTGCGGCTTCATGGGTCGGTTGTCGGACGGGGCGATCGGAGGGGCGGTTCGGCGCCCGGCGCTCGAATTGCATCACAGTGACGAAAATGGCATGGGGTCGCGTGGGTCGGGATTGTCTGGTGGAAAGCCGGTTGGCGCTGGTGATGAGGATCCTCGAAGGATTGCGGCCGTGGGCACTCGCACACGATGGCAGGGTGCTGTGCGACGACGAGACTGATCGCCGGCATTTGGTGCGATGCAATCCTAGCTAGCGTAGCTAGCGGTGATGCGGTGTCCGGCGCGAGTACTGTTGTTTCGTTCGTATCGATGAAGGTGGGAGTGGAATCCGTGGCGCGTAGGGCTGTGGTGGAGTGGGTGGACGATATCGACGGGACCGTGTTCAGTGACGAGGGGGAGAGCATCAACTACGCGGTTGATGGCGTCGAGTACGAGATCGACCTGAAGGGCGAGCACGCCAAGGAGTTCCGCGACGCTCTCGACTACTGGATTGCGCATTCCAGGAGGGTCGGAGGAAGGAAGCGCCGCGCGAATCGGGTGACGGATCCGATCGGATCGACTGCGAGGACGGGCGAGGTCAAGAAGATTCGGGAGTGGGCGGTAGAAGAGGGCTACGAGATGCCCTCTCGGGGCCGGATCCGTGCCGAGATCGTGCAAGCCTTCCACGACGCCCACTGACACCGCATCGCCCGTCCGAGGGCGGTGCCGAATACGGGGAGTAGGACCCCAGGTGGCCGGTCTGCGTCGACGACCTGAATCTGTCGTCGGCCGGTCGATGGCGGCACAGCCCGACGTGCTGCCGGCCTGTTTAGGGAATTGATCGGGTATGTATCGGCTGGGTGGCCCAGGTGTTCGAGTCGGTCGAGTTCGGCGAGGAGGGTGTCTCGGCTGGTGTAGGTCTCGGCAGGGGCGCGAAAATCGTCGTCCGGGGAGGGATGGTGGATCTCCCACCGGGGTCCATCGGCAGCGGTAAAGCCGACCGCGATGTGTAGTGGTTGGGCGAACTCACCCCAGGCTGTCGCGACGTGTTCCTGGTTGGGAACGTGATCCCACGTTCCGTCTTCGTAGCTCTCCCACTCGCGCCGACGGGTGAGCATGCGCGTGAGGGTGGGATCGACAAGGTCGTACTCATCAGGCTTCGGGTTGTGCCCGGTGTCCCGGAGTGTGTGGTATTCCTCGACGGTCAGCTTCGGTGCGAGTTCGATGAGCGCCCGCTGTGTGGTCGCGTCGAATGGGTTGCTGAGGACCATTGCCCTGGAGTCGGGGAAACTCGCGTTCGCGATCGGGTTTGTGCCGCGGGTCTGTCGTTTAGCCTTGTTCCGCCTCTTCTTCGCGGCCTGTGTGGCCTGCGTTGCTTTCTTCGAGCGTCCCATGGATATCCTTTGTTAGGTGGTCTGTCATGGTCTCGTCGATAGCCTGGGAACAACACTGTACTGACGGTTGGCTTTTCATGGGCTAATCTCCCACCCCACGCCGGTGACGGACAGTCGGAGACCGACGAAGACGCTCAGATGACGGTTGCGTTGTATGTCGCGAGATGGGATCTGACCAGCTCCACCCCGGCCCGGTCATCGAGCACGATCGGGCCCCGGGACACCGTCATCAGATCATGCAGCCCCACACCGGCATTGGGCTTGATCGTCACGACGACGGAGAACCTGTCCTCGTCGTTGCGTGCCCGGTACTTGATACCGAGAACCCCGTCGGTCCCGTGCAGGATGGATGCCGCCCAGTCCCGGGTGATCCGGTAGTCGACGGGGTCGCATTTCGTCAGCCAGGTGTCCTGACCGATCGCCGCCAAATGTGAGCCGTGCACCAGTGCGACCGGGACATCGTCGGTGACCGTGACCTGAGACAGGACTCGACCGGCCAGCTTGGCCTTCCTCAAAATTCGCGGAACGTGGTCATCGAGCGGCAGCGACCGACAGTAGGTCTCCGCGATGCAGGTGGAGATGTCCTCCCCGAAATAGCTGTAGTGGTACGACCCGTCGGAGGAGTCGAACCGTCCACCTCCCGCTCCCGCCGGGGTCGGATTCAGGGTCAGGACACCGCGGTTCGGGTCGCCGGAGTGGATACGCCAGAGCTTGGTTCCCGCGGTGAGCGACCCGATATGCGCAGTCACCGATACCGGTGGTGGGCGCTTAGGCAAGGTCGTCGGCGATCTCGGCTCGCACCAACGCGCGCACGGCGTCGAACGATCCCTCGCCGAGCAGTTGGACCGGAGACTTGCGGTCTTCGATCGACGGGTTGGGCGAGAGCCACCACGACGCGACACCCCACGGATCATCCCGGGCACCGAGAGCCACGTTGCCCTCCCTCACTACCTGGTTCGCCTCGTCGGACAGGGAGAACTGAAACTGCGGATACCGGAACTTCCCGGCCCGCTTGAGCCCGATGACCTCCCCTTTGGCGCTGAGTTTGCGCAGCGCATCGCTGGGATTGGCCCAGTTCTTGTCGTAGTTGTCCGCGACCTCCTTGGCGGACAGGTGCGGGAACGACAGGATGCGTTCGAC
This sequence comes from Rhodococcus sp. IEGM 1307, assembly GCF_030056915.1. NCBI lineage: Bacteria > Bacillati > Actinomycetota > Actinomycetes > Mycobacteriales > Nocardiaceae > Rhodococcus > Rhodococcus sp. IEGM 1307. The sequence continues at coordinate 103,428 of NZ_JASHKW010000028.1, forward strand.
GGCGTCGCTCAGCACCGTCTTCTCGTCGAGGATGTCGTCCGACTCGATGAGCTCAAGGATCGGGTCGTCCCGGTCGATCCGTCCGGCCAGCATGATGTGGGTGACCCTGTCGGCGACCAGCCGCATGCTCGGCCTCTTGTACAGCTCGGCGCGCATCCGGGCGATGAACTCGTGGTCGCTCACACCGCCGCGCTGTGGTTGCGGATCGGACTCGTAGCCCGAGCCTGCGGTCTGGTGCGCCACGTCTCCTCCTCGATGGGCAGGTACACCCTTGACTCCGTCTATATAGAATTCTACCGTAGATTTCCGCTCACGGGCAGAGTCCGGAAAGTGGCCCGGAATGTAAAGCCCGCCGAACTGGCCCGCATCGGGGCCGCGGCCCGGCGACAGGTATTTGACCAGGGGAAACGATGCGCCACGATGAGAGGAGAATTATCGGACAGGAGCGTCGACGAGGGCATCGATTATGGGGTGGACCCTACAAACTGGGGTCGACGCCTCACGGACGATGTCTCGGCGATCTCAACAGGGCAACGCCCGCATGAACCTGCGAGCGACGGCGGGTGCCCGCCGCTGACAATCCGTGGGGCCCGGATTCTCCGGAGGACCCGGGCGCACCAGTGCGGCCCCGGTAACACGTCCGAGCTCCCATGCATACTCACACCACAACAACCCCCAACCACACACCGGGAGACGGCACCGCCATGATCAGTTGGACCCTCACCATCGCCGCCGAAGAGGGCACGACCGCCCAGACCGGTGCCGCCCTCGACCTCCGCACCGCCGCCACCGAACTCATCGACGCCACCAGAGCATCCATCATCGAGTCCGACGCCGCACACCGGCCCGTCTACACGCTCTCCCTCGACGGCGACTTGGTCACCTTGATCGCCACCGGCGAAACCCCCACCGGCGCACCCGACCGCGACCTCGCCCTCGACCGGCTCGCCGACATCGAAAACGAACTCGTCGGCCGCGACTGCGTCACCGACCCGAACTAACCGGCACCACGAGCCGCAAAAGCGCGGGCGCGGCACGGCGGTGACGGACTCGGGCGCGCGCCGGCGATCCGGGCGACGAGGACATGGTGTTGGTCACCGTGAAGGCGCTGGGCCGACTTCGCGCGGCCGACGTGGGTCCCTGCTCGCGGGCGAGGGATGATCGTGGGGAAGCCACAGAAGGGCGGTCGGTCGGGGCCCAGCCCGTGAGACGGGCCGGGCACGGTGCCGGTTCACCGCCGGACGCGGCACCGCACCGGGATTACGAGATGCTACGGATCAGCCGGGGTGTCGGGCTCGGGCAGGATTCCCAGGATGGAGAGCAGGGTTCGGCAGTCGTCGGCGTCATGGGCGCGTGCGGCAACAGCGAGCCGCGCCCGGCGGATGGAGTTCGTGCTCTGCGCTACCTTGAACTTCGCCATGATCTCACCGAGTATCGCGGCGTTGCGCCCCCGTCCGACACCATCACACCGGGTGCCCGATAATCGGCCGAACAACCTAGTGGGTGCTCCGACCGGCAGATCAGGACGTATCACCGGCGCCCCCGTGACACGACGCACAACCGCGGTTGCCGGTTCGCCCCACACGGATGGGCAGGGCGGCGATGCGCGCACGCAAGCTGACGCGACAGGATGCGCACGATCATGCGTGAGACCGACTGTTCGAACGACACCACCGGAACCGCATCGAGCCAACCGGGCGAGAGCCCGTCGCCGGTCGCCGACAACACGATCGTGTGGCCCGAACCCAGCCCGCTCGATTCCTGGTGGGAGCACGTGGTCCACGACCACCCGGCCCCGCCCACCGCCGAGTCCGCACTCGGCACCGACACGTAGCTGCCCGGCGACCGGGCCGAGGTCACGATTCCGGCCGAAACCGATTGCCGCGACACGTATCCCGTCGCAACTGTCGGCCATCGCCGGGATGGTCTCCGTCAGAATCGACGAAGCAAGCGTCCTCACGCTGGGTGCTCCGCCAGTGTGACCACGACCAGGCGTGCTCGTCGGGGCGGGCGTATCGCAGGATCAGATGCACGAGCAGCCGCCGGATCTCGGGTACCGTGTAGCCGATCATGCCCTGATCGTTGATCCCGATTCCCCCTTTACTGCTTGGGTTTCGTCCCAGCCAGCCAGCCAGGCGAGGGCGAGCATCGACAGGGTGGTGTGGGCGTACCAGGCGCGGTAGGTCCGCACCTGATACTGATCGAGGCCGGCCTCGATCTTGGCCTGCTGGAAGCATTCCTCGACCCGCCACCGTGATCCGGCGACGGTGGCGAGTTCGGTGAGCGTGGTCCGCCGGGGTCCGGCGCAGATGTAGTACGCGATCTCGGTCGGGTCCGACAGTGATCGGTGGGCGAGGAGTCAGTGCCCGCGCCCGGTGCACGGGGCGGCACCAATCGGGAGGTTGCCGCCCAGCTGTTCCTGAGCGTCAAGACCATCGAAATGCACCTCGGGCGGGTCTACCGCAAGCTCGGAGTCCGCTCTCGTACCCAACTCGCAAACCTGCTCCGCGATAAGGAAGTTGCCTGAGCAAGCCACTTCGCGACGACGACTACTTCCACTCCTCCCGATTGTGCTGCCGGTGGGTACGAACTGGAAGCGCCATTGGCGAATCGGTTCTGCCATGTGGAGTTCACTCCGTCTGTTGACGAGTGGTTGGACGGTATGGCGACTGGGTGGGCCACGCCGCCCGCCTCGCGTGCGGTGGCGACGGACGAACAGCGCGTGGCGCTGGTCCGTCACGGCAGTCACCAAATCAGGTCCAACGCGACCGCGAGCATCGCCGCCTGCACCGCAAGCGGACTCGTCGTCAACTCGTCCAGAAACAGATAGCCGCCACCCTCGGCGTGAATGCGCTAGCCACTAGGCCTGGCGTTCACACTTACAGGCGGTTCAATTCGACTGGGACCGCACCCGCGTCGACGGCACCGAAGGCGCCAAGATCGGGGTCGGCCACGGGGTCCTGGCGCACAATCTGGTCAAGATCAGCACCCTGGCAGCGTGAAAGGCGCCGATCGGGGGCGTCTGTGGCCAACCCCCGACCGGCCGAGAACGGCCGAATCATGCTCACCGAGGCACTTCGTTTTTCAGGTCGAAGTAGTTAACGGTGGACCTAACCCGGTTGGGTCCTGTTACGCGTGACGCGCGCCGGTGTGTTACCGGACGCGACTGCTGCACCGCGGCGCCCCCGCGAGTTTTGCATACCTACGGTACGATTTGAGGCGATATCCTGAACCTGCGGAAGGAGGCCGCGGCGCTAAGTAGGGGTCGTCGGCTTCCTGAAACGAACCCTGAGGACAGTCGCGACAGGCGGGACTCCCGGCTTCCCGTCCGCCGTAACCTGAGAATTGCGGTAGCTATGGCTGACTCTGCGTCAGACGACACACAGAGGCCCCTTGTAGGAGCGTTGATCACCGAACTCGGTGCAATGGGTCTGGACGAGGTGCAGGAGATCGCGCGTGGTGGCTTCGGAGTCGTCTATCGGTGTCGTCAATCCGCGCTCGACCGCATTGTTGCGGTGAAGGTTCTCACCACCGGGCTCGACGAGGTAAGTGTTCAACGATTCCTCCGTGAACAACGCGCCATGGGTCGGCTGACGGGGCATCCGAACATCGTCAACGTCCTCGAGGCGGGTGTCACGGACGAGGGCCGGCCTTTCATCGTGATGCCGTACCTGCCGCAGGGTTCACTCCACAGCCGGATCCGGCGTCATGGGCCGTTGCCCTGGCGAGAGGCGTTGCGGCTCGGCGTAGAGATGGCCTCGGCTCTGGAGACGGCGCATCAGCTCGGCATTCTGCACGGCGATGTGAAACCCGGGAACATCCTGATCACCGACTACGGTGATCTGCAGTTGGCTGACTTCGGGATCGCTCATCTCGTGGGTGGGTTCGAAACGGGTGCCGGTGCCACCGCTGGGTCGCCCGCATTCACCGCCCCGGAGATACTCCGGGGCGAAGCGCCGTCCGCGGCAGCTGACATCTACGGTCTCGGCGCCACACTGTTCTATGCGATCACCGGGCATGCGCCGTTCGAGCGGCGTGACGGTGAGAACGTGGTGGCGCAGTTCGTTCGGGTAGCGACGGATCCGATTCCGCAGAGCGATCGCGGCGCATTCCCGGACGACGTGTGTACGGCAATTGAACACGCCATGAGTACCGACCCGAAGAATCGTCCCGAAACCGCGGCTGATTTCGGGGCACAGTTGCAGCAGATTCAACGCCGACACGGCTGCGCAGTCACGGAGATGGCTCTCCACACCCGATATCCGAACCACGATGCCGACCCCGATGGTCCTGCCGCAGGCCTTGATGAGCAGGGCGGAGGACAGTCTCCGCTGCCACCGGGTCCCGGCAATCTACTTATCGAACTCACCAGTTTCGTGGGTCGCCGCCGCGAGATCACCGAAGCCCGCAGACTGTTGAGCAGCGCTCGGCTTCTGACGTTGACAGGTATGGGGGGAGTGGGCAAATCACGCCTCGCGAGACGAGTCGCGGCCGATCTACGCAGGACCTACGAGGACTCCGTGTGGTTGGTCGAGCTGGGCCAACTCAAAGATCCTGCGCTCCTGGCTGATGTGGTGGCCTCTTCGCTGCGCCTGGGGAACGAATCGCATGTGTCCGTCTTAGATCTGCTGGTGCACCACCTGTCCTTTCGGCGGCTCCTGCTGGTCCTCGACAACTGTGAACAGATCGTCGATGCGGCCGCGGCGCTGACGGAAACACTGCTGCGGACCTGTCCGCAACTGCGGGTGATTGCGACCAGTCGCGAACCGCTGAGGATACCCGGTGAGTCCGTACTCAGGGTTCCTCCTCTTGCAGTTCCTGACCTACGGAACGATGAGCCATCGGTGCGCGGAATGCCCCAGTACGACGCCGTACGACTGTTTGCTGATCGCGCATCCACCGCAGTGCCGACTTTCGAGATAACCGACGACAACCGCATGACGGTCGCACGCATCTGCAAACGACTCGACGGGTTGCCCCTTCCTATCGAGCTCGCCGCCGTGCGGCTGCGAGCACTGTCCGCCGAGCAGATCCTCGACAGGCTGACCGATCGATTTCAGCTGTTGACCTCGGGAGGACGCAACGCCCCCTCCCGGCAGCAAACGCTCCGACTCAGCATCGGCTGGAGCTATGACCTGTGCGCACCGGCTGAGCAACGGCTGTGGGCGCGACTGTCGGTCTTCGCAGGCAGCTTCGAACTCGACGCTGCGGAGTCGGTCTGCGTCGAGGATGGCGAGAACGGGTGGTTGTTGGACCTGCTGGCCTCGCTGGTCGACAAGTCGATCCTGATCAGAGAGGAAGCCGGGAGCGTCGTACGGTACCGGTTGTTGGACACGTGCGCGAGTACGGCCGAGAGAAGATCGCAGACTCCCAGTACGAAGTGCTCAGGCGACGGCACCGTGACTTCTACGCGGAACTGGCTGCAACGGCAGAAAGGGAATGGATCAGCGCGAAGCAGGCGGACTGGATCAGCAGGCTCGATCGCGAACAGTCCAACATTCGTGACGCGCTCGAGCACTGTCTCACAGATCCGAGTGATGTAACTGGCTTGTCGACGGTCAACGCGTTGTCCGAGTTCTGGTTGACGCGCGGTCAATACAGCGAAGGGGGGCGATGGGTGGACCGAATGTTGGCCTCCACCAATCGCCGACGGGAGCCTGTGTGGGCGGGCGCGCTGTACTCGTCGAGCATGTTCGCCGCCGCACAAGGTCAGATTCCCACGGCCATGCGGCGATATAACGAGATGCGCTCTGCTGCTGTAGAACTCGATGATGGCGAGATCGACACGCTCGTCAGGCATGCAGCGGGGTTTCTGGCGCTCTACGGTGGTCAGCCTGACAAGGCTATCCCTGACTTCGAAGCTGCGGAAGGATCATTCGAGGCGAACGGGAATTTGCTCCGGCAGGTGGGAAGCCTGTTCGGCCTAGCCCTCGCCTGCGGGCTGACCGGGGACGAGCCACAGGCGACGCGATGTCACGAGAAGATCCTGTCCATTACCGAGCCCCGCGGAGAAGCGGTGTACCGATCCTATTCGCGGTGGGCGTCAGGGCTGTCGGTGTGGCAACAAGGAGAATCCGAGAGAGCGACTCAGCTCATCCGGGAAGGTCTTCGTTTGACCCGACTCGTCGACGACCCTCGATTATCGGCGTGGTGCCTGCAAGCTCTGGCGTGGATCGCTGCGGAGAATCGAGACGCGCACAGAGCTGCGCTCCTTCTGGGGGCCGCTGGGGGCCTATGGCAATCCATGGGGATGAGTCCTCCGTTCGACTTCTCGCACCTGTCCCGCTACCAGCAGGATTGTAAGCGGCGAACACGCGCGGTCCTGGGTGACCGAGGATTCGAGGCGAAGGTGAAGCGCGGACGAAACATGAAGTTCGCGGACGCCGTCACGTTCGCTCTCGGTGAGCACCTGCGCATCGGTGCTTCTTCTGCACCCGATGTTGTCACTCTGACCGGGCGCGAGCGGCAGGTGGCCGACCTGGTGGCCGAAGGTTTGACGAACCGCGCTATCGCAGAGAGGCTGGTCATTTCGCCACGCACCGCGCAAGGCCACGTCGAACATATCCTTGTCAAGCTCGGGTTCACCTCGCGGGCTCAGATTGCGGCGTGGGTCGCTGAACAGGAACGCCGTTCGCGACCGCGATGAAGTCCCGCGCGCATCGCCGTGCAGCAGATGCCTGGGGCAGTCCCGCGCAGCAAAAGGCCCCCGATCAGCTCCTGGGTGCCGGCGCTGTCGCCTTGGGCTTTGCGGCACCCGCCAAGAACGCCTCGTACGCTGCAGTGAAGTTCCCGCAGGCGCCCGCCGGGCGGAGCGCCGTCGCCCAGGGCAGGGCCCCGGGCTTGATCTTGAGGACCTCAGGTCGAGGTCGAGGACCTGCGCACCACGGGTGGGTGGACCGGACACGGCGGGCAATGACAGTTCTGCCGTCGAGCACGATCACCTCGTTCGAGCGCACCAACACCCACACCCGTAGACCGATCAGACGGGCCGACACCGAGTACTGGCTGTTGCGGAGAATGGTCCTCGCGTGCCGGGGCGGATTCAATCTGTTGTCGCAACAACGTGTCGTGAGGACGAGTGTGCCTGTTCGGCAAAGACTTCTGCTGGGATTCTCCAACCGCGGTGGCGGATGTTGAGTGCATCGGCGACCGCATCAAGTTCACGGCAGTCTGCGGGACAGTTCCCTCCGGAAAATTCTGCCGCAGAAGCACATTAATGTTCTCGTGCGTTCCGCGCTGCCATGGACTGTACGGATCGAAGACGAAGACGCGGATACCCGTAGATGCGGTCAGCTCCACGCCAGTTCCCTTCCCTGATCCCCTATCACGGATCTGCGTAGGTGCTCGACTAATGGTGTAAACGCGCAGCCAGAGTGTCACAGAGGGCTCCGAACCATATCCGGACAGTGTCGGCCCGTTCTTCACCATCGCCGCTGTCCCATAACCCAGTAGTCGGCTGGTGCGTTCGACGAGCGTGCCGATCGAGGACCTACTTTACCTTCGTGAGGGCCTTCGCCATGATCGAAACGAAAGCAACACTTTCTTCGACGGCTTATGTCGAGGAACACTTCCGTCTGTCCAAGGCCCGTGGTCGCGGTCTCCACCAGCAAAAAATGTTGTGCCTACCTCAGGTTCGGTGGATGGGATCGGGCAGAAGCCTTTCCATGAATGTTCTTGATGATCAGGGACTACCTGGAGTTGTACGGTGGCGGGGTGCCGTCTCACGTGCTGCTGGCTGACCAGGCACGGGAAAAAGCGACTCTGAGGCGACCCGAAACAGCGCGTTCACGCGTAGGCGGGCTGTTCGGATTGATCGCGTACCTGTCGTCTTTCTTTCACTGCGAGAATGGTATAGATGACAGCGACCACCGAAAGGATAATGGCGGGAACGGACATAGCAGCGACCAACCCGATCTTCAGCAGGAGCGCACCGCTGATAGCGCCGAGCAACATCGAGAGCACTGCTGCCAGCCGCCGTCCGGTTGCTTGATTGGTGGCGCCTCCTCGGAAGGTTCCTGCTTCCGCAAACAGCAGGGAGAGCGTAGACGTCACCACGACCGTCGATATGTCAGGTACCCCCACTCTGCGGGCAGCGATCGCTTGGCAACCCATCAGAGCCCCGATGATAAATGTGGTCGTGTGCAACACGCTGCCTTGCAATGGAAGCCAGAAGAGAACCGCCGCAACGACGATCATTCCTGCGGCGCACAAGGTGAAAACGGGAGCGACGACGGGATCGGGCCGTACTGACTTCGAGTATCTTCGCGTGATCAGTCCAAGAAGCCACGATCCGGTAATGAAGCCAACCAGAGACAGGAGTGGACCGAGGTAGGAGTGCGTCCCTTCGCCGGCAATGGACAACGCGGTCAGGATGACATTTCCCGTCATGTTTGCACCGAAGACTCCGTCCATCCCGAGGTAGGTGGCCGCATCCAGCGCGCCGGTGCCGAAAGAGACCGCTGTCATGGTCCATAGAGCGATGTTGCCGGTGCGCATCGGTGAGCCTTTCTGGCCGGCAGAACAGTGCCGGCAGACGAACAGGGCGTGGTACATCCACCCCCCTCCTGTGAAACGGGTGCTGCGTCGTTAGACCTCACACGTTTGGCGATCGGCGACTCGATAAACGACGAGCAGCGTCTGACGCGAACCGTCGATGACCCCGCGCATGTTAATTGGAAGATCCAGTCTGTGTTCAGGCTCGACAATCGTCCGCAAGATCTCGACTGATTAAGTCCTCGTAACTGCAACTTACGCAACGACTCTTCTTCCACCGTTCTCATCGATTCGGTGTCAAAGCCAATCTTCATCTGGATTAACGCTGGAGCGTGATTGCCGCACCGGAGGGGAAGCCGATCGCCTGGCGAGCGAAGTGTCGTGGTCGCCAGGCGATCGCCAAAGAGAATGATTTGGCGGTCCTGTTGTGTGTGTCCGCGGGACGCTTCCAACGACCCGCGCTACATCAGGAGCGTCAAATCGGTCGAGCGGTGGTTCCTGCGCGCCTATACGGGGTCCGCGTTAGCAGGAGTACGCGACTCTAACAGCGCTTAGCGCAAGTCGATCCGCGGCGACCGCCGAGGTTATGGTTTTCAGCTCTCGCCAATGAGCCTGATCGGCGAGTTGCTCGTCCGGCAGAACCACCATGCCACGTCGTACAGAACCCTGGCCTGTAGCGGGTGGTCGTGCCCGGGGCAGACGGGGCGCGCATCGGTAGGCGAGACGGTCGAATCGGGGAAGAGCTGGTTCTGGAGCCAGTCGGCTACTCTCACGACCAGGGTAGCTGGAACGAGCTCGTCCTCCTCGAACCGCTGCGACGCGTTGACAGGCTCGCCCGCGGCGAGAATTCCGGCGTTGTCCCCCTCCGGATGCCATTTCAAGGCGAGTTCGTTTGCACCCGGCTCCTGTAGGTCGCCCAGAGCGAGCAATACCGGTTCCTTGATCCAAGCTGGCAGCTCCACAGTATCTTGTTCCATATCGTCAGACTACGAACCGTGCGTGACTCTTGACAGGTCCAATTTCCGGGTCGTCCGCAGTCCATTCGACACTTACGAGTGATTCGGGGGACACAGTGACGAAATCTCTTCGGCCCGACTGAGAGGGTTGTGGGCAGTTTCTTGAAGCAGGTGAGTGCGGCGGTGAGGTGGAGGAATCCGGCGAAGTGTTCGCCGTGGCGTTCGTAGCGGATGGTCAGGCGTCGGTAACCGGTGAGCGAGGCGACGGTGCGTTCGATCTTCCACCTGTATCTGCCGAGTCGCTCGTTCCTGTTGATGCCGCGTTGGGCGATGCGGGGGGACGGTGCCCTGTCCGCGCAGTAACCGGCGGTGTTTGTCGTAGTCGTAGCCCTTGTCGGCCCGGAGTTTGCCGGGTTTGCGGCGGCGCGGACCACGCCCGGACGTCACCGCCGGAATCGTGCACACCACAAGCCACTTCATCCACTTGAGACACGCTCTAACTAGTCGGGCGGAAGAGATTTCGTCACTGTGTCCTCTGAATCACTCCTAAGTGTCGAGTGGACTGCAGACGACCCGGAAATTGGACCTGTCAATGGTCACGCACGGTTCGTAGTCTGACTCAAAGCGCGAGCGCCGCACCCAACCTGACTGCGGCCTTGCGGTGATGCCCAACCGCGAACCTGAGCGCGGTCGCTTGGGAAATAGACGTACAAATCAGACCGGCCTTCGACGCGGAACATCGTCGGAACCATCGGATGCTTGGCCACGAGTTGCGTTCGCAATCGTGTATCAGAGATAGGTGTAGGCGTGGCGGAGGTTGCGATGAACATCAAGCAATTGTCGGCGGTAGCGACACGTGCCCGTAAGCAGATGTGTCGGAAGGCGTCCTTGCGAGGGCTCTCGATTGTCCTTGCAATAGCCGCGGTGTTGGTCGCTGCGACAGGTTGCGGCGGGAGTGGTTCTTTGCCGAGTGGATCAAGGGACACTACGACGCTGAGGATCGCCGTCAGCAGTTCGACGCCGATGAATCCGGCCAAGTCGACGTACGCGGTGTACTGGGGGGCCATGGGCACCAACCCAGCGTATGCGGCGCTGTTTCACGTCACGACTGACGGCGAAATCAAGCCGCAGCTCGCGACTGAATGGGGGTACGTGAACACCGCGGAGCGTAAGAACGAGGTGTTCGAATTCACGCTGCGCGACGATGCGGAATTCTCCGACGGAACGCCGGTCAACGCGCAGGCCGTCGTTGGGTGGCTCGAATACTTCGTCCAAGCCAAGGGTCTTTACGCAAATGTCCTCGGGTCGGAGCCGAAGTTCACGGCGACCGGACCCCACACAGTGAGGATCGAGCTGTCTGCACCAAACCCGCGCCTTCCCGAGATCCTATCCGACCAGGGGAGCGCCATCGGCTTGATCGGAAGTCCGGCGGCGGTCGCCGATCCTGAGTTGATGGAGTCTGGAACATACGGCGCGGGCCCCTACAAGCTGCTTCCGTCGGAAACGGTCAACAATGACCACTACACCTACGTCCCGAACACCTCTTACTGGGACCAGGACGCGATCCACTTCGAGAAGATCAACGTGAAGGTCATAGCCAACGCCAGTACGCGTCTGCAGGCGCAGCAGTCCGGTGAGTACGATGTCACGATCGGGGATCCGTCGACCGCCTCACAGGCAGCAGGCCTGCAGGTCGCCTCGGCGCCTCAGGGCGTATTTTACCTCTCGTTTGACACGAAGCACGACGTCGGGGCACCCGCGCTGCGGGACGTCAGAGTGCGCCAGGCGATGAACTACGCTATCGACCGCGAAGGAATCGCCAAGGCCCTGTTCGGCGAGACGGCCGACCCAGCGTACGGGTACGTCACCCAGGACCTCGACACCGCATCGCACAACTTCCGCTACGAGTACGATCCGGCCAAGGCTAAACAGCTGTTGGCAGAGGCGGGATACGCAGACGGCCTCACGCTGAACGGGATCGATACAGGTACGTTTTTGGGGCAGTTCGGTACGCCGCTCGTGAGTGCCGTCGCTGAGAACCTGAAGGCGGTCGGCATCAAGCTCGACAGCCAAAGTTCCCCGAACCAGGCGGACTACGCAAAGAAAGTGTTCGAGTACAAGGCAGCGGTCGTTCAGACCTTGGGCGTCATCTCCACTACTCCGCCGATCTACACCCAGAACCTGGCGCCGGACGGCACGACCAACTTCTTCGGGGAGGACAAGGAGATCACCCGGCTCTACGAGGCGGGTGTCTCCTCGGACGATCCGGACGCGGCCTGGGGCGAGATGTGGCAGCGGTACACCAACCAGGCGTACACGATACCGCTGGTTACCTACCCGGCCCTCTACTACGTATCGAAGGGGATCAGTGGTGTGGACGTGAGCGCCGCGGCCCCCTCCTCGCTGCCGACCGCGTGGTATCCGGCCGACAAACAGCAGTAGGCATCGGGCGCAGCCCTTCTGGTGGTGGACCCCATGACCGTGAGATCGTTGCGCCGTCACGGGGTCCACCACGGTGTTGAAGAGCACTAGGTTCGCGTTGGGGACAAAATCCTGACTGACCCCGCTAGGCCGCGAAGCTCGTCGAGATCCAAGCGCCGCATCGACCGTTGTTTCTGGCGGTCGGCAGCAAGACCCAGCTGTTATCGAGGCCGCGACGAAAATCCGCACAGGAGACCACTCGTCGATGGCGCGAGGTCGTCCCGTTTGACCACAAGTGTGGTCAAACGGGACGTTCCGGCGAGTAGTCCAGTTCGTTCGCGTCGGCGTTGGACCACCGCACAGTCTCGGATTCGGCTCGCGATTTGAACATTTCGGCCGACGAGCAGATATCTGCGCCGCACGCTCAACAGCGTGTGCGTCGTTTTTCCTGAGATAGGCTGTGCTGCTCAAGTTATTATCTGATTGTCGACACTATTCAGTCCTGCGTTCTGACGATCTCGACCCCACTCGGCTGTAGTCGGCGATGAATCCATCCTCGTTCTGCGACAACAGGTAGCTTCGCGGCGGTTCCCGCGCAAGCGCGCACACCGCCGCGATCGTGCACCCACTTCCAACCGGTGCCTTCGCGGATCCCCACAGCACGCTCGAGGCCGAGGCGCGGGAGTGGGGCGAACGGCGGGCCGCAGACGCGGCGACGACGATGACACCGCTGCGGGGGGCCGGGGCGTCCACGGCCGGTAGCGCGACGCCGAAACCGAAGGCGCAAAGTACCTTCACCGACCCGGACTGAAGGTCATGCTGTCCGACGACGCAGCCTTCCAGCAGTGCTACAACGCGCAGGCCGTGGTCGACGAGAAACATCAGGTGATCGTGGCCACCGACGTAAACACCAACGCCGCCGATGTCGGCAATCTGATACCGATGACCGAACAGGTCGTGACTAACACCGGGCAGGTCCCGGACCAGGTCCTCGCGGACGCCGGCTACTGCTCAGCTGACAATCTCGACCGCACCGCCGAGTCCGCCGCCGAACACGGCACCGAGTTCTATCTCGCGACCGGACGCCGGCGCCGTGACAGCCCACCACCGGTGTCCTCGCGCGGTCGAATCCCCAAGTCCGCGAACGGCAAGCAGCGAGCGGCCCGCAAGCTTGGAAGGGCCGCAAGGCATACGCCCGCCGCATAGCCATCGTAGAACGATCATCGGGCTGGCGCGCTCGGACACCGCCGCCACTCGGCTGGCGTCGCTGGTCGCCACCCCGCACCGCGGCTCCCTGGACGACCTCGAGAGCCTGCGCACGGGCTGCGAAGCTGCTGACGGCGTCCTGTACACGGCCTACAGCGGGGCGACTACGCCGATCCGAAAGACCTCATTCTCCGTGACTGCGCTACGACCGAGACGCTCGGCCGAGCGCTGGTCGGGTCCGACCAGCCGTTCGCCAGCATGTCGGGCACGTTGGTGACGAGAACCTGGCCGGGTCGCCACAGAGCAGGACGCGCCGGATCCCGATTCGGTCGCTGCTTTTCGCATCACGGGCGAGCAGACCTGTCTAAGTTTCGGTGATCGAGGAGTGCGAGCACCCACCGTGCACGGACCTGGCGACTGCGGGTTCATTCCGGCCTCATCGCAGCCGCACGCAGAGCGGGCGTCTCGGCTTACATCGGTGACGGCGCAATCGCGGGCCGGCAGTCCACCGCCTCGACGCCGCTAAGCGTGCTACACGGAGTCGGCAAACCCGCCGTCACGATCAGGAGCATCGCAGAACAGATCGCGCGGATCACCCTCGAGCGGGTCGCCGAACAGCTCGGAAACCCGTTCCTCGCCAAATTCTTCTCCCTCGACGTGCCCGTGGCCAGCGATCACACCCGGGCGCTCGTGGGCTTGGTCGCCCAAGCTCGTGAGGTTGCTCGAGGACCTCGAGAGCGGCGACTACTTCACTCCCCAGGCCAGCATCCGTGCCGACGAGATCTGGCTGCCGCACCACAACCCACGCAAGTACGGCCAAAGCTGACCCCCGTGCACCCGAACGACGCGACAACGGGATCCTGCTCATCACCATCGCCGAGCCCAAGGGATTCCCAGCCGCCACTCTCACACGCGGCCCCACCGAATTTAGTTGCACCTGGCTTGATTTCGCTGATAGCCCGACTGTCGCCCAATGCGGGACAAACGTGTCAGCACCCCGAGTGCGTTTCCGGGGTGCCGACGCCTAGCTGCGGAACCGGTGCGGCTTAAAGTCGGGGTTCAAATATGGAATGGACGCAAAGGTTGAGAAAGTCCGCGACCAGAAACAGCCTAACAGAAAGCGCTATTCGTCGGCTATGCGATCAATCAGCAAAGGCAGCGAGAGGTCGTCTGGTTGGATGCCGGCGAGAAGCTCATGCTGATCTGGCACGGGCTCATGGTCCACCGATCCCGAGAGATGACCGGATGGCTGCCACCCGGGGCAACTGGCTCCACGTCGAACGCCCCTCTGTCAATGCCCCTGAGCTCAACCCGATCGAACAAGTCTGGGGCAATGTGAAATCCACCGAACTGGCCACCCCTGTGCCCCGATATCCTCGACCAGGTCCGCATCGCGACCGAGACCCGGCTGACCCTAGTCGGCGCCAACTACGACCTGTGCCACAGCTTCCTCAACCACACCGGCTTTCCCTATGATCAGTTCTCATTCAACTACCGAAACATCTTTAGGAGGGGCTACCTTCGGCGCGATAACTGCGCTGCTCGGCGCATTTCGCCAGGGAAATATCCGGGCCACGCTAGGACGTTCAAGCCAGCTGCGGGGCGCTATTCGACAGATCTTGACCGCTATCAGCGGTAAGACTGGCGCGGCTCGGCGAGGTCGTGCCGCGCCTTCAAGGATCCGCTCTCGCTCTCAACCGTGTGCGCGAAAGCGAACGGTCACACTACGCGAAGACTCGCAAAGCGTCGCTTGTGTGACCGTTCGCTTTCGCGCTCCTGGGAGCTGGCGTTGCTCTCACCAACGTGCGGTGGGCGCTCCCTGCCCTACACCTCTTGGGAGCTACGAGTCCTGGAGCCGCGCTTCGAGCTCTGCGATTCGCGTTGCTGCGACAGCCGGGATTCCCGACGGCGTCGCGAGAGACCCGGCATCGATCGGCAGTGCGATACCCGTCACGTACTTGCCGGCGTCTGAAGCGAGGTAGACGACGGCCTCGGAGACCGCTTCAGGCTCCATCCACGTGAGCGGGAGGACCTGCACGGCACGGACCGGTAAGTCCATCGACTCGCGCGAGCCGCCGGGTCCGCCATTGAATAGGTCGTACATGTGCTGATTGTTAACCATCGGTGTGTCAATGCTACCTGGGCAGATCGCGTTGACGCGGACGCTTTGTGGGCCAAGTTCAACCGCGAGCGTACGAGCAAGTCCGATGACGCCGTGCTTCGCAGTCCCGTAGCTCAACAGGCCATAGGCGGGCCTTAGGCCCGCTGCGGAGGAGGTTAACACCAGCGATCCACCGCCGCGCCGCACGAGATGCGGGATAACAGCGCGCGCCGAGCGCCAAACTGCACTGAGGTTGGTTTCGATCATCGTGTCCCACAGTTCGTCGGTTGTCGCCGCCCACGAGCCGACCATGAAGATGCCATGGTTCACGACGCCAATGTCGACCCCGCCGAATTCCACGGCCGTGCACTCAGCGGCCGCGCTCATGGCCGCGCTGTCACGCGCGTCGACCTCGAAGGTGAGGCACGGTTGGCCGAGCGCTTCGACCTGCCGCGCCGTCTCCGCAAGATCCGCAGGGGTCGCCAGCGGGTACTCGACGCCTTCGATCTGCGCGCAGATGTCGACCGCCGCGATCCTTGCGCCTTCGCGCGCGAGAGCCACGGCGTGAGCACGTCCCTGTCCGCGTGCCGCACCAGTAATCAGCGCGACCTTGCCGTCCAATCGGCCCATACGGCTACACGCCCCGATCGTTCTTGATCAGGCGTCGCCCCGCCGAGACACCCCGGTGGCCGTTGCCGTTCGCACCGCCGCCCGTGTGCGAGGCGAGAAGCGACGCTGGCGTCGTTCCGGCAGACAGAACCAACATCATGCGTCCTCCCTAGACCACCGAGAAACCAGCTCGTAGTACGCCGACTGATGCTGCGGGTTCAAAGCCCAGATGCCCTCGGCAGGGCCGGGGATCGACAGGCCCGGCTCGTAGACACCAGATTTCATCCCTTGTAGATGGGCCGCGAACAGTCCATCAATTGCCCCCGCAAGGTCATCGGTCTCGTACTCGTACAGCCCCAGAACCTCGGGTAGCTTGACCGTCGTATCAGCAAGCTGCGCAATGCTCGGCCGAAAGAACTGACCTGACACTATCCCGGGCAAACTGCAGATCTCATCGAGATGCACATCGATGTACCACCGCATGACCTCTTCCTCGAGCGCGGGCTTCGTCGGCCCACCGAAGACCATAAAGATCGTCTTTGATGTGAGATCCCACCGCTCCCGCGAGTCCCGCGGGAACCGGGAAACCAGGTTGTAGTACGCCGACTGGTACTGCGAATCTACAGTGAAGGAACTATCCGGGGGCCCAGGAATAGACACGCCCGCCTCGTAGGCCCCCCGCTTTGCCCCCTCCGAATGGGCGGCCGCCAGCGCCTCGGCCGCCCCAGCATGATCGACGGTGTCGTACTCGTAGATCCCTAGGGTCTGCGGCAGCTTGGCTTTGGTACGAGGAAGCTGGTCACCGCTCGGGCGGTACAGGTGAGCTGCGGTAATTCCGGGGAGGCTACACATCTGCTCCAGATGCTGTTCGTACCAGCGATTGAGCTCTTCCTCATGCACGGGCGTGGTCGGCCCTCCGAACACCACATAAATTGATTTAGCCACGTCGTTCCTATCTCTCATGCACGATTGCGAACGCAACCGTGGGCACGGCATCCGATAGTTCCGCGTCTAATGCCGGCCTGATTGCAAGGTCTATTTCCCAAGCGTCCGTGCTCAGGTTCGCGGTTGGGTATCACCGCAAGGCCGCAGCCAGGTTGAATGTGGTGGCCCAAGCGCTTCGAGTCAGACTACGAACCGTGCGTGGCCATTGACAGGTCCAATTTTGGGGTCGCCTGCAGTCCACTCGACATCCGCGAGTGATTCAGAGGACACATTGACGAAAATCCCTTCCGGCAGTGAGACCGATCCGAGTTGTCGCGAACGCGAGGTGCGCGATGGCTGTTGCGGGTGGCATCACATGTCTCGTCGATCGCTTCCTGACCGCGAAGCCGCAGTGCCGATGTCCAATTCGGATCTTGCGACGAAGCTGAGCCAGGCCAAGATACTCATCGTTGGTCGCGTGACACCGCGACCAACAGCACCAATTTGAGTTTGATCAATACGGAGAATGGGAGCCGGCGATTGCCGCGCGTGACATCGCTCGCCTGCCGATCATCATCGGCGTTGCGTGACAAACAATTCAGGACTTGCGATGTAGTTTGGTCAGGCGCGGTCGATCGCGCTGTCACCGAACCGAACGCGTGGGGTTAAGCAGTGGCTTGACTTCTCCATCGGCTGTGCCGGAGTAGGCGGCGATGTGGGAGCCGATCCGCTGCGTCCATAGCAAGTACGTTGATCGTCGTACCGGGTGCGAACAGGACGATCCAGTGATTGAGATCTGCGTTCGTCCACTACGCGGTCTGTTCATGCCGCTCCTTGGGATCGCCCGTACTACCGAGGGTGTGACCACGAGCGCGGCATCGGACTGGACTTACTCAATACGCAGCGGCAAAATGGTCCGGTGACAGCACCGTCATCACGGGCACGACGATGTGCAGCATCGGTTGATGGCTGAAAACCTGTGTGGCTTTGCGGCGATCCAGGCGCTGTGACCTTCTTGGTCAGCTCGCGCGCCGGTTACGCCAAGGCGCGCGAGCAGAGTCAAATGGCGGGCCCGGTCCCGCAGGCACCACTCCGGCCGGCGAATGATCGTGGGTTGCAGAAGAGGCTCCAAATGCCGTCCAGCGACAGCGTCAACCCCATGTTGTTTTTCGCAGGTCTGGCGCTCGGAGGCCTGTTATGAGATGGATATCGGCGCCGACGCGATGTCCTTGAACACCGCGGTGCTGTTGGCGGTCTCAGACATTACCGGGAAGTGGAATCCGCACTGGGGGCACGGCTCGGCGAGAACTGCTTGCTCCTGCCGCAAGTCGAACTCCTTGTCTTGGACAAGGCCGCACGTGGGACAGATTCGAAGCAGGCGCGTGCCCTCCAAGTCGAAGTTAGTGATGATGTCCTCCATGATGGCGCCGTTCGCCGCCCAAGTCTTGGCGTACTTGTGATAAGTGTCCATGTGCCAGGCCATCGTGGCCTCTTTCGATGCCCAGAAGCTGACCTCGTTGTACCACGTGGGGTCATCCGGATGCACCCACCATGTGAGGTGAATGAATCCCGGCTTGGTAAGGAGATGGTGCCGGACGTCGCCGAAGACCACCGCGAACTTCTGGTAGGCATCGGGGCTGGAGAATCTGACCCTTTGCATGCTCAAGTAAACAGACATTTAGCGCTCCTTGGGATAATTCGAAGATTTACCACGGTGTTTGGACGGTTCTCAGTGTCCACCTCGCTCCGTTGCGTGGCTGGGCATCACCGCGAGGCCGCAGTCAGTTTGGACGCGACGCATGTGCCTGTTCGAGCTACTCTACGAACACGGCGTAGCCATTGACAGATCCAATTTCGGGGTCGTTTGCAGTCCACTCGACCCTTGCAAGTTACCTAGAGGACACATTGACGAAATCTCTTCCACCTGGCTATGTGCTAACCAGATCGGTGGTGGTTACCGGGTCGACGGTCTGGGGTTTCGGTGGCTGTTTTGGTTGCCGATGATCATGGCGTTCGCCGCCGCGGCGGCTGCGTTTTGGGTGATCCCCGAGTCGGATCACACCGCGCCCGGACGGATCAATGTGTCTGCGGCCGTGCTGTTGTCGGGGTGGTTGGTGGCCCTGCTGGTCGCGGTGAGCCAGGCAATTCCTGGGGCTGGACGTCGGGTGGGGTGCTCGGTTTGCTGTGGTTGAGCGTTGCGCTCTGCGTGATGTGGATTGCCGTGGAGCTGCGGTCGGAGGTGCCGTTGATCGTCATGTCGATGATGCGGCGGCGGACGGTCGCGGCGGCGTATGTGTCGTCGTTCTTGTTGGGGTAGGTATGTTTGCCGCCTTCGGGGGGTTGCCGCAGTTCTTGCAGATGCCGGCGTCGAGTGGCTACGGGTTCGGCGCGTCGATTACCGGGTCGGGGTTGGTGTTGGCGCCGATCCCGGTGGGCATGTTCGTGTTGGGGTTGTGTGCCGGTCGGTTGACGGCGAGATTCGGTGCTCGAGCGCTGTTGGCGGGCGGTGCGGGGGTGGCCGCCATGGGATACTTCGCATTCGCGGTGGCGCACGGCACGGTGGCGAGTGTGATGGTGGCGACGACGATCGTCGGTGTTGGCCTGGGGCTGGCGTTCTCGGCGGTGGCGATTGTGGTGATCGAGGCGATCCCGCATTCTCAGACGGGTGTGGCGAGTGGGATGAACATCAACATACGCGCGATCGGCGGGTCGGTAGGTTCGGCGGCAATGGCGAGCATTGTCAGCGCAGGAGTGCCCCCGGCAGTGTGCCGTCGGAGCGTCGGTACATGTCGGGGTTCGTGATGATCGGCGTGGCCGTGCTGTTGGCCGGTGGGGTTGCGATGTTCGCTCGGAAGTCGCGTGATCAACGTGGGGACTGCCCCGGTCTTGGTTGACATCTGATGCGATGGAGGGGCGGAGCTTCCGCTCCTCAAGGGTTCCCGGCGAATGCTGGGAGTACTCACTTCCGAACGAAAAGGGAGGCCCCTGCAGCCTGCGCCCGACGTTGAACCATTCTGACCTCGATCGGCATTAACTGGGCTGCGATTAGCCGGTCAATTTGGCGATGGAGTCGTTCTTCACACTCCATGCAACGCAACGTCCTCGCCCGCCAACGCTGGCGAAGCCCGCGAGCAAACTCCGCCTGGCAATCGTGCACTGAATCGGACGCATCTATCATCGCAAACGCCGTCGACGCTGACTCACACCGATCGAGTTTGAGACAATCAACCAGGCCACTACCGCGGCTTGAAAGACCCGACCCCTGCGTCAACTGAACCGAGGGCAGTCCCTGGGTGGTGTTCGATCGGTCCGGTGGAAGTTCTCAAATTGGACCTGTTGTGAGTTGGTTGTGGTTCGTACTGTGACTCCAGGAGATGCGGCACCTTCTCGCTGCCCACTGCGTAGCGCCCGACCATAGATCAGTAAAGAAAATGCAGGTCTCGAATGCGACACTGTTGGGTGCATGTCAGACCAGCAGTCCACCGGGTAGCCGCATCCCATTGCTCTAGGACAGAGCGCACCTCGATCCATTCGAGGATCACGTCAGTCGGTGCAGTTCAGTTAATGGAGGTCACGCATGAATGGGATCAAGCACTCAAAAGTCTGCATCTTTTCACTATCCGTAGCGATGACATCACTAACGGTCGCTTTCATTCTCTGCGGCATCTTACCGCCACAGTCCCCGGCGAACAGTGCGCAGACCGTCGCGGAATGGTATGCGTCGCACAATACCCGCATTCAGATAGGTGCCATCATCGGTTCCATTGGTGCAATTTTTTATGCACCCTTCGCGGCGGCGATGGCTTGGGAAGTGAAGCGCATCTCGGGCAATTCCGAAGCCGCCTACCTGCAGGTCATTCTCGGCGTAATCGCGACGTGGGGGTTCGTTTCGCCGTGGACGACCTTCATGTCAACCTCGTTCCGACCCGACCGGCCGGCTGAAATCACCCACGCCCTTTATGACAGTGCGTGGCTGCCGCTGTACACGGTCTCGGCTAGCTTCGGACTGCAGTTTGCATTCTTGGCCTGGGCAATGCTGAACGACAAGAACCGGACGATGACGTACCCTCGGTGGTTCGCGTACTACACGGTCTTCACGGGACTCTCCCAGATGCTTGGCATCTTCGTGGTGCTGACTAAGACCGGTCCGTTCGCATGGAATGGCCTGATTGCGTTCTGGATTCCGCTTGTCATCTTCGGGGTCTGGACCAACTTCATGATGAAGTACATGACCGCTCGTCTTAAGTCCCCGGCTGCGGAGGAAGAAGACCCGTCTGTTGACGGCGTCGCCAACTCGATGTATGGGAGCACGAGCTAGGTCGGCAGATCTAGAACCCTTTGTCAACGGACCTCTCTTATCCAGATCACACCGGACAGGGCCCCGAGTACTGAACCGTCTGTAAGTGTTTGTGGTGGCTGGCCCGGGGCTGGCTGGCAGGATCGGTGCCGTCGTCGCGATTGGGTGTGACCCCTGAACCGCATGGCCCCTTTGGGGTGCACTTTCCAGGATCTGTCCACTCGGCCGAGACGGCGACGCTGACCCGGTCTCGCTTCGGTGGCTTGATCAGAAGCCTGCCCGACCCGTGTGCGCGGGTCGCGGCCCGTTACAGGCCTGCCCTCGAAGTGTTCTTCCCCGGGCCGACGCCGACACGCCGTCACCTCTTGGGAAGGAGTCCGCCGCAATGCCTATCGTTGCAGATCAGTACGAGTTCGTCATCGGGGTCGATACCCACGCCGCTACCCACTCACTGTCGGTTGGCACCGCCGCGACCGGAGCAATTGTCGACCAATCAATGTTTCCGACGAACCCATCCGGCCTCGAGCGAGCGGTGACTTGGATCAGCCGTCGCGTGGGCGAGCACGCGACTCTGGTGGTCATCGAAGGCGTCGGCTCCTACGGAGCCGGTCTCGCCGAGCGCGTCCTCGGTTCCGGATTGGCGGTCGTCGAACCCGCCGCGATGTCGGCGGCGCGTCGCCGCGGTGTCGGCAAGACCGACTCACTCGACGCCGTCCGGATCGCCCGGTCGGTGCTCGCGGTCGACATCTCCCAGCTCCGCTGGCCGCGCGCCGAGGGGGCCCGCGCCGCGCTTCGGGTCCTGGTCGTGGCGAGAGAACAAATGGCCGGCGAGCGGACCCGGGCAGTCAATGCGCCCACCGCCCTGCTGCGGATCACCGACCTTGGTGTCGATTCGCGCAAAGCGCTGACGCGCAAACAGATTGATGCGATGTCTACCTGGCGTTCCCGGTCGGAGGACGTCACCATGCAAACGTGCCGGCAGGAGGCGGTACGACTGGCGAGACGAATCCGCGCCCTCGATACCGAGTTGATCGACAACAGGAAGGCACTCGACTCTGCCGTGAACGCCGTCGCACCGGAACTGCTGGAATTACCCGGCGTCGGATCGGTGGTCGCGGCTTCGGTGCTCATCGCCTGGTCTCATCCGGGCCGAGTCCGTTCCGAAGCCGCGTTCGCAGCCCTCGCCGGGACCTGCCCGGTACCGGCGTCGTCGGGGAACACGTTGCGTCACAGACTCAATCGTGGCGGGGATCGACGATTGAACCGGGCGCTGACCACTATCGTCCTCGTCCGGATGCGCACCCACCCCGACACCCGCGCGTATGTCGCCCGCCGCCGCCGCGAGGGTCGCACGACCAAGGAGATCATGCGATGCCTGAGAGGTACATCACTCGGAAACTGTTCCGTACACTGACCGCTGCATACCTCGGCCCCAGCTTGACTTGACGGATATGGAAGCATCCTGGACGAGGTGGAGGCTCCTGATCTAACAGGGAGGATGTTGATCATGCCTGCACCGAAAAAGTACGACACCGAGACCCGGGAGCGCGCCGTCCGTATGTATCGGGACCGAATCACCAAGCACGGCGTCAGCATCGCCCCGTACACCTAATGGGTGGGTCGGCTTGTCCCGACACGGAAGAGGCAACCGGCAGGAGAT
>NZ_JASHKW010000029.1:0-116442 GCF_030056915.1 Rhodococcus sp. IEGM 1307
GAGCTGCTCCCGGCGCTCCGCGCCGGGAGACGGGGCGAGTCGCTGCTCTCCCCGCCGGGGAGCCGCTGCGCGGCTCGCAGTGGGTCGATTCCCGTTGCCGTCGATCGAGTCGCTTCGCTCCTCTGAGTTTCCGAGATTAGGTTCTCGCCTGCACTTTTCATCAGCACGTTTGATCCGGTCCCCCACACCCGAACGAGGCTGGGGAGACGGGGCGGTGCGCCCGACCCGCCGCCCACTCGCCTTCCCGCGCCGCTCCATGTCATACCCACAGCATACCACCCACCCCACACAACCCAAAACAATCGAAAATCCCAAAACACCCAAATCTATTGATCGACAATCAATTCCGAACCTTACAACCTGAAGTTTGTACATAACAGACGTAAATACTTGTTCACCAATCTATTACCGAAACATATTGTCAAACAACATCTTTCAGAAACGGCTTCGAAAACGGACGAAGCAGACACCCGCACACCCCCGGGCACCCCGGCGCCTGCACCCCCCGACAGGTCGCCGGCACCCCCACATCACAAACCGGGGACATGTCATCACACCAGGTCACAGTGGGATTACGCCCGCGAGTGCCGAGGTCGCGTCGATCCCACCCATAACCACCTACACACCACCCAGAATGGGCAGCAGGGAATTCAGCAGCAGTTCGCGTCGCTCGCGGCGACGCCTGGGGAGGGAGCGCGTCATGGTGTTCGAGAGATTCTCCGATCAAGCCCGCCAGGTGGTCACCCCTCGCCGCCGGCGCCGCCCGCACCCACCACCGAACTGGCGTCGGCACCGACCACCTCCTCCTGGCCCTGCTCGACGACCCTGCCTCCACCGGCGCTCAGATCCTCACCGACCTCGTAACTCTCAGCATCGGCGAGATGCGTGAGCACCTCAGACGCGAGCTGGCCCAGCAGCCCACCTCAGGCCCCGCCCACCGCATCCCCATCCGGCTCAGCGACGACGAATACACCCGCGCCCAGGCCGCGGCCCGCACCGCCGGCCAGAACCTCGAAACCTCCGGTCCCAGGCCGCATCACCGACGCCCTCGAACAACCCGAATAGCAGTGAAGAACAGCTCCAGCAGGGGCGAAGTCCACACGCGGATCGGCGGCGATGCGGCCCGTGACGGCGACGACCTACGGGGTCATCTGTTCCCCGGTGACGAGGAAAATCACCCGGCGCCCGACCACGACGGCATGGTCGCCGAAGCGTTCGTAGAAACGCCCCAACAACGTGACATCGACCGCAGCCGGGATGGTGCCGGTCCAGGCCGGATCCTCGATCAGGGTGAGCAGCCGGCGGTGCAGGTCGTCGAGCTCGTCGTCGCGTCTACCGATCTCGGCCGCCAGTTCGGGATCGTGCGTGCGCAGAACCCGCTCGGCGAGGCCGGCCAACTCGGCCGCCACCCGCCCCATCTCGGAGAGCAACTCCTCCGCCTCACCGGAAGCGACGTGCTCGGGATGACGCCGGCGGACGCTTTCGGCCACATGCTGCACCAACCCACCCATCCGGCTCAGATCCGTCACCAGGTGCACACCGGTGACCACCTGACGGAGATCACGCGCCACCGGGCCCTGCAACGCCAGCAGCGCCATCGCCAGGTCCTCGCACGGCCCGCGTAGCTCCTCGATCTGTTCGTTGAGGTCGAACACCCGCTCCGCCAGGGGCAGGTCAGCCAGCACCAGGGCCTCGGTTGCCGCCCGTACGGCATCCCCGGCCAGGTGACACATCGACGCCAGACGGTCTGTCAGCTCATCGAGCTGCTCGTGAAACTTCATCCGCATGCGCATCATCCTCGTGCACCCGCCGAAGACAACACCGGGACGTGTCATCTACCCTGGTCAGAGCCATCGCCGAGGCCACGGTTCTTGCCGTCCATCCACGCGATCACATCGAACACGCGGAGGGCCGAGATCTCGTCGGGGAGGCCGGCCTCCTTCCGGATCGACAGCAACCGGTGGTGCAACGCCCCGTCGTCGGCCCGCAGCGCCTCCCGCACCGGATTCAGGTGTGACCGCTCCGTACCCAGGACCGCACTGACCACCGAGTCCCAGATCGGGAACAGCCGGGGACGTTTGCGGGCGACCAGCTTCGTCGCCTTCATCCCGTCCGATCCCCGGCAACGCCCACAGGGCCGTTTCCAGCGCCCAGACGGGCCACCCCGGGGCCAGCGGGGCTGGTTCGTCGACCCAAGGTCGCGATCCCGGCCCACCGCCGCCAGAAGGGCGCTCAGCGCTTCCGCCTGAGTGTGCAGGATCGCCCGCGCCGCCATCGCGGGCACCTGCACGGACAGGAATGTCACCGCCACCAGATCATCCGCGGTGAACCGGTCCGCCTCCCCGGCCCGGTCGCCGGTGCTGGACCAGGAGTCGAAGTGCGCGCCGACGTAGGCGCCGTCACCGAGGTACGGACGGTCGTAATACCTCGTCAGGGCCTCAAGCGCCGCAGTGTTCGAGTCGGTCGCGAGGGGGGTCGCTACACGCCGAGCCCGGAAACGGTGTCGGTGTCGAACGCGGCGCGGCTGCCGGTTGTCTCCGGCAGAAGGGTGCGCGCCTTCTCTGCCAGGTCCGGCAGGCCGAGCGCACCCCGCCACTCGCCGTAGGCCCGCGCCAGGGCGGCCAGGGCGAGTTCCTCATCTACCGGCGCCACCGGGCCGGTGGGGTACGCGAACCGGGCGATCTCGTCGGCGGTCAGGATCTTCCCGAGCGGCGGCGTGGTTGCGGCATTTCCGGTCATGAGATCTCCCCCATCCTCTGGGCTGACTGGAGGTGGTGTGGACAGTAACGCGTTGCAGGCGTGGCCCTTCCGACGTCCCCGGGACGTGTCATCGGCCCAGTTCAGTGATAGGAATGCGTGGCGATCGATGCGGACAAAGATGGCCCGGCGGCGAGGACACCACCACTGGATTCTTCGACGGCATCGACCGCTGGAGGACTGCCAACCCGCCGCCCGGACCCCGAGTTCGGGCCGCGGCGCGCCTGCAGCTCGGCAACTTCCGGCGCCCGCACCAGGAGCGCTGGTGGGAGGCCCTGACGCTGATAACGCTCCTCGCCGCAGCAGTCGTAGCGGCACCGGCCACCGCCGCGTTCGAGGACGCCCCAGCACTCATGGTCCTGCTCGTGGTGATCGCACTCCTGCTGGCCGGGGTATCCGTGTACGCCGTCTACGCGCTGCAACTCGCGTACACAATCCCCGAAACGACGAATCGATGGGACCTACTGTTCGATCCCCACGACGAACAATGCGCCGCCACCCTCACCGCTGCACGAGCCGAACTCACCACCTGAACCCGGCGACGGTCGATGGCAATGCGCCGCGGCGGGCACGGGCACTATCGACCACCGACCGCTGCAGCACCCACGTACCACCCACACGAGTGGGCCGGCAGGACCTTGCCCTTGATCGCCTTCAGCACGCCCTGCCGGGTCATACCGAGGCCGTCGGCGGCCTCCTCCACCCCACCGTTCTGTGGCGCCACTCGTTAGACACGCGAATCAACAGTGACATCGCCACCGCAGGCGAGGACGATCAAAAACGAACCAACCAGTCTCGACCCTTGCACCTGAACCTTCCCCAATCTACGGGCTCGATGGGAGAAATGAATGGTTGTCAGAATTTGAATTTGACGCACGAGTCAAACATCATCTGCTGGTGCGCTCTTGAGAGCAAGAGGATTCGGATGGCGACTGGACGGAAAACATCACGTTGGCCACTAAAGGCACCAGATGGCGAGGTGGCGACCCGGTTAGCCTGACCTACAAACTCGACAGATGCCGTTGAACTGCGCGAAATAGACGCGTTGAGAGAACTCAGAATTAACCTCGTTAAAGCGTTCGAAGATGAGGATAATTGAACCAAGCGCCAGGCGTTGACCTCGCCATTGTGGCCAATTTCGGAGCGCGAATAATTGATCATTATAGCGATCAACGATGGGAAGGTTACTATGCGACTTGTCATCAACCGGAGCCAATCCGCAGTGAAGGGAATACTCGGAGGCCACAAGGGCATGCAGTTCACGCTCTCATGCCAACTACAACTCACAAACGAGGAGTTACAACTTGCGCAA
Organism: Rhodococcus sp. IEGM 1307; assembly: GCF_030056915.1. Classification (NCBI taxonomy): domain Bacteria; kingdom Bacillati; phylum Actinomycetota; class Actinomycetes; order Mycobacteriales; family Nocardiaceae; genus Rhodococcus; species Rhodococcus sp. IEGM 1307. The sequence continues at coordinate 4,070 of NZ_JASHKW010000029.1, forward strand.
CAGTACAAGCTGATGGAATATGCGTTAACTTGGCGCAATTTTCAGGGAAATCAAGTACCCGGCGATACGATCGACAGCTTGATGCAGGGGACCTCACAAACTGTTTCGGATGTCAAAACTCTGTTGAAGAACGAAGATGTGATAAAGGATGCAGTCGACGAGTTGCCGATTCTGTTCGCGGTATGTCGCACCTTCGGCGGGAGCGAGGTCATTGACTACCCCCGCCAACAATAGCGACCGCAGCTTGCTCCGGAGTCGAGCATGCTTTTATACAACTGCTTACACGTTCGATTTACGCGGACAACTCAAACGGTGTCGACTCTCAGCACTAGCCGATGGGCAAGTCGCGTGAACCACGCCAGGCCAGTGCGGTTAGGTGTCTCGCAAGCCTAGCTGAGACGGACGCCCGCCCACCAACGACGGCGCAATCGCCGTCTCCCCGATCTGCAAGGCGTCCCGCCGACCGGCGCACAGGCACCTCCATCCGACCCCACAGACAAACCGCTTCTAGGAGAATTACGATGGCCACAAAGATCAAGGGCAAGTTCGTCCACTACAACGAGGATTTCAAGGTAAGGGTGGTCGATTGGGGAGAAGATTTCGAGGTCAAGCCCGTTGACTGGGGTGAGGACTTCAAGCTAAAGATTGTGCAGTACAACGAGGACAAGAAGATCAAGATCGCAAAGTATTGAACTGAAGTTCCTCCTCGAGAATCGAAGGGATCGACGGTCCGATGTCGCCTTTCCGGCCACGATCACCCGCCTCACGTCCATCGCGACAACAATGCGCTGAAAGGGCAGTGTCGAGTTCCCAATCGCAACCGCCCCTCGCAAACACGGCGTAGAGGGCCCAGACGCCCGGATCACCAGCAGCGCCATCCCCTCCCATTTCGGGGGTCATGCCTGGTCGACGACCTGGAACGCCGACCGGTAACCCCAGTCGTTTCGCTGGGGCGTCACCACCGTTAGACACGCGAACCAACAGTGACAGCGCCACCGTCAGCGAGGACGATCAAGATAGAACCAACTGGTCTCGACCTCACAAATAGAAGGGCGTAAACGCTTGGTGAACGACAATCCCCAAGGTGCAATGATGCACCCCCTCTAACAAGAGAATGCACTCCGCCGATTTGGAGCTTTCCATGAGCCTGGACATTGACATAAAGAGACTGTCAAAGCGATCATTTTTGCAGCTGGATTGGCGGTGAATGTATCTCAATCAGATACTACGAAAGCCGCGAGTGATCTCAGTAATAAATATCGAGAGACTAGCGCTCGACAGATCGAATCGGAGATTGCCCGCCACCTCCGCAACAGGGGCTGATGCTGGCCCTATAAGCCACAGCAGAAGTGGGAACAAATGCGGCCAGAGTATGAGTTCGAAGAGGCAATTAAGTGCTATGTTTTATATCGCGGTGGCGCACCGCAATTTCAAGACTCGAACTACGACTGGGAGAAAGAGATCGTGCTAGCCGCCACGGGGGTAAAATGCAGAGGAGGCGATCCGTGTAATCTGACTCGAAAATTCGACTCTCTTGCTGCCGAGTGGGGTGTAGCAAAAGAGTTGAATGCACTCAGAATTACGATCGCCGAGGCGCTCGAGGATGTTGATGAGCGTTGGTAGGAAGTTGACTATTCACATGGCCTGCGAATTCGACCACTGGCGGTAAGGCTCCTCCGCTGCCGTCACTGAGGGTATGCGCTGGACGCCGGCAAGATGTCACAACCCGGCCTTAGCCATCGGTGAGTACATACAGCGACGCGCGCGTGCCGACATCGTGGATTCGATCGAGGCGGCAAGTCCGCTGTCCTGCATGAGGAGTCCGAATTCGATATTGCGGGTTTCTGCGCTGCAGAGAGGTTGGCGCTGGTCAGCAGAACGATCTCGCGGTCTACGACGACGAACTTGGCGTGACTTACGTCGGACCTGACTTGCCCGGTGTCACCTCGTCGGCGCGACGGCGATCACCCGAGATCAGGTCAAATCCTCGGTGAGGGCGGAAGCGGCATTCGTCCTTCGCGCGATCCTGACCGATGATATGCCAGCGTCATGCATCCTTAACGCGATCCTCAAACTGATAATTCTCAAGCTCAGCCAAGAGTTCAGTTTGATTCTTAAGCGCGCGCACATCGTCTTTACGCAAGGCTCTGCCCTCAGAGAGCACATTCTCAAAATATTTACCAACAACGTCAATTGCCAGGTCAATCGCTTTATCAACACTAGCCTCCCAGGACTCCAAATCGTGCGCAGCTTGTCCAACTTTTTTCATACTTTTCGAATCAGAAGGATTTGCGAAAAGCAGCTTGACCTCAGGCAATACTTGGGCCGAAACCAGCATTGCCACGTGATACTTTGCCGCCTTTAACGCGCGCTTTTCGACATCAAGGTTTCTTGCAAAGTACCTCTCAACGCGATACAAAATCCAAGCCGAGAAATAATATATTGCAACAGGATGTCCGCGCCATAGGAAAGAGTCTTCTGCCGAAAATTCATTCGGCGAACCAATCGCCCGAGACGACTCTCCAAACACACATGAGGCAACTGCCCTGTTAAGATCGGGCGTTGACACAACGCGCAATCGAGGAAACTCGTCGCGACTCGCATCTAACCCGCTTTGGCGTTCGTATCGGAGACCTTCAGCACCCGACTGGGAAAAGTACTCCTCAACATCCTTCGCATCTTGCGAACTACTTTGAATATCAGTAGCCGCGATCGAGGTCTGCAAGTTTGTTGCAATCGTCACTTCTGACAATATCTCCGGGCTCTTCGTGGAAATTATTTTGATTGGAACCCAAATCGATTGCAACCCACTCTGGTGCAACCCACTCTGGCCGTTCCCCGGTAGACCTCCCTCCATCCGTAGATACTCCGACCACCGGAGAATTTGGTTACTAGTCTGACCGCCATTCACGACTTGGTACCCAGATATTGAAAACTTGTCTGCCACGTTTGTTAGCTCGCGGGCAATGATAGTTAATCCGTTGTTCAAGAAGGGAAACATCTCTTTCTTGCCCGACTTAAGGGTGTCATATATTCTTTCATTAACGACATTGTCATCCCCTTGATAGAGGCGCACGTTGTCATCAAATATACCCGGCCGAAACCCCTGTCCGTCCGATAGAATTTTAAGTAACTCAGTTGCTTGTATGACTCCTATATATGCCTGCTCGATCCCGTCAGCCTCTGGAATCGATTGTTTTTTTGGAAAGTTAAACTGGACTTTCTGCGGGCCGGACCGCTCTTGCTGCTTTGCAGCTAATTCCGCTTTACCGTGCAACTGGCACGCTAGGCTCTCAGGATAGAAGTCCAGCTCACGTAGTCTTTCCATGGAAGCGAGCACCTGGGAATCCGCTGCCGCATCTTTGCCGTTATGCTTCGAGGTTGTCACATAATAGATATCGCACGGGATTCTCGCGGCGTTAAACTGCCCGATATTCTCCAATACGGCGTCCAATATTGCGACTGTCTGAGAAAGTCCCGATTCGAGCGGGACTGTCGAACTATCCGCAGCATGTTTCGTTACTTGCTCGATACCGTGGAGAAATTTGGAGATTAGTTTCGTATCGAAACTTTCACTGGTCTTAGCTTGTATGTACACAACGCGGACATTGTTGTCCTCACGGTCAGCTATTAGATCAATAATATCGGAGGGATCTGTTACAATCGATCCGTTTACAACAATCGCTGCAATGTCAATTCCGCCATCGCCACCGCCACCTATGACGACATCGTCAATCAGCTTCACATCAGAGCCGAGGTACCTACCCAAATAGACTCCAGCTACGTACTTTTCGAACAGTTCGGATTCATTTCCTTCGAATCCATTCTCCTTAGCAAAGGAGTTCATTTTCCGTTTAGTTAGAATATCCAACGCAAACTCCTTGCGAAACGGTCAACCGCGGATTGCCTACCATTAATCATGATCCCTCGTCCCGTACTTGCACGTTGGCACGGGCGCTTCCCATGATTCATCAGGACACCGTACTTGACAGCTTGGAAGTCCGTTTCCGCGGCGCCCCAGTGACCGCGGGTACGACCTGATATGGGAGCCACCGCACTCCTCCCGACTGTGGCAAGTTCTGTAGTGGTAGCAGCTGACGGAAAGCACTTTTCGGCCCCTGGCGTGTGCGAACAGCAGATCCCCACGATGGAAGGGTCGCATCGGTAACCGATTCAATCTGTAGTCCGACACCCATTCGCCAACTCCCCAAGATCCGGAAGTTCCGGTCTCTCGGTCAGCCAGAAGTGGGCACGCAGCGGCAGTGGCACACAACTGGGACTCGCGGCGTCGACTTCGGCACATCCAATACCGCCGCCGCTCACACCAGCCCGTCCGGCAACGGTGTGCAGATCGATCCCTTGAGCCAACAGAGCAACCTGATGCCGTCGGTAGTGTTCGTCGATTCCCCACAAGTCGTGTTCTCCGGCGACGCCGCACTGAACAATGCCGAAGAACATTCGCAGGCTCTGTTACCCGCACCGAAACCGATGCTCGGATTCGGAATAGTGCCAGTCAACGGCTACGAGCGCTCGCCACTGTTCTGGTCGCCGCGATCCCTGCGGCCGGTCTACGAGCGGGCCTCGTCGGTGCACAACCATCAGCGGCCGAGCCGAGTGGTGCTCACCCGTCTGGAACCATGGTCACCGGATCTCCGGGATTCTCACCGACCCCGCGGCACTTCTCGGCATCGATCCGGTCCCGGCCGTCACCATCTCCGAACCGCGTGCAGCGGTGCACTACGACACCCAGACCGCGCCGATGCCCGTCGGCGCCACCATCGCAGTGGTCGACTTCGGCGCCGACACATCGGATGTGGCAATCCTCAAAGCCACCGACACCCGCGCGTTCGAACTTGTCTGCTCGCGGCGACGACGCGCTCGGCGGCAAGAGCTTCGATGCGTTGATCCGCAAGTAGGTCGACGAGCAACTGACCGAACGCGAACCACAACGGCTCGTCGCGCAGCTCGACCGGACACCTCCGCCGCCAGCCGGGACGTAGCGGCTTCAGGAGCTCGTATAGCCATGACGTGTAGCGACGTCGATGAGTTCACGTAGTTCATCGGGTGTTCGCCACGTCACGCCGCGGTGCAGCATGACGTGGCAGTTTGCGCAGACCAGAACGAGATCATCGAGTGAGTTCGCGATAACACCTGAAGTGTGCAGTGGAACAACGTGGTGGACGTGGATGTATCCGCTCCCGAGGTCCCCATATGTACGTGCGAAGTCGAACGCGCAGACCTCACAGGCAAGGGTGCCGAATTTTTGAGCGCCTCTTTGATCTTGTTGGCGCGGAGCTTGGGGTCCCGCTCCCGTACCCGGGTCAATCGGTGGGTCACGCGCCCCTCGATTGCGGTGGTCTTCTCATCGGCCACGTCAGCGACGGGATCGTCGAGTGCATCCCCGCCGATTCGGCCGAGGTCGCCGCTCGCGCGTATCGCGACGGCGGCGTGGTGGTGCATCTGTGGGTTTGCCAGATATGCGAGCACGACCTCGGTGGTGGTGCGTCCGCCCTTGGTTCGGGCACCGGTGTAGCCGGGGTGCGCGGTCATGATGTCGGTAGTCTTGCGTGACACGCCGTCAGGGTTGCGGAACTTCGGATCGCGGTCGAGGACGTCACCGGTGACCTGCGCGCGAAGAAACTTCGAAAGCTCGATTACCTGAGGGTGGTGAGATCGGAGTTCTCGCCAGTCATTGGAGGCGACAAGATCACACGCGAGGAGGATCTCATCCCACATCCAGTTGGCCATGATGACACCTTAGACGGTATGGAGGTAATGGCTGGGGCCTCGCGCACATGTGATCGTGGGTTGCCGACAGGAAGCGGTCCTGGCCGGTAGAGCCACAGATGTGGGGAGGCCCCAGTGAGTACACAGCGTACGAGTGTTGGGTTGGATGTGCACGCGCGGTCGGTGGTCGCGTGTGGCCTCGACGGGGAGACCGGCGAGCTGTTTGAGCGGCGGTTGACGCCGGATCACCACGAGATTCTCGGATGGATACGTAGCTTGCCCGGGCGGGCGGCGGTGACCTACGAGGCCGGCCCGACCGGGTTCGGGTTGGCGCGGTTCCTGCTGGCCGCGGGGATCGAGTGTCTGGTCGCGGCTCCGTCGAAACTGCAGCGCCCGGCCGGCGACAGGGTCAAAACCGACTTGTTGACCGAACTATCGGGCCGGTCTTTTGGAAGGTGCGTGCGGGGATCGACTGGGCTCGCTAGGTTCGCTTCCCATGACCGACGACGGGGATATGCCGCGGGAGTTGTCCGGGCTGGTGGTGCCGCTGCTGGGGTCGCTCGAGGCGACAGGAGATCTGTTCGAGCCGTATCGGCTCGTTGACGGCGATGGCGCGGTGGTCGTGCCGGTCGCGGCGTTCTTCGCCGAGTTGGCGGCATGCGGGCGTCCGGCGACGACGCAGCGTTCGTATGGGATGGATCTGTTGCGCTGGTTCCGCTTCTTGTGGGCGCTCGGGGTGGGCTGGGATCAGGCGACTCGGATCGAGGCACGTGATTTTTGCCGCTGGTTGCAGGTCGCGGTCAAGCCGCACCGTCGGCATTGGCGTTATCCCGACGGTGATGCCCCGCAGTCGGGTGGGCAGCGGACCGCATCGGGGTCGAATGCGGTGACCGGCAAGGCTGTTCGCGGTGACCGGTACGAGGCGGCGACGGTTGCGCACTGTGAGAGCGTGTTGCGTGGCTTCTACGACTTCCATCTGGAGGCGTGCACTGGGCCGATGGTCAATCCGTTCCCATTGTCTCGGCAGCGCCGCGCAGGTCGGACTCATGCGCACCACAACCCGATGGATCCGTTCCCCGGGCAACGCAGCGGCCTGTATCGGCCGAAGGTCGTGACGCGGGCGCCGCGCTGCATCCCGGACGCCCGGTTCGACGAGCTGTTCGCACAGCTGGGTTCGCACCGTGACCGGGCACTGGTCGCGTTCTGGGTCTCGACAGGGGCGCGGGCGTCGGAGTTGTTGGGCGCCACGGTCGCCGATGTCGACCCGGGACAACAGTTGATCACCGTGATCCGGAAGGGAACTCGGGTGTTGCAACCGTTGCCCGCCGCACCGGATGCGTTCGTGTGGCTTCGGCTGTATCAGGCTCAGCTGGCCGGTCTGGTGCCGGCCGGAAGGGACGAGCCGCTGTGGTGGACGCTGCGGCGCCCGTTCCGGGCGCTGCGCTACGACGCGGCACGCGCGATGTTCACCCGCGCCAACGCTGCGTTGGGGTCGAACTGGTCGCTGCACGATCTTCGACACACCGCCGCATATCGGATGGCTCGCGACCCGCAGATGCCGCTGACCGATGTGCAGTGGGTGATGGGCCACGCCCACCTGTCCACCACACAGCGCTATTTGAATCCGGTGACCGAGGACGTGATCGCCGGCCTGCTGGCCTTCCATGCCCGACAACGCGATGGCGGCCAGGCCGCGCTGCCGGCGACGGAATACCGCGCCGAGAGTCTGCAGATCCTGTTCGGCGAGGACGAGTCGTGACCCACGCCGACTCCCAGGTGCTGTTGACCGGAGCCACCGATACCGTGCCGGCGACGACCGGCCCGGTGAATCCGACCGGGGCGCAACTGCTTGCGTCGTTCCCGCCCCGGCCGGTCGCCGCGTCGTGGCCGGCAACCGAGGCGAGCCGCTCCGAGGTACTCGGCCGGGTCCTGTCCGCGCCGTGGGCATTGGACAACCCGAACAGTCAACAGACTCGGCGGCTGGGGATCCTGGCGGTGCTGAGCTGGCTGGAGACCCGGCCCGGGGACAGCTGGCAGCAGCGATGGCGGGCCAGCGGCGCGGAAGACCAGCCGGACTGGCGGGAGCTGGTCACGCCCGACGTCGATCGCGCGAAGCCGCTGCCGCACCTGAGCCCCGGACTGCTGGTGCTGATCTGCGCCGATGTGATCCGGCCCAGCCAACAGTGGCTGCTGCGCTTCGCGCCGGCGCGCCGCAACCTCGCCACCGAAATGGCCCGCACTCGGGACCCGAATGCCTTCGCCGCGCTCGCCCAGTTGTGCACGGATGGCCGGGTCGGATTGCAGAGCGGACAGCAGGCCCTGACCCGGATCGCGGTCATCCTGGCCGCCAAGGGCGGCCAGATCGACGCGGTGCGCGTCGGCGACTGCGTCGAGCTTCTCGAGGTCGCCGCCTCCATGCGCGCCACCTCCGAGGTCCACGGCCACAGCCCGCTGTTCTACCAACTGCTGCGCGCCCACGGTGTCCTGAGCGAAGATGCGCCGGCCGCGATCGAGATGTTCTCCGGCCGCGGGCAGCCGAGCTGTGAGCAGCTGATCGACCGCTACCGGATCGACTGCCGGCCGGTGCGGGACGTGCTGGTCGACTACCTGCGCGAACGTCAGCCGTCGGTGGACTTCTCCTCGCTGCAACGACTGGCCTACCTGCTCGGCAAACTGTTCTGGGCCGATCTGCAGGCCCACCACCCGGGCATCGACTCGCTCACGCTGCCTCGCGACGTCGCCGCGGCCTGGAAGCAACGCGTGCTCACCCGCACCCGCACCAGAACCACTCCCGACGGTGACCGGGTCGCCGTCGCCTCGCCGCGACTGGACGGGCGCAGCGTGCTCACCGCCGTGCGCGCCTTCTACCTCGACATCGCCGAGTGGGCCGACGAGGACCCGGCCCGGTGGGGGCCATGGGCGGTGCGCTGCCCGGTCAGCGCCAGCGACGTCTCCCACAAGAAGGATCGGTCGAGGCGCAAGTCCCGCATGGACGCCCGCACCCGCGAACGGCTCCCGGTGCTGCCGGCGCTGGTCTCCTGGGTCGCGGCCGAACGCGCTCACACCGCCGAGTTGCTCGCCGCTGCCGAACGCGCCGGGCCCGGTGAGTTGTTCACCGCAGTCGGGGTGACCCTGCGCCGGTCGCAGATGAAGACCGAAACCACCGGGCGAATCTGGGCCGAAGACCCCGACAGCGGTCCACGCCGCGACCTCAGTTTCGAAGAACACCGCGGGTTCTGGACCTGGTCGATGGTGGAAGTGTTGCGCCACACCGGAATTAGAATTGAAGAATTGACCGAACTGTCCCACCACAGCCTGATCCAATACCGGCTGCCGGCCACCGGTGAGCTGATTCCGTTGCTGCAGATCACCCCGTCGAAGACTGACACCGAGAGGCTTCTGGTGATCTCACCCGACCTCGCCGACGTGCTGTCCGCGATCATCGCCAGGATCCGCCTCGACCAACCGCACGTGCCGCTGGTGGTCTCCTACGACAAGAACGAACGTGTCTACAACCCACCCATGCCGCTGCTGTTCCAATGGCGCCGACGACTCGAGAACCGTGCGGTGTCGGAGAGGGCGCTACGCAAATACCTCGACCATGCGCTGACCGCGATCGGCGTCAAAGACGCCAGTGACCGTCCGCTGCGCTACACCTTCCACGACTTCCGCCGACTGTTCATCACCGACGCGATCACACACGGAATGCCGCCGCACATCGCCCAACTCGTCGCCGGACACCGCGACATCAACACCACCATGGGATACAAGGCCGTCTACCCCGAAGAGGTGATCAACGGTCATCGAGCGTTCATCGCCCGCCGCCGCGCTCTGCGCCCCAGCGAGGAATACCGCACCCCGACCGATGAGGAATGGGCACAGTTCGTCGGCCACTTCGAACGACGCAAGGTCGCCGTCGGCGACTGCGGCCGCTCCTACGACACCCCCTGCATCCATGAACATAGCTGCCTGCGCTGTCCACTCCTGCGCCCGGACCCCGCCGCCCGGCCCCGCCTCGAGCAGATCCGTGACAACCTCCTCGCCCGAATCGCGGAAGCCGAATCCCGCCGCTGGTTCGGCGAGGCCGAGGGCCTGAAGGTCAGCCTCGCCGGCGCCCGCGCCAAGCTCGCCGAGATGGACCAGATCGCCGCCCGCCGCCACAGCGCCGTCACGTTGGGCATCCCCAGCTTCGCCGACTCCGCCGGCCGCACCATCACGAACCCACCCCGCCACCAGAACCATCGCTGACCTTGTCGAATCCCGCCGAGCCACCCTCAAACTGCAAGCTCATTTGTTAGTTCGGAGAAGATGCGCGAGACGCCCGGCATTTGGCCCGGCTGCTGCATCTGGGCCAGATCATCCCGGTGACGATCCCCGATGTCGAGCAGGAGGCCGCGAGGGATCTGGTGCGGGCGCGGGAGGACGTGCGCGGCGACCTGATGTCGGCTCGGCATCGTGTGTCGAAACTGCTTCTGCGGCAAGGAATCGTCTACTACGAGGGCAAGACGTGGACGAAGGTGCACGATACCTGGCTGCGTCGGCAGAGATTCGAGGTGCCGGGGTTGCAGCTCGCGTACGACACCGCCTACGACACCATGACTGCGGCCGTGGATCGTCGCGACCGCCTGGATGCGGCGATCGCCGAGATGGCCGCGACAAGTGCCTACACTGCGGTGGTGACCCGGCTCGGGTGCCTGCGCGGGGTGTCCACGCTGACCGCGTTCGGGTTGGCCGTGGAGATCGGCGACTGGCAGCGCCTGACCGGCCGCTCGATCGGCGCCTACCTGGGGCTGGTGCCCACCGAATCGTCGTCGGGCGCGACGCGGTCGCAGGGAGCGATCACCAAGACCGGCAACGGGCACGCGCGCCGGCTGCTGATCGAGGCCGCCTGGCAACACCGTCGGCCGTATCGTCCCGGGGTGGCTCTGCGGCGGCGATGGGACAAGGCCGGCCCGGCGGCCCGTGCCCGCGGTCAGCAGGGTAACCGGCGCCTGCACGCCCGGTGGAACGGCTTCGAGCAGCGGCGCAAGCGGCCGGTCGTGGCCAACACCGCGATCGCTCGGGAACTCGCCGGCTGGTGCTGGTCACTGGCCGTCCTCGACGAGTGAGCGGGGGCGCCAAGAGCATTCCTCTGGGGGCCAGATCCTGGTCGTCACTCGTCGGACGGCAAGGTCGGTTCTCCTCGCTGCGCTGCGGGGACTCCACCCTGACCCTCCGCCTCGGTGACGATCCGACAGGCCCGGGACCGAGGAATCCCTCGGAGGCGCCAACAAGTGTCCGGATTGCCCTACGCGGTGGTGACGGCAGCGCCTGGGAGTGACCCGCGAGCGACCTATGAGTAATCCTCAACTGTGCGTTGGGATCACGCTCGTTATTAGACCAGCGGAGCCACTCCAGCCGAACAGTCCGTCCTTGCGGTAGCCAACCCGCGTATATCAGAGTGACCGCGCGTCGATATCGACACGCTCGCCACCACCACAACCGGGTCATTCGGTCAAAATGAAGCGGCGTCCGCGACGACGGTCATGGGCGCCGCTTCTCCCTGCCCCCTTGACAAAATTGGTTCCATATCAGGTCGCCGGCATGTGGAGACGCGCATGCCGCCCGCAAGGCGGCGCTCGCTCATCGGCTGTTGAAAGTGTGCCGCCGCGCCAGCCGTGCAGGCTCTGGGCCCCGGTGCGTCCACAGTGGTGAACGTCCCACCACGTTGCCTGAGGTCGTAGTTGCCACCATCGGCGGCCTGGACTCTCTCGTAGAGGCCTCGGGTACGGGAGGCAGAAAATCGTACGCAGTATCGCGCGTGGCTGCGTGACTGGCGAGGCTCTGTCCGGGCCGGGAGGTGGGTCGGATCTGGGACGAGGACGTCGAACCGGGACATCGACGGATGCGTGCAGCGGGTCCTCGCCGTGCTCACGTCCCGCGGATGGCCCCAGGTTAGACAGCAAGATCGAGGGGAAGATCGCTGATGTCGCGGAGGCGTTTGCCATCAACCAGGATGCTCAGCATGCTGATCGCCTCGTCGTTGCCCGTGTGCTCCACAGCGTCGATCAGTTCCGGTAACGCGAAGTGGTAGACGGTATCGATGTCACCGGTTCCCAGGGCAAGCGAAGCGAGCCGGGACGGGGTCGGCTCGCCGGTCACGACCGCAATGTGGGGTGTTCGGCCTTTGCGGTTACGTATGATGTTCAGCGCCTCTGAACGTGCATTCTGGGCACGGTCGCTGCGTAGAGTCCACTTGCACGAGACGATGGCGTGCACTATTGCCCGGTCTTGGTTCGCCCGCCGGATGACGGCATACGACGCTGAGTCGGCATCGACGATGTTGCCCTGGCTGTTGATCACGTCGTCTGGTTCTGGGTGCCGCAGTACCAGGACGTCCGGACTGATCTCGTAGGAGTTCCCCAGGACCGAAGCCAGGGTGGGGTTCGCCTCAATGGCATTGGCGAGGTTATCGAGGTGGGTGTATGGCTCGTACTTGGCGATCTGGTACCCCGATCGAGACCCACCCACGTTCTCGATTCGCCAGCTCCCCGGCCGGAGTGATTGGAGAGCGGGAAAGGTCTCCTGGAGAAAGGATTCGACGGCCATTTCGAACTGCTTCCCGGCGCGCTGGCCGTTGAGCTTCTCGGGGATGGTCAGGGCCTTGAGGTCGCGTGCGATCCGGAGTGCGATGGCCTTGCTGGTGTTCTGGTTGCCGTCCGCGTTCGAAGCCACCCCGCCCTCAGATAGTGAGAGGGTGTGTTTTGCCACCAAGTTGTCGTGGAATCGCTTGCGGGCCTGAGTGAGTACGCCCGTCATGCCGATACCCGGAGACCTTTCTTGCGGCTGGGCGCCTTCCTGATCTGCTCACCGGCCGCGTTTGCTACCGGCTGTGGGAATGCATTCCCAGCCTGACGGTATGCATTGGCTTTTTCCCAGGTCAGGAAGTCCTGTTCGATCACATTCCAGCCAGGCCGGTTCCTGCGGAGCGTCTCGCAGGCATGCCTGTCGATCTTCAGAACGGCGCGATGCTTGAAACCGCCCCGCGTCAGGCCGAGGGCCTGCCCACCTGCACCTGTGCAGATCTCAACTGATGTCAATGCCACCGTCGTCCGTCCTATTTCGCCCTCACTTCGGGCAAGCGATCTGTTTTCAGCTGACTCGCGACCGGAAAGCGGCGATGTATTCGTGACGCTGGTGATTGTCCTGCCCGGTGAACCCCTTGAAGTCCCCCAGCCGGTAGGACACGCCCGACTTGGTTTGTTTGATGTCGACGGTGAAGTCGCGGGACAGGTTGGCGATCCGCCGTTCGAGGTCATGCTCTTCCACGAGCCCATCGGACAGTTTGAGAAGCTTCGTTGCGGTGACGAATCCGTCAGTTGTTTTGAGGATGCGGTAGACGGCGTCGTGCACGGTCTCCGGGGCGAGCTCGGGGATGTCGCGGCGGGCGGCGGTCTTGTCGAATGCGGCGACGATCGACTGGCCGATGGCCTGCGCCACCGGCGGGGGGAACGCGTTACCGATCTGCCGGTACTTCGCGGTCTTTCCCCCGAAGAATTCCCACTCGCCGTCCTTCCAGCCCTGCAGCCGGGCGACCATCGGCAGGGTCAGCTTCGGCGGCACGTCCGCCGGGTGCGGGGAATCGGCTGCCGGGGGGTCGTTGGCGATGCCCATGCCGCTGGTGCCGAGCTCGAGCCAGGCCCGCTTGGCACGTGTGGGACCGAGGTCGGCGCCGCCGTGTTTCTTGCTGCCGCCGACCAGGGTGGGTGCGATGTCGTTGGCCAGCGCGGCCCAGTCGTCGACATGCCGCCACCCGTCCACGCCCATCAGGTCCTTCAGGGTTGACCCGACGGTGTCCTGGGTGGGGGTTTTCTCGGGCCAGTGGAAGTAGGCGGCGTCTTCCTGCCGCAGTGCGACCAGGACGAACCGCGGGCGCAGCTGCGGGACTCCGTAGTCCGATGCCTGCAACAGCCGCCAGTCGGCGACGTACCCGAATTCGGTCAGCCGGTCGAGGATCCGCTGCCGATAGGCGGCGAACCGCGGGGCGGAGAGCCCTCGGACGTTTTCGAGCATCAGTGCCCGGGGCTGGATCTGCCCGGCCGTCTCCACCGCCCAGGCGAACAGGTCCCGCTCGTCGGAGGCGCCGAGCTGCTTGCCGGCGATCGAGAATGGCGGGCACGGGACACCACCGGCGAGGAGATCGACACCCTCGTGTTCGCTGGGCTTCCATAACGTGGGGTCGGCGACGTCGCCCTCTTCGACGTCCCAATCTGGCCGGTTCAGCTCGAGGGTCGCGCACGCGTTGGTGTCCAGCTCGACCGCCAGCCTGTGCGAAAAGCCAGCCTTTTCCAGGCCCAGAGCCTGGCCCCCAGCACCGGCGCAGATCTCGACGACCTGATAGTCGGACCTCGGCGTGGCGCTCTTCTTCTTCGCTGGCATGGGCCCCATCTTCCCTTACGCGGAGTAGTTCGATGATATCCCCTCGTTCGAACACCCGTTTGATGCTGTCTTTGTCGGCGTGTCACGCCGCAGTGCGAGGCCGAACGACGCCGGATATTCGCCGGACGTTGCCGGACTTTCACCGGCGCTTTTGCTCGGATGAGCAGGTAGTTGTTGTTCGGGGCCACCCGGACCGGCGCCCACTCGACACCTCGCGAAAGGAGAGTGCCCGTGACGAACGGAGAAGTGCGCCGCTCCTCGCGGGTCCTGGTCGCCGAGTTCATCGCCGGAATCGGCGAGGGAAACAAGTTCACCAAGCTCGACCTGAACAGGGCGATCCCCTTCTACGCGCAGAACGACCGGCGGATGCGTGACCTGCGCGAATGCGGATGGGTCATCGACAACTACAAGGTCAACCCGTCGCTGGCGCCGGACGAATACTTCGTCCGGGAGATCGGGGTCCGGATCGACCTCGGCGAACGCCCGCCCAAGCCCGCCCGCAAGACCGTCGGCGGAGCCAAACGCCGCCGGATCCTCGAACGCGACGGGCATGTCTGTGCCATCTGCGGCGTGCCCGCCGGTGAACCGTTCCCCGACGCCCCCAGTCGGCGGGCGGTGCTCACCATCGGGCACCTCATTCCCGTGGCCCGCGGCGGCACCGACGACGAGAACAACCTCCGCGCGGAATGCCAGCGCTGCGGTGACGAGTCCCGGGACAACACCCTCGACCCGCCCACCACCGACTTCGTCCTGACCCGGGCGAGGAACATCCGCAGCCGCAAGGAGAAGAAGCGGCTGTTCGCCTGGATGGTCGCCCGCCGCAAGGACCCCGACGACACCGAGCTGGTCTTCCTGGACTGGTGCCGCCTGCCCCACTCCGAACAACTCCGGGTGATGCAGGAATTCGGCAAGCAGGTCCTCGCCGACGACGACGGCTAACCGCACCACCCCTCTTCACCACCCCTTACAACCGCGAGGCGCAACACGCACCCCGCGCGATCACCCCTGCGCCAAAACCGGCGCGAATCAGTTTCCGGAAAGGAACCCGACCTGTGACCACAATGGACGCCTTCGCCGCCCCAGACCCCGAAATGGACGCTGTCGCAGACGGACTCCTGCGCAACGACCCGGACGGAGCCCGCTGGGCCGCCGTGGTCCGGCACACCTACGACATGATCTACAACGGTGCCGAAACAGGGCGCTACCGCTGGGACCAGCTGATGAAAACCGAGAAGACCCACTTCGGGACGCTGTTCGAGATCAACGCCCAGCGCGAATTCGAGTTCGAGGGCGGTGACCAGACCGACTACCGCATCGCCGGTCACCAGGTCGATGCCAAGTGGAGCCAGAAGGAAGGCTCCTGGATGCTTCCCCCCGAGGTGTTCGGCCGCCTCGCTCTGGTCGCCACCGGCAACGACGAACGCGCGATCTGGTCCCTTGGCCTGGTCCGCGTCCGGCAGGAATACCGCTTGGAGGGGGCGAACCGGGATAAGAAGACCACCCTCAACGCCCTCGGCAGGTCCTCGGTGCGCTGGCTGTGGAAGGACGCCGCGATGCCCGCGAATATTCTCCTGCAGCTCCCCCGGCCCGCCGTGGACGACCTCTTCACCCGCAAGCACGGCACGCAGCGGACCAACCAGCTCTTCCGCCTCGCCGAAGGGCAACTGGTGCACCGCAGCGCCGTCCGGACCGTCGCGATGCAACTCGACGACCAGAAACGCGTCAGGGCCAACGGCGGCGCCCGGTCCGCCCTCGCCCCTGAGGGGTACATCATTATCAGCGGAACGTGGGAGAAGCAGAAGCAGATCGCCGCAGACCTCGGGGTCCCCGTACCCAGCAGGAAGGAATACATCTCCGTACGGATCGTGCCCGCCGAATCCAGCACCGGCGTCGAAATCAAGGGGGAACACTGGCGGCGAGCCGCCCCAGGTGAGGACTCGACCACACCCGCACCCCTGTTCGGCAAGGCCGAGGAATAGACAAGCCTGCGGTCAGCTGAGACGTCTCTGTCGACGCGGACGTCTGAGTCCCAGCACAGACTGGACAACAATCGCGCTAGCCTGCGGACATGGCATCCGAGACGCGAGCGCCGAGGACCGGACCGGGTCCACCTAGCTACGACGTCGTGGCGACATCGGCGGGCCGGTCACGCAACATGCAGGCCATCCGGCGCGCCGACACCAAGCCGGAGATCCGGTTGCGATCGGCCCTGCACGCGCTCGGGTTCAGATACCGCAAGGACTTCCCGATCCGCATCGACGGCAAGCTGATCCGTCCGGACATCGTGTTCACACGCCGGAAGGTCGTCGTATTCGTCGACGGATGCTTCTGGCATTCATGCCCCGAACACGGACGCAATCCCGCGGTCAACGAACGCTACTGGTCCCCCAAGCTGCGACGCAACGCCGAGCGAGACAGGGAACAGACCCGCCTCCTGGAATCGGCAGGCTGGCGCGTCCTGCGAATCTGGGAACACGTGCCCCTCGACGACGCGCTCGCCACGGTCACGGCTTCACTCACTGCCTGATCAGGTAACTGAGTGCCTGCTCACCGCCAGGCGCGAGCAGCCTCAGCAACCCTCCCGGTCGAGCGTCCATTCGTCGCATCACGACCGGAGAATGCGTCGCGAACAGGAGCACGAAGGACACAGCGGGTGCCGCCCATAGTTCACCGCTGAGGCGCAGAAGCCAGGCGGTGGATACGACACGGACGCCCCGGTGTGCTCATGTGACTACCGTGGCAGGCGAGGTCTCTGGCTGATTGGTGACAGTGTCCGGATCTGCGGCAGCTCGCCGGTCGATGGCCTGCCCGGTGCTGCGGCGAATCGCGAGGTCGGCCAGTGACGGACAACGGTTCTCTGATCTCCGTCTCGATTCCGCCGAAATGAATTGGGATCAAACAGCGCTTGACGCAGAGATCAGCGGATGGCCACGCCTGGCCCGGAGGATCCTGGTATTCCCACCACGGGTGTATAGACACCATGCTACGGTGTCTATACACCCCACGGAAGGAACACGAAAATGCGCACACTCAACGACTGGATCCCCGCCCTCGCCGCCAAACACGGCACCCCCGACGTCGTCATGCACATGACCGCTCAGCGCCAGGCCGGGAACCTCGGCATCACCTGGGCAAAAGACATGCCCTCGACCGACGTTCAGGCCGTCATCGATGCCGTCGATGCCCTGTACGCCCGATGAGCAAGGGCACACCACAGAAGGCGATTCGCGTCGACCCTGAGCTGTGGGAGACGGCGAAGCAGATCGCCTATCGACGGGACGAGACAATTTCCGATGTGATCCGGCGATCACTGCAGGAGTACGTACGAGATCACAGCTAGAGCGAGGGCACCATGCGGCCTCGCCTTCGTTGTCCGACGGCCGATTCCAATGGCCTCGGGCGTGTCGTCTACGTCGTACATGCCGACACCCAGCGTGGCTTGAAGCATGGCACCGGCCGTGCTCGACTTCCTTTTCAGCCTGTGGCGTTCCGGGCAACATGGGCTGGGCCAAACGCTCTGGGCCAGAGGCTTTGGTCCCGGTTTCTGTTCGTGTCATTTGAACGACGTATTGCTCGCAAGGCCTGGGACACGGATGCTTGCAAGATCCGGACCATCAGGCTACTTGGTTCCTGGCGGATATCTGTCCGGCCTGATTCGTATGGTGGAGATCAGTTGTCCTAGGTCGGCACGCCAGCACTCGCAAGTACTCCCAGATCAGGTCGCGAAGACTCAGCCAACCGGGGATACCGTGCATCGCCCGCGCACACGGTGCCGCCGAGCATCGAGTTGACCTTTAGCTGCTCCACCTGCGCAACCACTTGGGACCGGTTCTCCAGAGTGCGTGTAACGCGACGAGTCCGCCGCACGGTTTAAACGGCAACACTGCGTGAACTGGGTTACGAGACCGTCAGGTCAACTCGACCAGCCCCCGTGGTTGAGGTAAGGGGGATGCACTACATGGAGGATCGTTGGACTTACGACGAGTGGCAAGAGCACCTCGCGGATGCGTATCTCTCCCCGGCCAAATGTAGGGGACCGATAACCCTCTTTGCCGATGACGGCGAACTCCGTCGCCGGTTCGACGCGGCGCAATCCGACCCAGTGCGCTCACTCTCGCGTGCAGTCGTGTCGGCGTTCAATTTCCGGAAACCGGACGAACTCTTTGAATCGATCCGATTGAAGACCATGAGCTGGCGAAAGGGCGCTCGAATCACCCCACCGCCGACTTTGCCCTTGCTCGCCTTGAGTGTGCTGGCTGCAACTCGGATGAAGTGGGACGCTAAGTTCTCGCCGAACGCCTACTATCCCCGATTCGTTGAGCTCGTTGAACAAGGCGGCCAAAGCGTTGATGCGGGCCAGCTCAAAAGCAGTTTCGACGACGTTCCGGCGATGTGGGAAGGACTGGTTAACTGGGTCGACGAGCAGCCGGGCGACTTCGGTCCTTTGACCGCGAGAAACCACAATCAGTTCACTCAGATCGGCTACTCACTGTCGCAAGCAGTGATTCGTGGTTCCGATCGCGCTCGGATGACGTCATTCTTCGAGGCGATCGAGCTGGATTCCGACGCAGTACCCAGCGCAGTGCAGTTGCTACGCGCACTGCGCTTATGGTGCACGCGTGATCGCGGCTTCACACGCGGCTTCTCCAAAGTCCTCGACAGTCAATTGGCCGAGGACTTGATCGTCCCATCACTGATGGGTATGGCCACGACATGGGACGGTAACGTCCTCGCCACCGGTGGCCGGCGTTGGATGCCGTTTCTTCTCACCGTCGACTTGGATGCGTGGGAATGCACGTGGGAGCTGGGTACGCGGAAGGAGCTGCAGTCCGACACGTTGACTTTCTCGGATGGCACTGTTGTGGATATTGCCTGGCCGGATTATGGCGACTTATACACATTGTCTGCACCCCTGCCGACTGTGGCCGGATCGATACGGGAACGGTTTACTGCTGAGGGAAACAATGCGTTCGCCCTTCACAAACCGAAAGAGATCTACGTTCTAGCGAACGATCCGCGTGCTGGAAAATGGGTAGAAGTGCAAGGTATCGAGCCATATGCCGAGCACGTCCTCGTCGTGGCAGCGTCACGTAAAGCCGAGGTCGAGACGATTCTCCGGGCCGGGGCTGAGCGGGGTTGGGCTCCGGTCCTACAGCGGCACGAAAATGCGCTGATCCCTCGATTGCTGATTTATCGCAACGTGGTTTTCTCCGACCAAGAGGCATTCGAATCGGTGATCGGCGCCCTCGACCCGTCACTGACGAACCAACTACGTCCCGATCATCCGCCGGTGCCCCGGCTCGTGAACGGTCTCAGGCTTCCGGTCCCCCTCGCACGGAACAACCACTACATCGCCGGCGGGGAACCTGACCTCCTGCTGCCGGTCGGGACCGAGCCCCGCCATGTGGACGCGTCATTGGACGGAGTTGTGCAAGCTGAACGACTCCGGACAAGCGACTTTCCCATAAAGCTCCGTGCCAAGGTCCCGCTAACACCCGGTCGGTATGAACTTGTTGTGGACGGTCACAGGTTGGTGTTTCACATTTGCGCTGGTACTCCGGAAATCGGCGAAGTTCTGGCGAATCGCGAGCTCGCCGATCTCGAGCCGTGGACTGACAGTGTGACTGCTGACGCACCATCCAGTCCCACGCTGGTCGCACCGGGTGGTCGGACCGAAGTATGGACAATCGATTTCACAGGTCACGCTGAGCGTGTCGAGGACCCCGACACACCTGAATGGCTGGCCGAGTCCGGACTCGCGCCACCGTATCGGTACGAGCCCCGCCTCTCTGCCCGCGACGTGTGGATCGTCCGGGTGCTTGGTCAACACGTTCGCAGTATCGATCGTGTTGCTCTACATACACCGAACTTTCGTGACTTAAATCGAGAATCAAAGGCATTGTGGGCGCTCATTGAGCGATCAGGTTTGGGTGAATCGGACTTCTTCCTCGCCCTGTATCTGAAGGCATGGACGAAATGGGGTTCGCATGGACGCTGATGTGATGCTGTGCTGGATGAGCGAGCTGGCGGGTGGGCGTTTGCGCGCACTGCGTGATCGGATTTGCTGGTTCATGGACGAAGAATCAGTACACCAGGCACGGTCTATCGCTGGACGGTGGATCAGGGATGCGGTCACGCTGGGGCGCATCAACGTCGACTGGCGAAGTGACACCTGGGTCATTGCTGAACCGGTGCTGACCACAATCCCCGGAGGGTATGGGTACGCGCTGCTGACCGGCGGCCGTCCGCACTCATTGGTCGAGAAGCTAGCCCGGGCGGACGACGAGTACGACCCAGTACTCAGTCGCGCCCCTGGGATTGCAAACCAAGACGATCTGCCTGCTCCGACCGCCGTTTTCATCGGATACAGCTCGGCCGATGATCTTCAGGCGGCAGCAAAGACACTCGGTGTCCGATTTATTCCGGGCTCATACCGGCAGCTAGCGGATAACCTGCAGATGATAGGCGTGGGGGAACGTGCGGCATGCCCATCGCGGCAGGGTGCTCCTATCGGGTTGTGGTCCAGAGTGGACAAGCGGTTTACAGCCCTCGAAAGCTCGGGTGCGTGGATCGACGGGTTGTACCGTCAGGAAATCAACGGCACTCAGCATTACTCCGTTCATAGAAATGGGGAATGGTACCGGACAGAACGGGCTGAGGGCGTGTATTTGGCGGCGAGGCCCTCCGACGATCTGGTTCGCTGGCGTCCGGAATCCGGTCGCGGCTTGAGCGCACTAGGGAGTTTCATGGTCGACAATGGGGCTTCGCTACCGGACGCGCAGCGGCGAATCCTGGGTTTGTGCTCGGGATTTGGTCCGCGAATTTCGCGGCAAACGCAAAGTACGACATACGTCAATGTTCCGAGAGATATCGCGGAGACCGTCGCCGCGTCACTGCGGCAGCAGCTGACCATATTGCCCGCACGGGACCCGAAAAAGGGGAAGAAGTGACTCAGGATCACGCAAATGAGCTTGGCGCAATCGAAACCTTCGAATCGCTTCGGGAGGCGTTCTTTCGATACTATGATTCGCCATTCGGCCTTCAGGATGAGCGAATGCAGAAGGAACGGAAGAATCTGCTCGATCAGCCAGGGGGGGTGTATCAGAGACCGCTGATCGAGGTTCGCCCGCAGTACATGTCCAGCGGGCGAAGTCTTTCGGATTCTGTTCGCGCAGCTGGGCTGCGCGATGAATGCGCTGAATTTCTCGGCGCCGGTCTTGTCCCGAGTGATCTTCAGCTATACACGCACCAGGAACAGTCTCTCATTGACGGCTCGACGCCAGGACGCAATGTCGTGATAACCGCCGGAACCGGTTCGGGCAAGACGGAGTCCTTCCTGCTTCCAGTCTTGGCGGGCCTCGTAGAGGAATCCCGGTCTTGGCAGGGCGCCGGCGTAGCTACTCCGAACCGTTGGTGGGCGACCGCCGGGCGCAACTTTATTCCTCAACGCAAGGGTGAGACCGGACGAAAAGCAGCCGTTCGCACGATGATCTTGTATCCGATGAATGCGCTAGTCGATGATCAGCTCATCCGTCTGCGCAAAGCGCTCGACAGCGACAACGTCCGCGCGTGGCTCGACCGGAACCGAAACGGGCATCGCTTCTATTTTGGCCGGTACACCGGCGCAACACCGGTTACCGGTGCGCCGACAGATAAGCTAGCGCTCGGCAATCTGGCACGCTATCTCCTCGAAACCGAGAAGCTTGCGGCGCAGGCGGAGAAGGCCGAAGATGACGACCAACGGTACTTCGTGCCCCGTCTGGGAGGCGCGGAGATGGTCTCGCGGTGGGACATGAGCGCCGCCGCGCCTGACATCTTGATCACGAACTATTCGATGCTCAACGTGATGCTCCTGCGAGACCGTGACGCGCATTTCTTCGAGTCAACAAGGGACTGGCTATTCTCGGACGAGTCCCATCGGTTTACGCTCGTGGTCGACGAATTGCATTCGTACCGAGGCACAGCCGGCACTGAAGTGGCGCTGCTGATACGGAATCTAAAGCATAGATTGGGCATCACCGATCACCCCGAGAAGTTGAGGGTACTGGCTGCATCTGCCTCACTCGAGGCGCACCGTGACCGAGGGTATCTCGAGGAATTCTTTGGAGTCGATGCCGATAGCTTTCAGTTCCTCGAAGGTGAACTTCAACGCCCGGCAAATCAGACACTTGATCCTACGGTCGATCCAGCGGCGGCACTCGAGAACGCCTTCCGTGCCGACAGCACCGGAAAGCTCAGTAACCGCACGGAAGCGAAATCCGAAGAACAACTTGCCGACATTCTGTATCCGGGCCTGTCTCATGCCGAGGGCGTCCAGGAGACTCAAAGACTCCTCAAGAGGGTGTCCGTCGAGTCCGGCAGTGGGTGGCCGCGCCTTCGGAGCCATATGTTCTTCCGGAATGTCCCGGGGATTTGGGCATGCACGGACCGGCACTGCGACGAAATTCCAGGTGGTACGTACGGCGACCGTACCGTTGGCCGTCTCTTTGCAGAACCTCGGTCACGCTGTGACTGTGGTTCTCGCGTTCTCGAGCTTCTCTACTGCCAGAACTGCGGTGACGTCTTCCTCGGCGGGTTCACCACTCAGGGGGAGACGCAGAAGTCGCAGCTCAAAGCTCTTCTTCTGGCGGACATCCCCGAACTCGGCAAAATCCCCGACCAAGTATCCCAAGAACGGACTGCCAACAACTACCTCGTGTACTGGCCGCGGACCACGAACCCCGAACTGGACGAGGCAGGGTATGAGTGGACGACGGATAGCGTTGATTTTGGCTTCTACCGTAGTGCATTGAACCCAGCAAACGGTGAACTCAAAGCGGTTTCCAACGGCCATACAGGTTGGAGTTTCCGCGTACGGTCGAAGGTCGACAAGAGGGGGGCCAACGCGGGCAAGCCGAAGATCGAGCCCGCTCGACTCTCCGGCATCCCGACGAAGTGCCCAAACTGCAGCGACGACTGGGAAATCAAGCGCACAAAGACTGGCGCTGTGCAGCTCACCGATCCACTCCGCTTGCGTTCTCCGATCCGGACGATGCGTACCGGTTTCGAGAAGATCAACCAGGTCCTCATTACGGATCTGGCCGATCAGCTGCCGGGTAACGACAAGAAGCTGATCGTGTTTACGGATAGCCGACAGGATGCGGCGAAACTGTCGTCTGGTATCGGCCTGCGTCATTACCAGGACCTCGTACGTATCCTGCTTCACGACTCGCTTGCCGAGTCTGGCGATTCCAGTGAACTACTCGTCCTGGCGCAGCGGTGGGTTTGTAATGGGGACCGCAGCGATGACGCTAAAGCCGCCATTAAGGTGCTTCGCGAGCGTGACGGTGACACGTTCTCGCGGCTTCGCGATATATGGGAGGAATCGGAAGAGGCTTCGGCGGAAGAACTCGCCGCTCTCGAAGGAAGATTCAGCGGCCCCGCATCGCTCGTCTCGCTTCGCCAGGAAGTGCGCGACAAGCTGCTTGTAATGGGTGTTAATCCCGGTGGACCCAAGTCATCGTTGTCCGCGACGTCGGTCGTCAGGGCTGCAGGAAAGAATGCGGCCGAACGAAAGCCATCGGGCTGGCCCGCACTGTACAACTGGCCACAAACGGGGATTCCAAAGGCTCGTGGCGGGCTTGAGTCCTCGGAGGAGAGCTTGCTTGGCAGCATCGAGCTTGGGCTACGGGACGAATTCCTCGGTGGCCTGGTTTCCAGTGCGGGACGGGATTTTGAGTCGCTCGGCCTTGGATGGATTGCTCTCCAAGGAGATTCTGCCGACGACGAGGTTGGGTCCACGACCGACATCGCAATGGCGCGCTCGAGCCTACGTGTGCTCGGCGATATGCGGCGATTCTTCGAGATGCGGAATCCGGCCGACAATCCTCCCCGAAAGCTACGGGACTTCTGGCTGAAACTTGCACAGACGCACTCCCTGGAACCCGACGATGTCCAGGAGCGCGTGGTGCGGCAATGGGGCGATGGTGTCCGCGAGTACCTCATCGACGACACCAAGGCGGTGTTACGCAAGCCGGGTCCCGAATGGTGGGTTTGCGAGACCTGCCACCGCCCTCACCTACATCGCGGTGCGGGTATCTGCACGCGGTGCGCACGCAAGCTCCCGGTCGACGACGAACCAGTGCGGACAACAGAAGATTATTACGGATGGAAAGCTTCCAAGTCGATCGGACGCTTCCGCCTCAACGCTGCTGAGCTGACAGGGCAGACTGACCGAGTTGATGCGCAATCCCGTCAGGCTCGCTTCCAGGGAGTATTCCTCGACGGTAATGAGAATCCACTCGCCGATGGTGTCGACCTTCTGTCAGTTACAACCACCATGGAGGCGGGTGTCGACATCGGCACACTCGAGGCAGTGGTGCTTGGAAATATGCCACCAAGTCGCTTCAATTATCAGCAGCGTGTCGGCCGAGCCGGGCGACGGAACTCGCCAGTTGCTATGGCTCTCACAGTATGCCGTGGCCGGAGCCACGACGAGTACTACTTCGAACGACCCGAGCGCATCACGAATGATCCCACCCCGGAGCCATACCTGGCGCTCGATCAGGAGTCGATCTACTTCCGCATGTTGACAGCGGAGACGCTGCGAATGGCGTTTGGCCAGATCGCGAATCATCTGAACGACCTGCCGAGCTACTCGGGCGTGGGAACCAATACTCACGGTCAGTTCGGGCGTGCCGACGAATGGCCCGTCGTGCGCCAATACATCGCGAGGTGGCTTTCGGAAAACGGTTCGACGATCGAGAAGGTTGCGAAGGCACTCGCCGATCGATCCCGGCTCGGGGCAGGAAGTGGCGAATACGTACGGCGTATCCAGAACAAACTTGTAGGAGATATCGATCGATCTGCCGGAAAGGCAGGCGCCGAGGACCTTAGTCAGCGACTCGCTGAACAGGGGCTGATGCCAATGTTCGGATTCCCGACGAAGGTGCGCAACCTCTATCTGAGGAAGCCGGGCAGGTCCTATCCGTGGCCGCCGACCGACGTGATCGACCGGGATTCAGCCATGGCGGTGTCCCAGTTTGCGCCAACCAGTGAATTGGTTCGCGACGGTTCGGTGTATCCGGTCTCGGGCATCGTCGCCTATCGACCAGCTGGCCCGAAGGTGCTTCCCGAGCGTGAACCGCTAGGGATGCTTCGACAGATCGATGTGTGCCGAAGTTGTTCGTACCTCGATGAGCGTCCCGCGGATTCGGATCAGCAGTCCGGTCCATGCCCGCGTTGCGGGGCCGAGCCGGGAAGATTCGATACGGTCCCGATGTACGAGCCTCTTGGCTACAGCGCGGGGTTCAAACGAGACTTTGATGGCAACTTTGCCTGGAGTTCGCGTTCAACGGCAGCCAGAGCGATGACTGATTTCGAGAAGCTGGTCAAGGTTACTGAAGGCGCAGCCGTCGCGTATTCAGGTGCGGGCTATAGGTACGTCATCAATGATCGCGGCGGCAAGCTTTTCGACTTCAAAAAGGTGAAACCGGGGTCATATTGGGACGGCGGGTACGTATCCGTCGACGCGATAGAGCGGGGCCAGGCCGACAAAACCGCGGTCACCGGTGAGGCAACTCGTATCGCATTGGGCTCGGTCCAACCCACCGACCTGTTGTTTGTGGGTTCCTCCATCGCTGTCGACAGAGAAGCCGGAATCCGGCTGAATCTCGACGGGAACGGTTCACAGCCCCACAACGTGCCGGATCGCTCGGAGGGACGCAGGGCAGCGTGGTATTCACTTGCGTTCCTTCTCCGCACCGTAGCTGCGTCATATCTCGATATACAGCCTGCTGAGCTAACCGCAGGAATCTATTCCGGTGTCGAAAGGGACGAGCCATCATTATTCGCGTTCATCGCAGACACTTTGGAAAATGGCGCTGGGTTCAGCAGTCATCTGGGATCTCCCGATGTGCTTCCCCGATTCTTGGACCGAGTAAGGCAGTACCTGGACGAGTTGGCGTCGGACGAGCACGCGGCGACGTGTACCTCGTCGTGCTACAGGTGCCTTCGTGACTACGGGAATATGGCCTACCACGCATTGCTCGACTGGTCACTCGCGGGCGACTTGTTCACCCTTCTCGAAGGCAAGCCCCTGCCCGACAGGCTTCGATACGAGGAAAAGGTCCTCAGCAAGTGGTCGGAGGCGTATGGCGCTAAGCCAATCGACGGACTTGGCACAGCGGTAGCAGCGGCCGTGCTCGATAGCAACATCTACGGGCGGTTGGGTATCATCGTCCGTCACCCTTTTGAGGCCGCAGAGGTCGGCAGGGACGCACCGATGTCTCAGCGTATGGCCGATGCGTTCGCCGAAGTGGAATTCAAGCTGGGGGACGGAAGCCCTGTGATCGCCGTCGACAGTTTCGTGCTAGACCGAGACCCCGCCGCGGTCTTAGAGCTTGCAGGACGCGCAGTGAATCCCGAATAACCAATGTCCGAGAGGGACAGGTGGTTGACGCCCACGTCAGCGGCAGCATTAATCGCATGCCCGGCACGCACACTGACGTGGGCGCCGCCGCCGTCACACGAGTGCCATGTCGACGACACAGCCACCGATGTTGGCTCGATTGCTCATCGCTCGGTCCAGGAATGGATCGAGTCGGGAGAATGGCACAACGATCCTGAGGGTACTCAGCTTCGCTCCCGGTTCGCAGATGCGGCTCGGGCGGCAGGGGCAGATGTCGGTCGCGTACGCCTCATTGGCAGCCGATTGCGGCTTCGAGCACGAGGTATTGTCGACGCGCTGCAGGAGTTTGGGCCGGAGTCAGAACCTTTATGCGAAATTGTTCTTCGTGACGACAAGCTAAAACTCTGGGGGCGCCCCGATGTCGTGATGAGGGGCGCAGCCACACCCCGCGTGATGGACCTGAAATCAGGTCGGAAGGTTTGGGTCAATGGCGGACCGACACCGAGCATTAGGCGGCAACTGCTGCTGTATGCGCACCTCATCGAGCATTCGCTCGGAGTACTCCCGGTTCGGGCTGACCTGTTCAGCCTCGAACAGGGACTCCTGACGTTCGACGTTCAGGCGGCAGCGGTTTCGGAAACAGTAGCTGAGGTAGTAAGAACTCGCGAGATGTGGGAGAACGGAATGCGCACGGCTGCGCCGACGTCGCGGAACTGCAAGTATTGCCGGGACCGGCCGAGGTGCGACGCAAGCTGGATCGCATTACGAGACTGGGATACTCCCGAGGCTGTGGAGGGTGTCATCCACAGTATCGAGTGTGCCGAAAACGGAAAGGTTGCCCTTCTACTGGGCACCGAAATCGGGCAGTGTTGGGTGAGCGAAATTTCTACCCGAACCTGGTCCTGGCACGATGCCAGGGTGGGGCTGGCGATTCGAGTGCTCAACATCCGGCCAGGTAAAGCGTGGAGGGACCTTGAAGACCAAAGGAACTTCGTTGCCACCGAAGAAACCATTATATATCCTTTGCGGTAGCCGCGCTGCATTCTCCGGTAGGGCGGTTGCGCTATCGGCAGAATCCGAGTGACTAGCTGGACTTCGACATACTCGACCGTCAGTAGTCGTGGCGGACGTGATCGTCCTGCCCAGTAGGCGCATTGAACTCACCCGGAAAACGATCACCGACACCATCTCCCGTGATCCGTGCTGATCGAGGGCGAATTGGCGCCCGGACCGCTCTACCTTCATGTGACACCGCCCGGTGGAGATTCTTGCCAACGACGGAGCGTGCGAAGGCACTCTCACCGTGGACGACGCGCCAGCACCTACGCCTTTGCCCCTGGGGATCGGTATGCCTTCGCCGCAGCGATACCGTAGTCGTAGTCGCTGACGTATTCACCGGCCGCCCGGTCATACAGTGAGCCGACCGCTGCTGGATCGTGGGCCATGAACACGACGTCGGGCCGTCCGTTGTTGTAGCGATGGTAGGTGTCGTAGTCCCAGCCGTCGGGTGCGTAGTCGTCGTTCCATGCAAGCCGGGCGACGGGGACGAATCCGGCGTCGGCATAGATGTTCGGCAGGACCGTGTCGAAGCAGTCGAGTCGTCGTCCTCCGAGGAAGGTTGCCTGGCGCAGCATCGATGGTGCCGCGTTGGGATGCGCGCCGTCGTTGTGGGAGAAAACTGAGACGACTTCATCGTCCTTCAGGGCGATGCCAGCCTTTCCATCGTCGGTGACCAGCATCCTCATTTCGGCGTATTCGCTCTCGTCATAGACGTAGACCGAGGATGCGTATCGGTTGTTGCGGGTCAGTTCCAGCATTTGGGCGCGGTACAGATCCGCATCCGACGAAGGTAGCTCGTACAGGGTCGGGCTCGATAGCCCGCGCGCCGCGAATTCGGCTCGCTCGGACTCTTGCCGACGATGTGCGGCGAGCGGGTCGACTCGGCGGCCCCCAATCAGAAGCCGAGGGCTTCGGCTTCCTCGATCTTCTCGTCCGTCCAGACGTGCTCGATCGCCCTGCGCTGCTCCGGCGGCAGATCGGGCGTCCACCGGTACTTCCGCCAGAACGCCTCCCTGCGCTCCTGCGTCATCGGCTCGTGATTCATGGTGGTCAGCTCCTTCGGTTTGGACATCTTTCCCAGCGTTCCGGGCGCGGTTCAGTGCTTCGATTTGGTTCGCACGCAGTCTGTCACCTGCGGCCAAGCGGCGCTCGAGGTCGCTTCGTGCGGGCCCGGCTTCGCTGTTGATCGCCGACCGCAGTTCCTGTTGGCCACCGGGTGTGGCGTCGTAGAGGGCTTGGATTTCGGCGTGGTTGGATTCGGCCTTGGTCAGCCGTTGTTGGAGGTGGACGGCGCTCGGTTGGGCGTCGAGGTCTCGGCGGGCTTCGGTCAGCCGGGTAGCGGCGCTGCTGAGGCGGTTGCGCATGTGCGGGGTGCAGCGTGGTCCGGGTTTGGGTTTACACATCGGTGCCGACCTCGGTTGCGGTGTCGATGAGTTCGGCAAGGTATTCGCCGAGCTGTGTGACCGAGAGTTTTCCGGGGCGGCCATCGTCGGGCAGGTAGGTGTCGCGGCGCAGCTCGATCATTACGGCGGATACGCGTTTATCGTGGCCGTAGCGGTCGAGTGGGACGTAGCACCCGGCGTAGGGGGTGTTTTCAGCGATCTCTCCGAGGGGCCGGAAGACCTGACGGGTTGTGCTCGTCAACCAGTCCGGTGTGTGGAGGGGATCCGTGCCGATGCACAGGGCTGGTCGCATCACGGATGGGTTTTCGAATCCGGAGGGTCGTTTGGGGTATGAGTGCACATCGATGATCACCGCTTGTCCGCATGCGGCAATGCGATCGGTGACGAGTTCGGCGACGGCGCGGGCGTACGGATGGAAGTATTCGTCGAGAAGTGTCTCAGTGTCGGCGAATGGTTCGTCCCTCAAAGGTCTTCCGTCGCATGCGCGGGTGTAGACGGCACCACGGCCGTAAGCAGCGGCCGGTTCGGAGGCGTCGGGGAACCTTTCGGGGTCGATGATCAGTCGGGAGAGGGCATTGTTCACGATCCACGGATGGGTGCGGGCGTGGTCGGCGCCGAGTGTGGCGATCAGGTCGGTGTCGGTATCGGTGGCCTCGTCCAGTTCGGCGTCGAGTGCCGCGTCGTCGATCAGCAGTTGTGCGCGGAGGTGCGGGGGAATCTTGCGGGAGGCGTGCGGTACGTGCAGGATCACCGGCGATGTCGGGTGACCTCGCAAAATCGAGAAGCTGTTCATGCGCGCCTTTCGTGGGATCGATAGTCGGTGTGCTTCGGCGGTGGTTAGTAGCGTCTGCGGTGGGTCGGCCGAAGCGTGGTCGTTATCGGGTCTCAGCTCGAGGGCGTGTTTCGCGGGTGTGGTGGTTGCCTACCGTCGCCAGGCGACTTTTGGCCTGAGTGCCTGCGTAATTGGTGTCTGGTGATGATGCCTCGACTGAGTGCGGTGGGGCGTTGGCCGACGTGATACAGGTCGGTGTTGTGCGGGCAGGGAAAGACTGCGAGACCTCTGGTGGTGTGGAGACGTTTACGGACTATCTTGGCGTCGGATCGGAGGAAGTAGCCGCGTTGTTTGCAGCGCCTGCACCAGGTCCAGCGTGCGGACGGGTTGTGTGATCGGTGGGTTGTCATCGCGTGTGCCTCTTCTCGTGCGCTCGTGGACTGACGCCGCCGGCTCGTCAGACGGCGCGGGTGATCTGCAGGTTCAGCCAGTCGGAGACCCACTCGATGGCGTTGCGGCCGGCGTTGTCGACGACCAGGGTTTGGTAGCTCTGGTGGGCACCGGAGGCGAAGAAGCTGGCCGCATTCAGGCCCTCGCCCACGACCGCGGCGAGATCCTCGGCCCCCTGCGAGCGCGCCATCGTGGACACCGATCCGGCGAGTCCTTGTAGGTCGAGGGTTTGCGCTTGTGTGGTGATCGCGTTCCCGACCGGGTTGGCTTGCTTGCCGAGTAGCGCGGGGTCGGTCTTGCTGGCTTTACCGGTGAGCATGTTCGCGGCCACCGAGGCGAGTTCGAGGCCGAGGGGGATCAACGCCGCGGTCTGCGCCGCGGCACCAATGGGATCGGGTAGCACGCCGGGCGGTGGGAAGAGTTTGTCGGCGCCGGCCCAGGCGATTTCCTGGGCTTGGCCGGCGATGTTGGCCAGCTTGATCACGTCGACGTTGCCGAGAATGCTGGTGACCAGGGCTGCGATCTGGGTGTAGCCGGTCGGGTCCGGGATGATCGAGAGAATTTGGGACACCCACGTTAGGTCGACGCCGGCGGCCATCTTCACCAACGGCGCGAAGTGCACGTTCAACTCTCGGGCGGCGTCCCGGGCACCGCGGACATCGCCGGCGGCGATCTTCTGCGGGAGCACCATAAGGTTGTGCAAGATCTTCGGGATGTCGAGGGCGGTGATGCCGGTGACCGCGTTGAGGGCCTGCTCGACGACGACTGTCGGTTTGAGGACCGATAACACGCTCGACGCGGTCGACAGGGCATCTGCGGGTGTGCTTGCAACGGGGGCGATCTGGTTACCGAGCGACGCGGCGGTAGTGGAGAGCTGCGAGATCTGCGGGTCGGTGGGGGGAAGTGTGGTGGTGCCACTATTCGAGAGCTCGGCCGCGGTGTTCGCGATGGTGGCCACCGAGTCCAGCGCACCGGTCAGGTCCGCTCGGCTGGCTGCGGTCAGGACCTGCGCGGCCGCGTTTTCCGGCGTGCCAGCCGGGGCTGCGGCGAGGCCCATGGTGGCGGCACTGTTTGCCGCCCCGGACTGGAGCAGCTCGGCCAGGGGGCTGAGGGTCTTCGACAGCGAGGTCGCAGTGTCAGCGATCTGCGCGACATCGACGGAGCCGCCGGAATCGATACCGGAGAGTTGCTTTCCGAGCGCGTCGACATTCGAACCGAGACCGGGCAGGTCAGCGTCGGTGAAGTCCGAGGTCAGTGCGGTGGCGACTGCCGCGTTACCGCCTCCGGTATCGGTGGCGCCGGTGGTCTTCGACAGGATCGATCCGAGCGATCCGAGGAACGGATTCGCGCCCTTCTGGATCGAGCAGTACAGGTCTTTCGGATCACAGATCGAGGCCACCCGCCCGGACAGCTTGCCCATGCCCTGTTCCCGGGGACCGGCGATCCCCTGCCCGGAGGTCTTCGGACCGACCGTCGCGGCGCCCTTCGTACCGGCACCGGGATCGGCGAGCAAGGCCACACCGAGTACCCGGTCCGCGTCGACGGGTCCTTGATCGTTTCCGATGGCAGACGCGAGATCACCTGCTGCATCGGAACCCTGGGAGTAGCCAGTGATGGTGATCTTCGCGTCCGGGCATTTGTCGGCGTAGTTCTTCAGCACGGCGGTGGCCTTGCTGACCGCGTCGGCTTTGCTGTCAGCGTAGGTGTGGCCATTGTCGAACGCGCGCGCCATGTACGGCAGCGTGTATACCTGCGCTCGGGCACCGTTCTTCGCCTTGATCGCCTCCGCGACGGGAGCCAGCATGCCCACCGGCTGGTTTGGGTCGGCGTGCTCGTTGGTCTCCCATGTGCCGGGGATGAACAGGTTGAACGCCGCCGCGCAGTTCATCGGGGCGGCGTTGACGATCGCGGGTGCTGTAAGCGCGACGCCGCCGCCGGCGACGGTCGCAGTGGCGATCAGCGCGACGGTGCGACGGGTTCTCGAACGTCTGGCGGGCATTGGCACCTCGATTACCGGAACGGACACTGACGCCTACCTTCACCCATTTCGGCGTTTCGCCTCAACGGGGTGTCGGCGTGACCCAGGCTCCTTTTCCGGTCTCTGCTGCGATGGTGGCTGCACATCGCGGCCGTGTGCAGGACACGGGCATCAATTTCGCTGAAGTCCTTTCGGGGGCGGTCCTCAGTTGAAGACGTCGACGTACCATTTGCCGTCGACCTCCTGGGTGGTGACGGTCTGGGTGCCGCGTTTGGCTGGTTGAGCCGGCTGCATTACCGACAGATCGACCAGGTAGACCCCGTCGGACAGCTCGACGGTGCGGAGGCAATAGTTGGTGCCGATCGGGACCGCGTCGATGACCTTCTGCAGTTCGGGACCTGGCAGCACCGATGAGGTGGAGGTGGCGAGGCCCCGGGCAGCTTCGCCGTTGCGCAGGCTGTAGTACGCGTGGTTGAAGGCTGCGATCACGCCTGCGCCGCTCTTCTGATCACCGCGGTCTGCCCGGCAATCCCCGTCCGACGCGGTTGTCTTTTCGGTCTGCTCGGGTTCGGGCAAGTTGAGGATGGGCAACCCGTTCTCGTCAACTGCAACGGCAGCGGTGGGGGTGGTTGTGGCCGCCGGAGAGGCACTTTCACTGTCTCCGCTACGCAGGTGGCTGATGGCCACCCCGCCGGCCACCACGACGGCGACCGCTGCAATGCCGGCCACCGCCTTCCTTCCCGGGCGGCGGCCGCGTGGGAACGGTAATGGAGACCGGGGTGGGGGCGGTGGTGTTGCAGGGCCGCCGGGCGCCATGGTGCGGGCGCCCGGCGGATGGTCGATGGTGGATGGGCTACCGAGAAGGTCGAGTACCGCGGGATGTCGCGGCGTCGATCGGCCGAGGGTCGGCTTCTTCATGGTGTGCACCCGCCTTCGTGGTTCAGTTCGCGGTCGCAATGCCGCCGCCGATGGCGCCCGACAGCAGGTTTGCGGCCAGGCCGGGTGTGGCGTCGTTGAAGAACGAGTTCATGGTGGTGTCGACCTGCTCGATGATCTGCTGCCCGCCGGGCTGTGCAGCGACGAAGTCGCGGGCCTGGTGGTCGATCGCGGGCGCGGACTCGACGGTGTCCTGCACTGCCGAGGCGGCTGCCTGTCCGATCGGTCCGGAGTTCTGCCAGTCGGTGAGGACCGTCTCGGTCTGTACGGTCACGGCTTCCGAGTCGATGTCCGGGACGTCGATCTCCTTCGGTTCGCCCTTGTCGCCGGCAGCGATCGGGGTCACCGCGGCCACTCCGATTCCGCCGCCGACCAGGGCTCCGGCTGCGGCGGCGGGGATGCCCGCTGCCGCGGCACCGATTCCCGCACCGGCGGCGGTGCCGACGATCCCGGCGGGCACCCACCCGAGTCCGGGAAGGAAGACGGTGCCCGCGGTCATTCCGGCGAGGCCGCCGATCGTGCCACCGACCAGAGCGCCTGCGGTGGCCGCCGCACTGCCTGCGGTGACTGCGCCGAGCGCTGCTCCGGCTGCTCCGGCACCAACCTGCGCGGCGGCGATCCGGTCGGCCCGCGAGGTTTCCACACCGATCGACCGCCAACCCGTCGAGACCCCTGCCTGAACAACGGCCATCGTGTTGTTGGTGCGGTCCCGGTCCATGTCGGACACCCAGTTCGGTTGCTTGATGTGCAGCTCACCCAGCCGAAGGGTGTCCCGGGGGGCGATGAACGGCTTCGTCGGCTCCACCGGCGTCGGCAGGTGCAGCTGGTCGAATTGCACTGGTGCGACGTAGTAGTCCTCCGGCGCCACATACGCGTTGGTCTCGTAGTCATAGTTCGGGAGGGGCTGGTACTCGATGTTCTGGTGTGTGGCGGGCGGGTCGACCCAGTACACGGGTTCCGCCCGGGTCTCGGGCACGTTTGCGGGCTCGGGTGCAGGTATCGGGGTTGCGGTTCCAGTCTGGGTGTCACCGCCGGTGACGCCTTCCTGGTTGCTTTCGCCGGTGACGCCGCCCTGGATCGGTTCTGCGAGCGCGGACGGGGTGAGGGTGAGACCGGAGGCGAGGGCGGCGGTGATCACCGCGAGCGTGGTCGCGGTCTGGGTGGCGCTCTGGCGGCGGTGCCGGCCATGGCGGCGGGTGGCGCGGTTGGTGACGGGCATGGTGTAGCTCCTGTTCTGTGGTGCTCGAGAGAGGGACGTGAGCGAAGGATTACGAGCGATTACGGGTGATGGGCTGTGGGCGGGCGATCGAGTGCAATTCGGTGGTGTCGATCAGTCCCTCGGTGGTGGGGTCGATGGTGCTCAGCAGCTCGACGATCTTCGCGGCGGCGGCGATCATCGCTGTTCGGGTCTTCGGCTGGAGTTGCGGGTAGGTGATGCGGCCGCTGTGCAGCAGCCGGTCGTAGGGAATGCGCACGAACCTGTCCGGCGCGATGCCGCCCCTGATGAAGGTCTCCACGTCGTCGAATTCGGTTTCCGGGTCATCGTCGGGCCCTTCGGTGATCAGCATCAGTACTCGGTCGAGGACTTCTGGTGCCACACCCGCCAAGTCATCGATCATCTCGGCGACCGTGCCGGGGATCGTGCCGCGCAGGGGGACAGGAATGACGACGACATCGGCTTCGGTGGCCCACTGCCATGCCGAGGAGTTTGTGTTGTTGCCGGTGTCGACGAGCAGCATCTGTCGGTGTCGGCGCAGGACCGAGGCGAGGGTCTCGCAGGCGTGGCGGTCGATAGCCGCGGCAGCGATCCGCCGGTAGCCGGGCACGATCTCGACGCCGGTGGGCTGTCGGATCGTGAACCTTCCCAGCGCGCTGGCCCGCACTCCGGGGGCTGTCAGCTCTTCGGCGTGTTCGAGGACATCCCATACGTCGGGTCCGTGGTCGGCACCGACTGCGGCCCGGTCAGCAAGGCCGCCGCCGGAGTCGCTGACGTCGAAGGCGACGATCGAGGTCGCCGGCCGGTACATCGCGAGGGTGTCGGCGATGCCGAGCAACAGCGGTGTCTTTCCAACGCCCCCTTTGGGGTTGAGTACCGCAATCGTCGCGTCGGCGTGCACCTGCCGGCCGATGGTAGCGATATACCGACCGGTCACAGCGGCGGCGCGGCGTGCGCGTTCCTCGGAGGATCCCGATTTCGGGGGGAGCTTGAAACCGAGCGTGTTGAGGGTGCCGCGCAGTCCTTTGCGGGCGGGCGCGACCACGTCGGGTGAGTCGTGGGGGGTTGCGTGCGGCGCGAAGAGCTGCGGGCGTACATCCAGTGGCCCTTTGACCGGGCCTGTGGCCGGCCCTGTCGGCCGCTGCCCCACCCGGGATGGTGTAGAGGCATCGACGGGTTGCGGGGCAGGCTCGTAGGCCATCTGTTCGGCCGCCACCACCACCGGCCCACCCCTAGGCGTGGAGACAGGCTCCAAAACCGGTTCGGGTGGGGCCTCGGTGGTGATCGGCGGGGGCATGCTCGGAGCACGTTCCTCTGCCTTCCCGTCCGGGCCGACGGTCAGGAACCGAGTGTCCTTGGCTGTCCGGTAGATCACCTCGACATCGACGCCCTGGGCCTGCGCCATGTTGTGCAAAAACTCGTGCACAACAGAGGAGAGGGTCTTGCTTTCGTGCGCCTCTAGATTCATTGGAGGCACGTTGGCGTCCGCCAGGGTGGCGCGGGCAGTGGTCTTGGAGGTGATCTCGACATCGACAGTCGGCGTCATCTCTAGCTGACCCCGAAGGCGCTCGCTCCGGACAGCGCGTTGTCCATGTCGTCGACGACGGCCTCGGCCGTCTCCAGCTCGGCAAGGGCCTTGTCGCGGGCGCTTCCCTCAGGCAGCGCTTCGATAACGACGCGGCGCTTCGACGAGGCGGCCCGGATCTCTGCGAGCCGGTCCCGGGTCAGCTCCTGCTCCTCGCTGAGCTTCGCCAGCCACGCGGGGACCGAACTCTTGAAGTATTCCCGCAGCGACTTGATGACAGGGTCGTTCGCACCCTTGGCGACGAACGGACCGCGTAGCGCGGCCACGTCCTCGGTCGTCGGGGTGATCGACTGGGAGATACGGCGGCTCATGGGTGTTCCCTTTCGGTGATGGTGTTGGTGATGGTGTTGGTGTAGCTGTGGGTCAGTCTCGGCAGGTGTCCTCGAGGAAATTTGGAGTTACCGCGAGCGGTCATACAGGCGCTCCGACGAGGTCGGGTTCTGGGAGGACGACGACGCCGGTGGCGTCGTAGGTGATGCGGGTCTTCACGCGGCCCGTGCCGACGGTCAGGACGGTTTCGATGACCTCGCCCTTGGTGCCGCGGCGAACGTCGACCGAGTCGACGGTGACCGCTACGAGTTCGCCGTTGTCGTCGTCGACGAGGACGGTCATTCCGGCCTCGACTGCGGAGGCCGGAATGACGTCTGAGAAGTCGTCATCGTCGGTGGGCGCGGCATCCACCATCGGTGGCGTGGCCGCCCGGTCGCCGTCGGTGGCGGTCGTGCCGATGACGATCGGCTCGGGAGCACTGCCGTTTCTCCGTGCCCGCTTGGCGAGGGCGCGCTCGGATTCGATGAACGAGGCCAGATCCTGCGAGTAGCAGGTGAACTGCGGGGCCTCGGTGGGCATGAGGCCGTCGATGATCGCCTTCTCGCTCTGGGCGAGCTGGTTCCACTTGTTGGGGTGGCGGTCGACGTTGGGGGTCCACCACATCTGCGCGTCGACGGGGATGCCGTCGTCCCCGAGCGCGATGCCGCGGCCCTTGACGGAAGTGTCGACCTCGCGACCGACGGTCGAGTCGCCCCACATCATCAGCGCGCCGTCCTGCGACAAATTGCCAAGGCTGATGCGGGTACCGAAGTTGTCCCGCGCGTTGCCGGAGGCACCACCGAACAGGCTGGCGTCGGGGCGCTGCACACCGAGCAACAGCCGGATGCCGGCTGAGCGGGCGAGAACAGCGAGGTCGGCCCACGCACCGAGAGGGTCGAGTTCTTTGAGCAGTGCGCGGGTCTCGTCGTCGCCGGTCTTGGCCAACCGCTGCCACTTGCCGGAGAGAATGAAGAACTCGTCGAGGACCGCGATCATCAGTGGTAGCTGCGAGCCCTCGATTTTCATCTGATGGATGTAGGCATTGCGGGCCATCAGCTCGGCATGCAGTGCGCGCACGAACATCGCCGCGCGCAGTGCGTCGTAGATGATCGCGCCGCAGCCGGGGTAGCCCTCGAGTCCGTCGAGTTCGATCATCTTCGGATCAACGCCGACGAACGGGATTCCCCGGCGGGCCGCTTCGGTGAGCAGGGTACGGATCACCGACGTCTTGCCACCTCCGGTGGGGCCGACGATCAGGCAGTGCGGTTTGTTGGAACTGGTGGAGACGTCCCAGTACATGATTCGGTCCGCGGTACCGGTCGCATACGGCAGGTGCCGCAGGTTCTCGTCGACCAATTCGAGCGGATGGTCGACCCGAGGGGGCATCGCGGTCACCAGACGCATCACCAGGTAGCCCTTGTCGGGGTACCAGTCGGTGGTCCAGCTGCGGCCGGACTCGTGCTGCCCTGCCAGGGAGGCGAGGGCTTCCTCGACCTTGAGCTGGAAACCCCTGGCGCCTGCGTTCATCGACTTCTCGAACGCGATCCGGTAGCCGGTCTCGATGCCGGCCTCGTCGACAGCATCGACGGTGACCTTCGGGTCCTTGAAGATCGAGGCGCCGTCGAGCGCCGTCTGGAGGACCTTCTGACGGTAGGAGCGGGTATCCGGTTCGATGGCCTCGCGGGCGATGATGATGCGGTCGCGGTGGGCCTCGTGACGCACTTTGACCTCCCATTTTTCACTGCTGGGGAACGCTGTATTGATCGCTCGGAACAACTCCTCGAACTGCTTGGGCCGCATGACGGTGCCACGGTGCAGTTTGATCGTCGCGCATCGGATCACACGCCATCCGGACAGGAGCGGGACAGCGATTTTCTTCGGCAGATGTCCGGTGGCTTGTCGGACCACCGATTCGAGTATTTGCGACCGCTTGTGCATGCGGTGGCGCAGGACGTCGACGATGACGAGAGCGACGGTGGCGGCGAGGAGTAGCACCCGGTAGTCGTGCAGCTTCGTCAGGGCTTGGACGACCGTCTCGTTGTCGGGGGCCGCCGACATGAGGCGCTGGGAGTACACAGCAACGCCAGCGGCGACGACGGCGATCGGGGAGAACGGGGTGAACCGGTGGATGTGCGTCGGCTGGCCGTTCTCGCCGACCTGGTTGCCACGACCGTCTCCGGAATCGCCGAAGATCTCGCGCCACGTCGCGACCAACCAGTCCTTGAGAGGGTCGTGATTTCCGCTCATGCCGCCTGTACCTTTCGATCGTTGCGATCCTGAACGCCGTCCGGGGATGCGTCTTTGAGGACAGTGACAGAAACCCGTGTTTTTCCTCAACGGGGTGTCGCCCGTGCGGCGCGCCCCGGCTATGTGAGGAAAACTGCCCTTGTGCACGGGACTCCAGGCCAGAGTGACGAGCGCTCGACGCGATCGAATCACCCCCTTCACGGGCTCGCCCATCACCGCCGTTCGACACGCTCGGTCGAGCGCTCATCGGGGCGTTCACTCAGCGCGCTCTCCGGGAGTGTGCGGCGCGGTTTTCAGCGCTCGTGCGAGTGCTCATCCGAGCGCTTCGCCACGCACCTCTGCGGCTGTTGCACCCGCTGTGTTGTGAGCGCTTCGAAACGTGTTGTCATGCGTGGCGTCGAGCATTCGTCGGCGGCGCCGCTTCTAGCACCGCTCATAGCGTTTGACATGGGCGTTCCGAATAGCGTTGGCGCTGAGCGCAATTCTGGATTACACTCCCCCCCAAGGAACGCCGGGGGGGAGTGGCCCCCGGAGGGGGTGGACGTGGGAGGCGCTTTTTCGATCGCTCGAATCCACTGCCAAAATCCCCCGCCGAATCCGGCTCCGTTTTCACCGCGCATCTGAGCGTGTCATCCACGCACCGGCAAAACCGGGTGCTTGATCCGATTTGCGGACCTGTCGCGACTGGCCATCTCGGCTCGGCCTCCGCCGCCGCCTGGACCGCATGCAACACGTCGCCAGACCTCCGCTTGAAGAGCCAGTGTGCGTGGCTGTACCTGCCTCGGCGCTCCCGTAGCGCCTTCACTCAGTCATCACCATCACGTCCCATGAGGTTCTGAGAACCGTAAGGATTTGCAGGACGCCACCATCGGTGAATCGCCGCGGGGATTTTCCTCACGCGCAGCGTGGTTGCCGGTTGACCGTCGAGGTCCTGCGGGTCTCGCCCCTGCGCCGCCGCGCACCCCGTTTACTGGTAAACGATATTCCCGAGGCCGCACCGCCTGTTCACCTGCGCCGACGACCCGTTCTGATACGGACACCCCGTTGAGATGAAATGCGAAATCGACTTACGGTCGTGCGCATCCATATTCAGATGTACCTACCGAACTCAGCGATGGAGTGTGCTCATGTCCCTCACGTCCGCAGTCGTCGACCTGGTGACCACCCCGCCCGGAAGCGTCGACGTACTCGCCCAGAACACCGAAGTCACCACTGGCGGCCTGCGCGCGTGGATCGGCGACAACATCATCTTCACGATCCTCGCCCTGATCGCATGCGTCGTCCTCCTCGGCGGCCTGCGCGGCAACCTGTCGAAGGTCTTCACCGTAGGCGGTCTGTCGCTCGTTGGCATCGCGTTCTTCTCCCTCGCGAGCAGTGAGAGCGCCGCGACCGGCATCGGCAACTGGATTCTCGGTCTGTTCGGCATCCGAGTGGTCTGACCTGCCGTGCCCGATCACCAATCGACGATCGAAGGGAGCCGACTGTGATCGACAACGACGACCTGCTACACCGAGTGGATCAGCACTACCTCGGCCCAACCGGGTTCACCCTGCCGGTCCGGATTCGATACGCGGCGCTCGGACTCGGGGCCGCATTCATGGCAACGATCTTCGTCATCGCCCGCGGGATCGTCCATGTGCCGCTGGGGTTCAAGTCCCTCGTCGTCATGGTGGTCATCACTGTCGTGCTCACCGCGCGAGTGACGAAGTTCGTCAACGCCGATCGTCCGGTCCGGTCGGTGGTCCGGGCCGCGTGGAATGACCTCAATGCACCGCGCCCGCCGAAGCCCGGTCAGACCGTCGTACTCCGCCTTCCCGCCATTTCCCGCGCTGCCGGCAGTGCGGGTGCCATCACGCAGATCGAAGGTGAGTCCTCCCGATGACTTTGCAGCCCGACAACGAGATCGCCGCATTGTTCGATCCGAACTTCGACGAGCCGGAGCCAGCCATCGTTCCGCCCGGTGCGTTGCCGCCGTCGTGGGCGGCGGCAATGGCCGCGAACCGAGCGGCTGCGACACCGACCGCTCCGGCGCCGGTCCCGGCCCAGGAATTGGCATGGTCTCAGGCTCCGGAAGGCAGCATCGCAGCCCCTGCACCTGTCGTGGTCCCCTCCCCCGCACCCGATGCGGAGCGAGGGCCCACGGGAAGGGGCAAGCGGCGCGGAAAGCGGGACGGCCGCCGTAGGGATCCGGACGCGGAGGTCACCCGGCAGGTCACAGCGGCGAAGAAGCGCGCTGATCGCGAGCGCAAGGCGGTGCGTTTGGGGCTGGTTGGCGTGGAGGGCAACGTCACTCGCACGCGCCGGCAGTCGACGGCGTGGTTCGTGCAGCCACCGGGACCGTGGAACATGCGTCCGGTCGGCAAGCAGCGACGCTACATCCAGAACGAGGGCTTGGTTGTGGCGAACCTCGCCGAGTCCGGTGTGACGGGGCTGCACCGGCGGTTGGTGCGCACGCCGTGGCCGGTGCGGCAGTGGGCGCAGGCGCATGACGCGTGGGCCGATCCGATTCCGGACGTGCCTGGGTCGCTGTCATGGGCGGATTACCTGCGCGGGCAACAGCACGCGATGCTGTGGGGGAACCCGACGCAGAAGGGCCGCTATTGGGGTGTGGAGCTGCCGCCGCGCTCGGTGCTCGCGCAGGGTCTCGATACGGTCGGCCAGTGGCTGCTTCCGGTCGTCGACTGGCCACTACTGGGCAAGTTCGCTCAGCTGTGGCGCAAGTGGGCGCGCGATGCATTTCTCAACGAGCAGAAGGCGATCGCCGATCACCTCTCCACGATCGAGCGGCACCTGTCCGGTCAGGGTGTGAACGCTAAACCCGCAACTCCAGGCCAGATGGATTACCTGTTGCTGCGCTCTGCGACGCTTGGGCTGCCGCTGGATGCGGACGGTGTGATCTCCGGCGCCGGCGACTGGGAGGAATCCGATGTCGCCACACTCGAGGACCTCACCAATCTCGAGCTGACTCCTGGCGACGGCTACACCACGGTGCGCGGGCAGGTCGGCGGCAGGGACTACACCGGCTACGCGATCGTCCTGACAGTCGGGCGTATGGCACCGCTGCCGATACCGGAGAAGATGCTGCCGTGGCAGGTGATCGGTGATCCGTCTGGGGAACCGCTCGAATGGTCCGAGCGCATCTCGCTCAAGACGAAGGGGCAGACGCTGCGTAGCCTGCGCCGGTTGACGTCGAAGATCGAGGCCCAGTTCGACCACTACACCGTCGAACACGACCAGTCCCCGCCGCAGGAGCTTGCCGAACAGCATGCACTCGCCCAACGGGTGATCTCCGACATCGATGAGGACCATTCGGGCCTGTCGGTGCGCACCGAGGGCTGGTACCGCGTCCTCGTCGTCGGCTCGTCGCCGGAGGAGGCGAAGGAGAAGGTTGCGTTGTTGCAGGAGGTGTACGCGCCGCGGATTCGCCTGGAACAGGAGCACGGCCAATACCAACTGCTGCGCGAGTTCGTCCCGGGCGAGCCGCTGGCGAACATCGCGCACTGCCGGCGGATGAACGTCGAGGCATTGTCGGCGGGCATGGCTGCGGTCGGTGACCGGATCGGTGACCGCACCGGCGTGGTGGTGGGACAGACTGCGTCGATCGCCCCGCGGCCCGCGGTGTGGGATCTGTTTGCCGCGCACGAGAAGAAGCACAAATCGGGTCTGACGCCGATCGTCGCTGTTCCCGGCTCGGGTAAGACGTTCCTCGCGGGTTTGCTTGTCTACCAGGCAGTGCGTGCGGGTGCCTACGGTGTGGTACTCGATCCGTCCGGGCCGCTGAAGAAGCTTGCTCAACTGCCCGAGTTTCGGGGCATCGCCGAGGTGCAGGCCCTGACAGGGCGCACCTCTCGGCCGGGATCGCTCAACCCGTACCGGGTGATCGTCGACCCACGGCGCGAGGACCCGGAATACGACCCGATGAGCCCGGACTACGCCGACGACACCGATCCGGTCGCAGCAGCGCAGTCGCAGTACGAGGCGGATCTACGAGCCGCGGAGGCTGAGCGGATCTCGGTGGCGGTGTCGGTGCTGAAGATGATGCTCACGCCCTCGCGGCTCGAACATCAATGGACCGAGACGGTTCTACAGACCGCGGCGAACATGGTCGGCGGCCAGCGGAACCACAACCTGGGCGAAGTCCTCACCGCCATCGCCACGATCGGCAAAGGCAAGGACGAGACCAACGTCGACCTGATTTCCTGTGCACGGTCCATCCACCAGGACCTGGCGATGATGTCCCAGCTCGCCGAGGCCCGCGTGCTCTTCCCAGAGGAGGGAACCATCGGCGACGGCGAGACCGTCGACCGCAACGTGCGCCTGACGGTCCTGACAATGCCCGGCCTGCAACTGCCCCCGACGGGCACCGACCCGGCTCAGTGGACCCCGCAGCAGCGGATGGCCGGCCCGCTCATGCATATGGCGGCGTGGATGGCGAACCGGCTCATCTACGAGCTGCCGCGCTACGAACGCAAGGTTCTCTTTCTCGACGAGAACAAATACCTCGAGCAGACCGGCGCCGGACGCACCCTGAACCTGCGGATCGCCCGCGACAGCCGGAAATACAAGGTTCGCGCTCTGGTGTGCTCGCAGCTGCCCGACGACTACCTCGGCGTCGACGGCACCGACGACAAGTCCGCGCTGACGTACGAGGTGATCATCGGTGACCTCGGCGGCAACGCCCACGCGATCGAGGGCGCGCTCAAGCTGCTGAACCTTCCCCTCGGCGAGGGCTACGAGTCACTACTGGCCGGCCTCGGCGGCGGCGGGGAGGACACTCTCGACGAGGACACCGACACCGAGCACCTGGACCAGGCCCGCCGGTTCATCGTGAAAATGGCCGACGACATCGAACTGATCCGATCGGACTGGACGCACTACGTGCACCTGGCCCACGTGTTCGACGCCCTGGACTCGCGAGCAACCCGCGCGGCGATCGGGGGTGCGCCGTGAGCCGGCTGCGGCCCAGAGCCGCACGGATGGACCGTTCCCCTTCCCCGCGCCGTTTCGGGTGGCGTACGGGGCTCGTAGGGCGTGTTCTGGTGGTGCTGATGCTGGCCGCGGTGTCGCTGATCGGACTCGGTGGCGCTGTCGCGGCGGCCGGCGGGTTCGACTGCCAGGACGTCCCGTCGCCGGAGTTCCCGAACGAAGTCATCGAGACCACCTTCGACTCGACCAGCGCCGACCGGCCGACCACCGGCGGAACCGGCTATCAGACCTACGGGTGGGCCGGGCTCAAGTGGCACACCTATGACCTCGGCTGCGGCGCGGACCTGGTCAAGGCGCCGGGTGCGGTCGGCGACACCACCCTGGGCAACACGTTCTTGACCATCGGCAAATCGATGGCGGCCGCCGCGTTCTGGCTCGACGACCAGACCAAGACCGGTCAGGACGCCACCGCGGCCGGGGTGACGCCCGCGCTGGGGCGGTTCGACCAGATCGTCTTCTCCATCGCCGAGGGCATGCGGGGCCTCTACGGGCGATGGGTCGGCATCGGCCTGGTCGTCGTGGCCTCGATGATCCTGTGGAAAGCCCTGAAAGCTGACACAGCCGGGGTCACGAAGACCGCGGCGATCGCCGCGGCGGGGCTCGCGTTCGGGGCGTTGATGGTCGGGGCTCCGCAGAAGGCGCTCCAGGTGGCCGACGAGACGTTCGGGTCGCTGATCACCGAGACGCAGGACCAGATTTTCGCGGTGCAGTTCGGCGACGACGGAGGCACGCTCGCCGGCGGCAGCACCGACCCCCGAAACGTGCTGGTCGACCAGATTTTTCTTCCAGACTGGCGCAAGGGCTGGTTCGGTACCAATTACGACCCGGAGGATAAAGCTGGCCTCGGTGTGAAGCTCCGAGACTCACTGGCGTTCACCTATGACCAGCAGAACGCGGTCAAGGACGATCCGAAGGCCCAAGCGCAGCTCGCCGAGGAGAAGGCCGACCAGTTCCGGGAGATCGTCACCGATCTCGAAACCGACTACCAGCTCTCCTACTACCAGTTCCAGGGCAAGGACTCCGGCCGCACCTCCACCGGCTTCATGGGCATGATCAAGCTGGCCATGCCCTCGCTGCTGTGGATCGGCGCGTCCCTGCTGAAACTGACCGCACTGCTGGCGATCCGGTTCGCGGTCCTGTTCGCCCCGATCTGGATTCCGGTCGCGATCGCCTACGGCGGGTGGCTGGCCCGGGTGATGCGCATGCTCGCCTCGGCCTACATGTGGGGCGTGGCCGGCTCGGTGATCGTCGCGCTCTACCTGATGGCGCTGGTCCAGCTCTACGTCAACTCGAACGGGGCCGTCGACGGCTCCTGGCGACTGTGGTTCATGGTGCTGCTGACCGTCGTGTGCTGGGCGATCATGCGGCCGTTCAAACGGATGAGCCAGACCTTCA
The DNA here is from genome assembly GCF_030056915.1 of Rhodococcus sp. IEGM 1307. Taxonomy (NCBI): domain Bacteria; kingdom Bacillati; phylum Actinomycetota; class Actinomycetes; order Mycobacteriales; family Nocardiaceae; genus Rhodococcus; species Rhodococcus sp. IEGM 1307. Next base: position 48,939 of record NZ_JASHKW010000029.1, read on the forward strand.
CACAAAACAGCGCGAGCATGGTCAACCGCAAAGCCCGAAGCGCCAAGAAGTCCATCAAACGCAAGGCATTCGACGCTGCGAGCTTTGCAGTCGGCGGGCCCGCGCAGGCGATCACGGAAAAGGCAACCGAGCGCTTCGCCCGCCGTGGACGCGACGGACAGGAGGACCACGACGGGGCGACCACGGTCACTCGGCCCGAGGGTCGCGCACTGGGCAACCGCCGCCAGCAGGCGCTCACGCAGTCGCGAGCGGATGCCCGGAAGGCGCAGGGGCTGGGCCGGTCCGCACGCCTGGGCCAGGCGTCCGACGCCGCGGCCGATCGCGATGCACGTATCGCGGGGATCGCTGCCGTGGCCAGCCGCGACATCGGCCGCGGCAAGGGCGGGGTCGACGGCAAGGACGCCGATCGCGCGGTCAGGTCCGGCGCCGCGACGTGGAAAAGATTCGACCAGAACGAGGCCGACAACCTCGTCCAGGAACGCCGGGCCCGCAAGGAACTGCTGACCGCCAGCGTCGGGCAGCGGTGGGACGGCGGCGACCGCTCGGCCATCGCGCCGATGAAGGTCTACACCCCCACCAGCGGCCAGCGAGGGGCACATCACGCCACCGCGTCCACGCCGCACCGATCACCGGCGAAGGCGCCGCCGAACGCGAAGGTGTGGAACGCCGCCCCCCCGGCCCGCACGACACCTGAGGACCGGTACATCTGATGTCGTCATCTGGACCCCACCCTGTCCTCGCACCGATTCGCCGATGGGTGCTCTACTCCCGCACCCACCTGGCGATCACGGTGGCCGGCACAGTGGCGTTGCTGTTCGCCGCCGGCGCGGCCTTCGGAGAGAACCCTCCGCCCCGGGCAGTCACCCACCAGGCCGAAACCACCATCGAATCAGTCACGCCCACGGAGACGATCAGCTACGACCTCGACGAAGTGAACGAGTCCCTGGTCGCCGCCAAGACCGCAACCTGGGCCGCATCCAGCGCGCCTGCCACCGCAATGGCCTACGCGCACGCCTTCGTCGACACCACACCGTCGGATGCGATGTGGGCCAGCACCATCGGCCGCCACACCGCCGACAAGCCGGGAGAGCACGTTGTAGCGGCCCGGCCGCGGACCCCGGTGGTCATCACCGGCCCCACGGTCAGCACGCTCACCGACGGGCCCGACGGCGAGCGGACCGCGCGGGTGACCGTTCCGACGCAGGCCGGGGATCTGCGGATCACGCTCACCGTCGACGAGGTCAACGGTGAGAAGCGGTGGGTGGTAGGCACTCCCCTACCGACCCTCGACCTCTCCGAGGTCGAAACGATGGCCCGGGCGACCACCACTGCGACACCACTCACATCGACGACACCGACCACCACCGCGGCCGAAACGACACCACCGCAGCCGACATCGACGTCGAGCCTGTCAACGACGCCGCAGCCGATGTTCGATCTCGACGAACCGGCAACCGCCCCGAGCCAAGGCAACGACCCGACACCGATTCCCGGTCCGATCCCGATCCCGGAACTCGACACCCCAATCCCCGGAGGAAGGTGAACATCGGGGGCGCCCAGCGGGCGCTGCTGCTCACCGGCGCCATCGGCATCATCATCGGGACATCGGCGTGTTCACTGGGCGCACCAGTCATCCCGAGAGATCCGTGCCGGACCGTCACCTCCGACAGCGCCAACAGCGCGGGGTCGATCGCCGAAGATCTGACGCTGACCGTGTCCGGACCAATTCGCCTGCCGGTCGAACCTGGGACCACCACGTTCACCTCCGGATTCGGTGAGCGCTGGGGAGCCCAGCACCGAGGAGTGGACCTTGCCGGGCCGGTCGGCACGAAGATCCTCGCCGCGCTCGACGGCAACGTCGTCAAAGCCGGGGACTCCGGCGAAGGGCCCGGGGTCGGGTTCGAGAACTGGGTGGTCATCGACTCGAACGTCGACGGCAAGCCCATGAGCACGGTCTACGGCCACATGTTCGCCGATGGAATTCACATCAAACCAGGCCAGCAGGTCAAGGCCGGCGACCACATCGCCGACATCGGCAACGCCGGCGGATCGACGGGCCCGCACCTGCACTTCGAGTACTGGCAGGGCGGCCGGCTGCAGGGCGGAACGGCCCTCGACCCCCTCACCGTCCTACCCGACATCGCCGAACAGAACGGCACCAGTGGAGGCGACCCCGACACCGCCAGCAACAGTCCCATCCAACTCGTGGCCGCATCCCGGTCGACAGCTGACTGCTCTGGCTTCGGCATGGCCGGCGGCGGCGAGCTGGCATTCGGGATCGTGCCGGCCGAGTTCGAGGCGTGGCTACGCCGCGCCGGCAGTGTCTGCCCGGAGATCGACCCTCCGTTGCTCGCCGCACAGCTCCAGCAGGAGAACGGATTCCGGCACGGCCCCCATGCCCCGGTATCGGACACCGGAGCGCTGGGACCGGCACAGTTCATGCCCGGCACCTGGGCAACGTGGGGAAAGGACTACGATGAGGACGGGAAGGCCGACCCGAACTCCATCGGTGACGCGGTGATGTCGCAGGCGCATTTCATGTGCGCCCTGTACCAGGACGTTTCCGGCTACATCGCCAGCGGCCAGGCCAAGGGCGACCCCATCGAACTGACGCTTGCGGCCTACAACGCCGGTGCCGGCGCCGTGCAGAAGTTCGGCGGTATCCCGCCCTTCGCCCAGACCGAGAATTACGTGCCCAAGATCCTGCAGGCCCGTGCAGGGTTCACCAACCCCAATGCCCGCGGCCGATTCATCCCCAACGCGTCCGGTGACCGCAGCCAAGTAGTCACGGCCGCTCGCGAATACCTTGGTACCCCGTATGTGTGGGGTGGCGGCGGAACCGGCGGACCCTCCGGCGGTGGGTTCGACTGCTCAGGTCTGACCTCGTACGCGGTACACGCGGCCAGCGCAGGCAAGGTCTCCCTCCCGCGCACCTCGGAGCAGCAGTGGGGTGTCGGCATCGAGATCCCGATCGACCAGGCGAGGCCCGGCGACCTCGTCTTCGGCAGCTGGGGGCCGAACGGGCCTGGACACGTGGGTGTCTATTCCGGCAACGGCCAGATGGTCCACGCCCCCACGCCGGGCGATGTCGTCAAGGAAGCTCCACTCCAGGCAGGGCTGAAGGCCCGCCGCGTGATGTAGGGGGACGTGCAATCTCCGCATGTGTAGGTTCTCACGCTACTTTTGCCCTTCTCACGATTCTGTCGCCAATTCGTCGACGGCGAACCGGATTGCCAACGAACCTCCAGGTCAGCGACTCATGCGGATGGGGCGGGAGGCGCCGCCGAGTGCTGGAAGCTGGCCGCCGGCCAAGGAAAGCGACATTTCGATGAGAAGAGCCACCGACAGAACGGTGAGAAAGCTACGCGAAACCGCAGGTTACGAGACAACTCGGCGACAAGTACAACGAATACCTCCAGCTGCCGTGGTCGATGTCGACCGCCCCGCGCCGGACCACCCATTCGGAGGACGGGGGACGTGTCATTTATCGTGGTAAATGGCCGAATTCTGCCACGGGGAGGGAGGGCGACGTGAGTGCACGGAAGCTCGTCATCGTGGTGTTGGTGGTCGCTGTCGTCGGATTCCTGGCCTACGCGTATCTCTCCCGAACCAACGACGGCGAGGACTCGGCGAGCGTGGCAGCGTCGATGACCACCAGCGCGCCCACGGCCACTGCGGCCGCGGTGTCGCCAGTCGACGTCGAGACCGCCGAGCTGCCGACTTCCTCCCGCGACGCTGAAGAGGCCGCGCGACAGGGGCTGACCGTGGCGTTCACCTGGTACCCGGCTACCGACACCAACCAGAACGACGCATTTGGGCGGGCCCGAAACTGGCTGACCGGCAAGCTCGCTGACCGCATGCTCGTCGACGCCCGCACTGAGCGCGGGCCTGGCGTGCAGTGGGATGAGTGGGCGCAGGAGCAGGCCAAGGTCATCGCTGACGTCAGCGTCGAATGCTCCGGCTGCCCTGAGGACACCGATACCGTCGTCCACCGCGTAGCCACCATCAAGCAGACCGCGGTCGACGGCAGCAACACCGATACGGTCAAACCTGACACCACGGTATGGGTCTCCGTCGTCCGCGAGGGTGACCTCTGGCTCATCGACGACATTCGCTACTGACCCGGAGGACCTCGTGACCCGCAAGAACGTTGCCGCAGCACTGATCACCGCTGTTCTCGCCGTCGGCCTGACCGCATGCAGCAGCGATGAGTCGACCACCGCGACTCCCACCAGCGTGCCGACCACCACCGCGGACGCATCTCCGTTCGGGGCCGAGGCCAACAGTGACCTCATCGCCAAGATTCACCGTGACAACGCCACAGCGATCGTCGAGACCGTGGAGGCACGTCACGGAAACCCTGACCAGGCACTCGCGGCCCTCCTAGCGGCCGAGGCGGAAACCGGCTGGAGGTCAGGACTTTCGATGGCCCCGCCTGCGACGGGAATCCGCGACGTCTACGGCTGGCGCTTCGGGTACAACATTGCTGCCGACTCCACGGATGCGGTCAAGGCCGCCACGAACACATTCATGGACAACGCCATCACCGTCAGCGCCGACGAACCGGCTGCCTACGCCCTGGCCGTCCAGCTCGCAGACCCACGCGGCTACAACGAGAAGGAACACTTCTACAAAAAGGGCGAGACCGCAGCCACCGAGTACGCTGCCGCACTCCCCAAGGCCCAGGCCGCGTATGCCGAGCTACGCGGTTCGCAGTAGCGAGAGCTACGAGTGGGGACGTTTCTTGCGCAGGTCAACGGTATGAATCGCTCTCCAGTTCAAGGGCGTCGTTGGTGATGCCGGCATTCGCACGACTTCTTCGACGGTCCGTCTTCGGTCTCGATGTGCGTGCAGGCCGCATCGACCGATGCGTCGCTGACGTCACACTCGATGCCGTGTACACCTTCGGGGACGGCGGAGCCAGGTTGCGCTGTGCGTTCCCCACACTTGTTCTGTGCAGCTCCTGGCCCATATGGTGTGACACGGTGTACCACCAAATGATGGGAGTTGCGTGTCCAAGGTTGATGACAAGGCCGTCCAGGCTGGAGCTGCGCCGTATACCGCTCCCTTCCTGCTCATCTATGACCTATGGGTGGTTCATCTCTCCAACGATCTAGCCTGGCGCTGCGGCCGAGAACGATTCGTGGAGATGTACGACCAGCACGTCGGACGCGGTCATCTCGAGGTAGGTCCTGGGAGCGGCTGGTACCTGGCGAATGCCCAACTGCCAGCGGGGACCGAGCTCACCCTCCTGGACTTGAACGCCAACAGTCTCAATCACTCCTACCGTCGGTTGTCCCCGCGCTATGACGTGCGGACAGTGGAAGCCAACGTATTGGATCCCGTGCCGTCGGACCTGGGACCATTCGACTCCGTCGGTCTCAACTACGTCCTTCACTGTTTACCGGGTGGGTGGAGTGAGAAGAGTATGGTCTTTCAGAACCTGGCCGGTGTGCTTGCAGCGGATGGCGTCCTCTTCGGTTCAACAGTTCTCGGGCGGGGGGTGAAACGGAACATCTTCGGCCTCACGCTCGGTGAGGCATACAACCGTCTCGGGGCTTTCCATAACCGCGACGACGATTACGACGGTCTCGTCGAAGCTCTGCGGGTCTCGTTCGGTCGCGTCGAGGTCTCTCAGGTCGGCAATGTGGCGTTGTTCGTCGCCAGTAAGCCAAAGCGCTAATTTCGACGACGGGGGCGAAGCCGCAAGCCTTCTGGTTTGAGAGTGATCTGCTCCTGGACCTTGAGTTGGTATGCAGGGTCTTCCTCGAAGTTGAAGCGGTGCAGCAGGAACGCCAGCGCGAGGATCGTCTCGTGATACGCGAACTGTCGGCCAATGCACGCACGCAACCCGGTTCCGAACGGCTTGTAGACCACTGAGCTCTGTATTGGTCGCATGTTCTCAGGCAAGAATCGATCCGGATTGAACTCCTCCGCATCGGGGCCCCACACCGGGTCACGGTGCGCCTGCAACGTGAGCACGAAAACCCAGTCACCGGGAGCAAAGCGGTATTTTCCGCCGATTACCGTCTCTTCTTTCGCTTCTCGGAAGTAACCCGGAGCAATGGGCCACAGGCGCAGAGTTTCGTCCACGACCCGTCGGAGGTAGCGCAATCGCGCGACGTCCTCGTACCTGATCGCTGTCACGTCTCCGGCTGGCCACCTGTCGTCCAGTTCAGCGCGGGCTTTTGCAGCGATCTCGGGGTTCGTTGCGAGGTAATGCAATGCGAAGGCGAGTACCCCTGCCGATGTCTCGTGCCCTGCAACGAGGAAGGTGAGGATTTGATTCCGTACGTTGACCTCGTCGAGCAACTCACCGGTTTCCGGGTCGGGCTCGGTCAGCATTCGGGCAAGCAGATCGTTGTGTGTTCCTGAGTCTTCTGTCTTGCGTCGTTTGATGACGTCGTCGACGACCTGCTTGACGTAGTGAATATCGCGCTGGTGTTGCGCGGCCTGTTTACGGCCGATTGTCTTCTGCAGGATTGGAGGCAGGTTCGAGTTGCGATTTATGTAGGTCAGGCCGCGCATCATGGCCTCGACAAAGGGATGGGTGTCGGCACGCCGAAATGAGTCGAACGTGTAGTCGAAGCCGGTTCGGGCGATCACCTCGAGGGTAAATCGGTTCATGTCCTCGGGGACGTCGACCCAGCCGCCCTCCTTGCTCTCCCACGCCGACACCAGTTCTTGGGCGGTCTCGCACATCGTGTCGTGGTAGCCGCGCATGGCCTGCTGGGTGAACCCCGGCGCGAGAATGCGATGTGCTTTCGCCCAGTTCGGCTCGTCGTTGTACGCCGTGAACAAACCGTCGCGGGAGATCGGGCGGAGTTTCTTGAAGAGGACGCCAACGTGCTTGGTCCAGGTGTCTTCGTTATTGACCTCGGCGATCAGTTCCGGGCCTGACACGATCACCATGGGATAGTTCACGATCAAGCGTTCGAAGATGGGGCCAAGCTGTCGCGCGTCTTTCATGCTGGTCTGCGTGGGCTTCGCCGGGTTGATCGTGAGGAGATCCCCGAGCAGCGGAAGGCGGTAGCGCGGGTGCGGCAGTGCCTCACCAGTTGTCGTTGTAACCATCAGGGTGTGCCTTTCTCAGCTGGCTGGGCCAGTGGTTGCGCTCGGGCCTTGCACGTAAGTCTCGACGTAATGGCGGACCGTCGGCCAGTCGTCTGCCAGCGCGATCAATTGATCGCTCGTGGCGGTGAGGTGCTGTTCGCGGGGGCGTAGGTTGAGGAACTCGAGCCGAACGCCTCCATCGTGGGGAGCGAGGTCCGACAGTTTGGCCTCAAGGGCGCGCGCTATCTGCAGTCCAGCCAGGAGTTGCTTGCGCCGGTCTTCGTCGGTGTGCGTAGCTGCGACGTAGTCGATGTCGTCCTGCGCGGCGGGCGCGACGAATCGGCGCAGTCGGAGCAAGGCGTCATGTATCTCGATGATCATCCGATGAAGTTGGCGAGCCGGGTTTTCGGCACGAGCTGTACGGACATCGGGAAATGCGTCAGTGAGGTCTTGCCACAGCAGATGCAACCGACGGATGCTTCGCCCGGTCCTGTCCCAGCCCAGCCGACTCATCACGACCGCGACTGTCGGAACGGTGACCACCGCAGTGGCACCTGTAGTTGCCAGGAAGAAGGTCAGAGCCTTGACCGTCATCTGCGGATCTCGTGTTGGGGTGGCGGTGACGACCTCATACAACGTCGTCAGTGGTGCAACAACGGAATCGATTACGAGCGCACCCGCCAGAGCCACGTTGAGGACGTAGAGAAGGCGCTCTCGACGAGTGGTGTCCTTGGCGCAAATCTCCTTCGAAAACACGCGGACGATCAGCGCACCACACATAAGGATGGGTGCGTAGAAGGCGAGCCAAGCAATCACGGCCGGCCAACCGAGGTACTGGTCAATGAGGAGTCCGGCGTTTCGTGCAGGAGAGCCTGCTACAAGGACGGTCAGGCCGGACGCCAATCCGATTCCGTAGTAGATCCACTGCCTCCGCCACACTGCCACCTCATCGACCTGGGCGGCTTCGACCCCCGTTCGCTGACCCGCGGCCCACAGTTGTGCCATTCCGTAGATGGCCTGCACGATGAGAACGATGAAGCCGAAAGAGATCTGCCGGAGAAGATCAACGTCGCCGAATGGGCCGAGGTAGCGAGCTAAGACGTCCTCCACGATCTGCTCACGGAGGAGCATGCCAGCAGCGGCAAACGACAACGCCTGGTTGATAAGTTGATCGGTCGGCGTTCGATTGAGTAGCCGGAATCTCGTGAGGGTTACGACCAGCAGCAGGATGATGATGGGCCAGGCGATCCAGCCGGTTACGGGTGAAGTCACCGGAAAAAGGTACTGCGGAGAAGGGACGCTCGCCGTTGGCGGACTGTCATTGCCTCGACCATGATCAGGTCTGCGAAGACCTCGGCGTCATGCTCCTGCTCGTCCTCAAAGCTGCTTCGGCCGAGCACCTTGAGGATGGATGATCCCGCAAGGTCGGGGAGCAACGTCGAGAACACCCCGCCATCGAGATCAACCAGGGCACGTTCGTCGTGCTTGAGCATCATGTGGCCCACTTCATGACCGATAATCTGGTCCGCGTGGTACTCCAAGACATCGGAGCCGTAGACGATGAGGTCGTCGTGCTCTCGAAAGAGCCACAGGCCGCAGGTCGTGTCCGAGTCGGTCGCCGCGCTCAAGGCCTCGGATCTGACCGGCACAAGGCGTACCGGTCGTTCCCGGTATTCGGCGACGACCTCGATGAACTTCTGACGTGCCCACGGGACATTGGTCGGCATCCGCCTGACCAGCTCCTGAGCCATTGCTGCGATCGAACCCTCATCCACCCCAGACACAACTCCCGATCGGTTCAAATTGCTCGAAAACCTATCCCTGTTGATAGATCGCTGGCAAATCGCTCCGCCCAGCGCAGGCTAGGCATCGACGTCTGTCTTCGCGGGCGGCTCCGGTGGAAGTTGAGTCAGAATTTCGGCGATCGCACTCGCGAAGGGACCTTTCCCGTGTCGTGCCTCGATTCGCTTTACACCGGCGTTGCGTGCACGAATGACCACCTGCAACTGAAAGTCGACGGCCGCCGCATGAGGCCCATCTTCCGTGAGGTATGTACGTGGCGCGTCAAAGTGCTGTTCAAGCGCCCGGAGCAGCTCAGGTTCTGGCGGAGTCGCCGCTTCACCACCACGTAGTTCTTCGATGCGGCTTGCGGGGATGTCTTGCCCAAGGATCGTGCTAATCGAGCGCGCAACGTGACCGGTGGTCTGTTCAGGGTCCTCTTTGAGGTGAGCCACATCAAAGAGCCTGTTGATTCGCTCGGCGACGACTGGAATATCAACTGTCACGCCAGCTTTCCCCCTTCACGCGTGATCTGTATCTGTTTCGCTCGCAAACGTCGGTGGAACCGTTTGATCATAGTGGGGTCAAGATCGGTGGTCTTACCGAAGAGCCATCGCCGGTACCATTTCTCCTCCGCATTCGGGTCATCATCTGAGACAGGGGGGCTGAGCAGCTCTGTGAACGCATACTCAAGGAGCGGGTGCGTGGTCGAACCGTCCTCGCCGTAATTCCGCTCGAGAAGGTCCGTAATGAACGCTCCGGCGACAGTGCTCACGCATGCGTCGACGTCATCACGCGCTCCACGGAGGTCTGCCGGCGCGATGGGCTGGTTCTTGTCCGAAAGATCGTGCAGAACCTGTTGGGCACTCATCAGACGCAGTACCGTCTGGAGGGAAACCGTCATCGCTCCGCCGCCGGTAGCCAGCGGTTGCTTTACCTTTTCCCTGACCGTCGGCTCTCCGCCATCCCAGTAGACCCGTGCGGCGCTTCCCGGACTCCACTGCAGACCGACATCAAACTTGGAAAGAGTGCTTGGCCTCGGGTTCTGAAGCTCCGCACGCTCAGCCTGCGTTACTACTGGCGGTGTCGGGCCCCCAGCTGCCTTGAGGCCCCCAATCGTCAGATTGAGGAGCTTTCGTCGCTCAGCAACCTTGGCTGCAAAGCGCTGAGGGTCTCCTGATCGCATGCCCACATCATAGGTGCCCAACGAAATCGGACAGCAATTTGCTCACAAATATCAAAGACATCCCGCCAGCATATGGTCAGCAGAGGATGGTTTTTTGCTTCTTAATTGTTGATATTCCCGCTGGAGGCTCTAGGCTGCTTCCGTGACATCCGGGAGCGCAGCCCAACGGCCGGGCGATCGTCGGGGTGACGGTGGCGCATTGAGACCATCGCGATTGACCACCGGCAGGCCCCTTATCCAGATCAGAGCTGCCCGCGGCTCAGGGCTTGACGCCGGCGGGGCGGTTCTTCGTCCGCTCGCAAGCGCCGACGACGACCTCAGCAGGAAGACCGAGCACCTCGGCGATAGCTTCGGGCGTGCCACCACTGAGCCTGGATTCGCCTCGCTCAAGCGTGCTCAACGTACTCATGGAGACGCCGATAATTCACGCCAACCGATCCTGGATGTAGCGGCCGTAGATGATGCGAAGGTCGCCGAGGAACCGCCCATCCGGCGCGATCTCGATGAGATCGTCCATGCGCAAGTCGAGCACGTCGGCGACTGCAGCCAGTCTCTTCGTATCCGCGACGCCCGAGGACTATGCGGGAGTGCCGGCGGGGCGGGTTCGCACCCGCTCGAAGCTTGCTCGCAGCTCCTCCTCCGAAATCTCCAGAGCTTCGGCGAGCTTCTTTGCGAAGTTGTCGGTGAGGCGGGCGTCGCCTCGCTCGATCGCGCCGACCATCGAGGTGCTGATGCCGGCCTTCGCGCCGAGTTGGGGCTGAGTCAGGCCGAGAAGCACGCGCCAGTCGCCCGGGTAGCGATCGTCGCGCTTGATATCGACGAGGTCCGAGACTTCGACTTCCAGCGCGCGGACAACGCGCATCAGGATGTCGATCTGGGGCGACTGACCGCCGGATTCCCACTTGTGGATCGTCTGCAAGGACACGTCGGAGAGGCGAGCAAGTTCAGGACGCCCGAGGCGACGGGATTTACGCAGTGCGATCAGGCGCTCGGGATCGAATCCACGCAGCACACGTCGACTCACACTCACCCTTTTCATCGCCCCGCCTACAGCTTCGCTAGACACCTTGCACTCCCACCATTAACATACGCACGTAGCTTAATGATGTTGCTTAATTATGGACGTGATAGCCGAGCGCCTGAAGCCACACACACAAACGTTTGGAGTCGGAAGTGACCAGATGTGAACGGTCCCCCGGCTGTTAGCGCAGCCAGGGGACCGTCAGAACAGCAAGTCGACTGTTAGCGCAGTCGGACAAGCCATGAGACCAGCGGGTTAGCGGCCCGCGGCCTCGAATGCAGATCGGAGCCTGCAAATGAACACGTTAGATGGCGCTGGTTCTCTACGCCTAGCGACTGCAAGTTCTCATGCTGGTAGAGAGAAGGTCGACGGGCACGATCGCGTGACCAGCGGCCCTCTCCGCGAGATCCTGGCCAAGCATCGTCCGAACCATGACCACACGTCCTGCACGGCCTGCGGGTTCGTCTACACCCCGGCCCGCCCACTGTGCCCGCCCGTCGCGGGCGCTCTGCGCGAACTGTCCACGGGCGCCCTCCGGTCCCAGGACCGGTCTCTGGGCCACTACACGACCGGTCGACTCCGCGCGGTGGCGCGCGAACACACCGGCGAGGGCCGGTGCCGGCGGTGCGGGTTCGTCTACGCCAGTCAGGTGCGTCTATGCCCGACGTCGCGGCGGATCGCCGCCGAACTCGAGACCCGCGGCAAGGCGCCCGTGACCCAGCCCCACACAGGTCAGGGGCTGTGCGCGGGTAAGGGTTCCGGTTGGACCGTCACCGGAACAACAGCCGCGGCGTGGAAGCGTGCGATGGCGGCCTGCTCGGTGTGCCCGCTGCTCGCGCAGTGCGAGACGCAACTGGAGGACAGGCTCGCTACTGGTGTGAAAGTTCGCGAGCAGATCATGGCCGGACGGCTGTTCACCGTCACCGGCCGCGAGATCGAACCCGCTGGGGTCGATGCGTTCGCAGTTGCCCGAGGGAGGACGAAGAAGAAGCAGAAGCCCCCTGCCCCAATCCCGGCCCCCACTCCGGCTCCGGCGCGGCAGCCCGCGCACTTCGGGAACGGGGCGGCATGAGAGCCCGCACGGGTTTCCGCCTGTTGGACGCGCCCGCACAGAATGCCCTCGAACTACCGGCCAGCGGCAACTCAATCCGGAGATCCGAGCAACTTCTCGCCGAATGTCCTCTGGTGATCTCGGCTGAGGCGCCGACTCTGAGTGTGGGCGCCCGAGAGAAGCTCACCGATGTCATCGACTTGGTCGTGACGAACCCTGAAACGGCTTCCGTTGAGCAGATCCGTGAGGTCGCTTCGCTCGCCCGTCTCCATCTCCGCCGATATCCCGCGTAGCAGTACAGATTCAGCGCGCTTCAGAGCAGGGCAGATCGTCCCGATCACCCAATCTTGTCGCGCCCTCACTGGAAGCGGGGTCGCTGAAACCTGCGACCAAGTCCGTTCAGTCCTGATACGCCGAATCGTTCACGAAAGGCAGTCCCCTTCGATGACCACTTCAGTCACATGCGACACACCGAAGAGCGCCGGTTACCCGTATCGGTTACAGGTTCGATCTAGGGTTTCCTCATGGCACAGCACAACAAGGGGCCCCGCGGTCAGATCGCTACTCGCGCACCCCTCAGACACCACAAGGTTTACGAGAGTCGGGCAGCCGAACTCGGCATCCCTGCTGGCGACTATTCCGTGCTTATCCTCGCCATCACGCACGGACTGGACATCCCGGATTACATCAGCGAGAAAATTCGACCGGAACAACTCCGGTTACTCGAAATCGAAGCTGCAGGGTCGCTGCATCGCATCGAGCAATTGGCGATGGGCGCATGAACGACACCTGAACACGGAACAACCCCCAGGGCTTGGCGGCGTCGGGGGTTGTCCGTGTATGAAATTTCGGGACCTTACCAGCTCCCTGACCACCACTACCTCGAAAGGAAGAGGCGGTGCTTACTCCATGATAACGCACGGCCGCAACTCTGCCCTGCCTGCGAACCTCCAGTCAGTCACGTGTCTGTCTCAACGAGACGACGTGCCGGCAACGACACTCCCGCACGGGCGAGACCCTTTCGACGGCGCTACACCTGTGTTGGCCTACCAGGGCGCCTATTACGCGACGGAATCTACGGATTCTGATCTGCGACTTCCGGTGCTGCTTATGCGCGCACCGGCCCTTCCAACTGAGGAGGGCGGTGGGCCTGGCGACTAGCGGATCGGAACTACCTCGATAGCTAATTCAAGAGCAGCGGTACCACCCAAAAGGGACCCCCGGGCGGGGGTGGGTTTAGTCAATGAATCCCGCTGGGAGGACTGGCAGGTCCTCCCGTCTAGGGCGATCGTCTGGCAGGACGGTCATTCCCTGAGGTGAGAAGAAGAAGTGTGCAGCCTCTTCGACTCGGTACTGCATTCCCCGAAGGGATTACCTGTGCTACTAGGTACGTCCCAGGGTAACGCATACCCTGATGCCCTTTCCACGGTTGAACATTCCGATCTCGGCGTGTCGTGGGCTAAATCACACAACTCGCCGATTTCCCAAACCACGCAACCAGCAACGCAACCACTTCAGACCCCGTGGATTGACGAGCTGCGACGACTCAACACGGACACCGATCAGCGCGGGAAATCCTGGACGCTGCCCGTCAATCCCGGCCAAGAAGCAAGCATTCCGATTTGGACAAGCCGCGACGGATGGATGCGACAGGTCCGGTACGCAGTCACCAAGACCGCCGCCGGCCGCGCCGCAGCTGCCCGACACAGGATCGGCGTCGAAAGTATGGTCGCCATCGCTGGCGCGCACGCGTCGTCAGCCGACTCGAAAACTGGGCGCCGCGTTACTGCCACACTCCAGAACCTCGCGGCCCGCGCCGGTGTGTCCGAATCGGTGGTCAAACGAGGTCGCCGCGTGCTGAAGGCACTACACCTCGGCTTCGAGCTGGTACGGGGCCGCACCCTGACTACGCGTGAATTCCAAGCCGCCGAAATCCACCACGGTGGGCGCCAGCACCGCGCTGCCAGCGTATGGGCTCTATCCTCCCCACCTGACCTCGTCGCAACTACCCCCGCTCCCCCACAACCAAAGAAGCGCGGCAGCTCCCACGGCAGGACACACCGCGCGGCGAAGCACGCTCGCCAGACCACCACGCCAGGTTCGAATCCCAATCCCCAAGCCCGCGACCGTGACCCCCTATCTTTGAGTGGTTTTTCCCCGAAGGGGATCTCTTGTAGAGAAGTAATCACCAAACGCGCATGCGCGCGCGAGAATCAACCCTCATCCCCGAATCAGACGAACCCACGCCCAATAAATCTGCAACGAGCCGCCTCGACGCTGGTCGCCGCAGCTCCAGTTATCGCACCCAGCGGCCACATCGGAGCCGTGTGCGACGTCGTCGATCGCGCAGGAATCGACACCACCCGCTGGACAGGACGGGATATCGCCCAAGCCCTGACCGCTGACACCGTCGCGCGAGGTGAGCTCTGGCCAAACACGGTTCGCTCGCCGATCGGATATCTGACCTGGCGTTTGTCCAGAATCGACTGGTCGGGCCCCTCCCCCAGCGAACGACGCGCAGCAGACGCTGTGCACAGCGCACAGCGCCGCGCTGAGCGTGACGCCGAACGCGAACGAGCCCGTCGCGCAGCGGCCTCGCCTGAGCACCGAAAAGCTTTCATGGAACAGATCCGCGCTAGCTTGGCACCCCCGAGGCAGGCGGCCTAATAATGCCCATCGATCCTTGTCGCACCCTGCACATAGGGCAACGCTGGTCGGACTGGCCGCGGACGATCACCACCGCGCCGACCGAGGTACCACTCATCACCAAGTCTCGGCCATATACTGCGAGAATCATTGTGGCCGACTCGCACAGAACGGAGTGCGCTCGTGGGTAAGAAGAACACCGCGTCCCGATCGCCCCACCGCCACCCACGGGTCTATGTCAGCCGGGTCCAGGCGCCTCCCCACATCAGCCGCAACGCAGACTCGATCCGCGAACGCCTCCGCAACGGCGCCAAAACAGTCGTAGTTGACACTGCAGGTCAGCTAATCGAACTCGACGACAAAACATTCGCATCGGCCGGCGACGAGTGGACCCTACGATTTACCGCTGGATCGCAAGCACGGATTCATCTCGACTCACCACTACCCGCCACCGCGCACATCGTCGCCACCGACGCAACGACCGTGGAAGTCACAGGGCAAGTGCATGTCTGGGCCTACACCCACGCGACAATAACTGCCTTCGACCGGTGCAGGGTCGTAGCTCACAATCATGCATTCATCAGAGCGTGTGACCACTCCACTGTGTGGGCCGACGACAATGTCGTTGTTCACGCCTACGACGAGGCCACCGTCCAGGCTAGAGATCACACGATTCTCGCCCTGTCCGACGAGGCACGTGCAGTCGTGGACACCGCAGTTGAGGTTCGCGGTCCGGCCCGCAAGAACATCACCATCTGGGGCACAACATGATTCCCGATCATCGGCAGACTCGGCGCCGTTGACGTACCACCTGTCCAACAGCAGTTCCAAGAGGGCCTTCGTATGCCTGCCTGTCGAAGTTGGCCCTCTCAAGTGCGGTGTGGTCTACCCCTCTTGGCTGTCTGGAAGCTACGCAACCCAACCTGACGTTGCTAGCAATGCGAGCTAGCGTCGCTAGACCACTCTAGCGACGCTGAAGAGTTAGGCGAGCGCCGATGCCCCGGCTATCTACGGTTTCTGTCACGTGACGGCAGATACGGACGTCGCCGGAATCTCACCGGACGGCGCGTCATGATGGCGCCTTGGTCGGTGTCTGTGGTGGACTGCGGTTATGCCCAAGAGCCGTGGCCGCCGCAAGGGCGGCAAAAGCCGACCCGTTCGCCGTGCTCCCAGGCAAGTTCACCCCGCCGATCTTCTGCTGCGCGACGCTCAGCAACTCCTCGAAATCGACGATGTGCTCACCGCCGAGACCTGGGCCAGCGGCTGGCTCGGCGAGGCGTGGTCGACGGCGGCAGTGACCGAACGCAAGCCCGAGCATCAACTGTGCATGCAGGTCACCGGCCGAGCATGCTCCACACCGTCCCCGCACGCGCTGGCCGCGGTCGACGCGCTTGCGCGAGTCGCACCTGCGGCCGACATCTCCATGCTGACTGAAACCCTCGGCATCTTGGCCGAAACCCAACCACCGCCGGCCTGGCACACCGTCGCGGCGTGGACTCCCACCGCGGCGTGGCGCGCGGTCGACGTGTACGACAGCGAACGGGTCCTGTTCATTGACTACGACGGACCCCACCCACACACATTGATGGCACATATCTACCAGGTCGGCGGGCTGATGATCGACAAGCTCGCTCTCCTGAATCCCGGCGCAGCCACCGCGTGGGACCAGCTGCGTGAGCCCGACGAGGCACCGATGCCGCTCCAGTCGGTCCCGGTCGCCGAGGTGCTCGCCGATCTCGCGCACGCGTTGCGCACCACCGACATGACCTGGCCCCGCACCGCCGACGAGGACTTTTGCGATCACCGGGCGCTGACATGGTCCCGCTGCCGGGACTACCTGCCGGAATGGCCCGAACACATCGGACTCCCCGAGCAAAGGCGCCGCCAACTGGTCGAGGACTTCCTCACCGACATCGGAAGCGACGACGAGGTGAGCCGGTCGCTGGCCGAGCTGTTCCTGGACTACGGCGACGGCTACATCGGCGCCGGACCGCTGTGCTGGAGTCCGGGCGAGGTGATGTTGCTGCTTACAGATTGGCTTCCCCGCAAAGCAGTCCTCGACGCCGACCAACGCAACGCACTGCCCTTCGTGTTGCGCCGATGGCTGACCTTCGCGTTGACCCAACAGGGTATCGACCGCCAGTGGATCAGTCTCGTCGTTGATGCTGTCGACACCTTCACACTTGAGTTCCAGGACGCGTTTGACGATGAAACTGCATGGGGCCCCGGCAAACAGGTGGTCGCAGCGCTTTCCGAGCGAGGCATCGACCTCACCGACCGCCACGCCGTCGACGACGCCATTCGGCAACTCAACGCCGAACAACTCGCCCACCGACTACTGCCCTGAACCGTCAGCTGTGAGCACACCCGATTCACACGTCGTGCCGATTCCCTTCTGAACCTGGGGAATGCTTTCCTGCGACGCGTTGCCCAGCGAATGTGCGCTCGTTGGGAAAGCTAAGTGACCTCACAGTGCGATGCTAGTCAGGCTATCTATCGGTGCTAGAGATACTAGATAGCAAAGTAACACTATTCCAGCTATCTCGACTCGCTATGTGAGCGTTGATTGCTCGCCCACCTACGGCTGCTAGGAGTGAAGTCGTAGCTAGCGGTTGAGCGACCGTTGCACTAACGCCCGCTGGCGGAAGTAGCACTTCTCGCGCACCGAGATAGGAACGCTAGGCTAGCTAGCGGAGTGCGGCTAGCCGAAAATCGTGCTTGGTTGATGCGGGGCCAGATCCGCTCGGGCAGCATGTCGAGCTGCGAAGACTCGAAGCCGGCCTGCTCCGTTTCGCCGGGTTCCGCCGTGCCCAGGCAGATGCGATGTGGTCGAGGGATGCGTTTCGCGTGACGGTGCCTCGCGCATCCTTGTGGCGGCGACCCACTGACCTGCTGAAATATCAATGCTAGCTCCGATAGCATTGACGGGATCTACTTTGGTAGCAGGAAGGGAAGCGCAACTATCCAGGCTATCCGGGGTGTCGGCTCTAGCCTTCATATCGCGGATAATTCTGCTACGGAGACGATTACAGCTACTCGTTGTAGCGCAGCAAGTCTCGCAATCCGCGCTATCCGAGAGATGCCAGCAACGATATCTATGTGAGCTAGACGCCGTATGAGCGCTACAGTAGCGCCGCATTCTATAGACGCTCGCACGTCTAGGCTGGCTTGCCTTTCTAGCAGTACCAGCCCTACTAGGCTGGCTATGCAGTCTAGGGGTCGTAGGATCGCTTGCAGAGTTATGAGTGCGAACATAACTACGAGCGTGATGCTTACTAGAGAAGTTCAACTATCGATCGTTGCTGGCATCGCTATAAGCGCAGACGTATCTAATCTCGCTATGAAAACTAGTGCAGTAGCTGTTGCGAGCAAAGCGATTACAGACACCGTAGATAAGGTCACAACCATAGAGGCCATAGCTATGCCTGCGTGCGCAGCGTCGATCGCTACGAAAGCCAAACTAGAGACGCTAGGTGCGCTACACACGCTTGCTCACCTAGCAAAGAACGCTAGCGTTGCTCGGCGTGTCGAGCTAGTTCAGCAGCCAAGCCTGGCTATGCTCCCTACGCGAGCGTGCGGAGTTGCACTAACGCTCATCGCGCGCATCTGGAAGTCTCCTGGCCACGACGGAACGGAAACCAAGTCATGACACGCAAATGCGCGATCTGCAATCAGAAAGGGGGAGTGGGCAAGACCGCCACGACCCTCGGTCTCGCGAGCGCAATAAGCAACGCCGGCGGACACGTCCTCATTGTCGACGTCGACCCCCAGGGCAACGCCACCAACGGCGTAGGCGTCACCATCACCGACGAGATGATGACAACCTACGACCTGATGAGCCGAACCGAGTCGGGCACAGCGATCGACGCCGTCATTGCCACCCCATGGGACGGCGTCGATCTGATCCCGGCCGACCAGACGCTCGCGAACATCGAATCGGATGGGGCCAACGACCTCATCTTCCGCCTCGACATCGCCTTCGAGGGCCTCGACCTCTCCGCCTACGACGCAGTCCTCTTCGACTGCCCACCGTCGCTCGGCAAACTCCTCTTCGCCGTCTTCTGTGCAGTAGACGGGGTCATCGCAGTAACCGAGCCCACCATCGACAGCGTTCAAGGCGTCACCAAGCTCTTCGAAACCGTCGAGAACGTCCAGCGACGCCCCAACCCGAACCTGGCTATCGACAAGATCGTCCTCAGCCGACAGCGGGGGACAGGCGAACACCGATTCCGCGAGAGCGAACTACGCGAGGTCTACGGCGACCTCGTCGCGCGCACCACCATCCCGGAATACGCCACGCGGCAGGACGCACACAGCGCGCGCACCCCGATCCACAAATTCACAGGCGGAAAATCGCTGTCATTGCAGCTCGCCTACACCGACCTTCTCAACGAACTACCCATCAAGACCGCAGGAGCGACCGTATGAGCGTCCAACGTGAACCCGCTATCCGCAGGCCGGCGCACCCTGCCGCAGATCTTCCTGAGCGCCCCCGGGTCGTCAAAGACCCCACACCGGCCGCCGTCGACCAGCAGCCGACGCAACTTCCGACCGAATCGACGATCAGACCCGTCGCCGACGTGCCCGTCACATCGGTCGTGTCTCCTGCACCCGAGGCGGCATCGCCTGTTGAGAAGCTCAGCGAACAACACAACGTACGGTTGCGGCCTTCGACCAAGGCCCGCCTGACACGCGGCGTGGACAAGCTGCGCTACGAGACCGGAGATCGGAGCATCACCATCTCGTCCGTCACCGACGCCGCTCTCATCGAATACCTGACCAAAAACGGCTGCTAGCACCGACAGCGACGATAGCTAGCGTTGTTAGGTGGGTGTTGGAGTGCAAGTTATGCCAACCGCAACGCACTGACCGAGCCGACATAAGGAGGCCCCCGCCGATTGCGCCGGCGGGGGCCCCGTGGACCGGGACCCCGTGGAAGGAAACCCCGATCATGAACGACCTTAGTATCCGAGCAGCACGAATCCAGCTCCGCGCCCTCATTGCGGCCCTAATCGTTGCGATCGCCATTGCGGTCGGTATCACCACCGGAGCGTTCGTGCTGTCGTTCGCCGTGCAACGCGACCTCGCATTGCAGGCCGGAATCCCGCACTACCTCACCTGGATCTTCCCCGCCATTGTCGACGGCGCAATCCTCGGCGCAACGATCGCCATCGTTGTGCTGAGCAAAATCAACGGCAGCGCAACGGGGAAGCATTTCTTCCTCTGGCTCGCAGTGGTCGTCGTCTTCATCAGCGTCTTCGGCAACGCCTACCACGCCTACCGCGCAGGGGAAGCCGCCGCACGGAGTGCTGCAGCTGGCATCGACCTGGGATACACCCCACTGACTCCAACCGGCGCATCGCTCATCGCAGTCATCCCGCCACTTTTGGTCTTAGCTTTCACCCACGGTGTCGGAATCCTCATCAAGGCCATCGGCACCGCCCACACCGAGTACACCGCGGTCGTCCGAGATGCCCGCGACCGCGAACAGCAGGACGGTGAGGACATCGCGGACCATTATCCGACGGTGGCGGCAGAGTCGATGCCGGCATCCGAACGGAACGTTGGCCATGTTGCGGACATCGTTGCGCCGCACATTGCTCAGGACCCCGACGTTGCGCCGCGCATTGCTCAGGACCCCGACGTTGCGCCGCGCATTGCTCAGGACCCCGACGTTGCGCAGTTCGCCGACGTTGCGCAGTTCGCCGACGTTGCAACGGCAGGCGACTGCTCGGCACTCGACGACAGCCGTGCGACCGCCGTGACCGGACCTGAGAGTTCCAGTGGCGTTGCGGATGCCGCGCAACGAACCGAAACGAATCCAGATGACCGCACCGATGTTGCGACCCTCACCGAGGAGCACGTTGCGCGCAGTGCACTGGACGGAAGCAATGCCGCTGCACTGAAGGTCAGCAATGCGCTTGAGGACTCGCAAGAGCCATTCGTGTTGCCGGACGAGGCCCAGACCATCGAGAACCTCCTCGACTTCATCGAAACGTGCGCCGACTTCGAGCCTGTAGTGAGGGAGACGGCCCGACTGCGGATCATCGAACAGCACAGCTACGCGGAGATCGCCACCCTCACGCGGGCCAAGGCCGCAAGCACCGCAATGCGCCGGTTCGACAAGGTTGCGCAACGCGCGGTCGACGCCGGGTTCCGGACGCCCCCGTTGCCGGAGCTCGAGGAGATGGCGGACGGACGCAATGCGGCAACGCTCGATCCGCAGTACACATTGGTCGGGACACCCTGATCACCCGCCCCGGCAGGGCGGCGACAGCCAGTTCGTACTCTCCGGCGTTCGACTGGGAGTAGCACGCCCCTTACCCAGGGACTCCCGAACGGCCGCAACACCCAGCGCCTTTGACCGCAATGCTGCCCGACGTTGCAGCACAGCCAGATGGAGTTGCAACGCAACGCCGGCAGTGCGAGATTGGCAACGCAACGTCAGATTCGGATGCAACGGACAACCGGACGTGGGCCGCTAAGCAGACGCAACAACGTCGGCGCATTGCAGGTGGGTGGGGGACGCGTTGCATGTTGGACCGCTGGTGATCTACACAATTCAGCTGAGAAGAGTGGATGAGGGAGCGGTTGTGGAATGGTTCGTATCGTTTTGGGATCTGGAGACTCAGCGGACATCGGTGCGCGCGGGGGGAAGCGTCCAATGGCGTTGACGCCATGGCTCAGGTCATCGCCGCTGGGCGCGAGCTGGCGCGCCGAGACGACGGGTCTGTGGTCAATAGGACTGCCCACATCCGTATCGGAACAGAGCTGGCGGCGGTGGCCGGGTTCGACGATCCACACCTCAGCGACGAAAACCTGAGCTGCCGTATCGAGGCCGCCATCACCGCGAAGCAACAACACGCCCGCACGATGCAGCAACGTATACCCGTCGAGTTCTAGTCGCGCTCTCCTCTGGGGTACCTGGTGACGCTGACGCCCGCCGCAGGCACACCCATCCCGCCACTCGATCTCGAAGTGGGCGAGTAGATCCAGGACTAATGTCGTTTCGTCAGTCAGCGCCCTCGGCACGGAATACTCAGGTATGACGGCCGTAGTGGTGCACCACAGCCCAAGGGGAACCCCGGCGACCCGTGCTGCGATCGGATGTGGGGCGCTCGCGATCGTGCCAGCCGGGGCCACAACCCGACGACTCCGCTCGGCGTGCCGTGGGCTGCGACCGTCGGCGTCGCGGTGATTCTGGTGCTGCTGTGCGGCGCTGGTGGCAGGGGAGAGCGGACAAGTTTTCATCACTGTGACGTAAGTGCCCGAGCTTGGGCGGTTGTCTATTTTCTTTGTCGGCGGCCGGATGGCTGCCGCGGAAGTGGCATCGTCATGAATCGTGGGCCGAAAAGGCTCTGCAGCTCCGCGACCGTGACCGTGACGGTGACCGTGATGCGAGGATAGCTAGCGCCGCTACGCTAGCTATCATTGCAATTGCGGGTTGCGTATAGTGCAACGCAAGGTGCCCGTCGTGGTGCCTCGTCCGTATCGACCACCCCGGGAGTCGTTCTCGCGGCGAGTAGGGCTGTAGCGGAACTGGTCGATGACATCGACCGAGACAGTGTCCGGCGATGAGGGCGAGAGCATCAGCTACTCGTCGTCAGTGCCGAGTACGAGATCGATCTCAAGGACGAGAACGCCAGCGCGTTCCACGCAGCCCTCGACTACTGGATCACACATCGAGGTGGCTAGGTGGCGGTGAGCGCCGCTCATTTCGTGGCGCGCCTAGATCGTGCAACCCTTCTGTGACGCCTACTGATCCGGCATCGCACGTCTGGGGGATCGGTGACGGATCGAGCGGCGCCGACTGAAATCTGTCGTAGCCGGGCCGACGGTGTGGGGGTCATGGATTCGTCAGGACCGGATTCCGTGCCTCTACTTCGTCGGTCGGTTGTGCCATGCTGGTGCCAGGTTCGGTGACGTCGCGAGCGTGAGGGTGACATGACTGTGCAGGTGATCCAATCCAGTGGACACAATGGGTGGGCGGTGCGTTGCGATCTGTGTGAGCACCGATTCGATGCCGCGGTCGCCGGACAGACCGCGGCGGTGGCGTTCGCCCGGATCAACGGGTGGGTCGTCGGCGAGACCACCTGGTGCCCGATGTGCGCGACTGCCCGCATCACCCGAATCGCCTGAGGGTCAGACGTCCGTGTGCGGTTTGGTTCACCGGTAGGTTCCGGGCAATCAGGAATCGTCTACAGCCGCTCACCATTCGGCTCGTCGAGCAGAGTCGCGCACCGTCACCGCGGGGCATCGGACCCGAAGGTGGTGGGGAAGGGGCTGGACCCGAGCGTGAGGGTGAACGAGGTGGGGTGGAGTCCGACCTGAGGCCAGCTGGTGGTGACGGTCAGTGATCCGGTGGTCGGGTAGGTGCCGATCCAGTACTGCGGCGTCGTTCGGTACGGCCCGGATCCCTCCAGCCCGGAATCGGGTGTCGGGTGGAACGGGTCGGCCGGGCCGCCGAGGTCGTCGACAAGAATGCGCACGGCCAGATAGGACCACTGCGCCGACCAGTCGTGGGCGTCGGTCAGGGGCCGGGTTTCAAAGCGCGCGAAGTCGGCGCGGACCCCGGCGACCCACAGCGCGAACCGCAGCAGCAGCCCGGACACGAACGCGGTCACCTCCGACAGTTCGAGCGTGAGATCCTTCTCGGCCACGATCGGCATCGCCGCGTGCACGGCGTCCCTCCGGTAGTGGGCGGCGCGAGGGCCGGCCAACGATGGCGGCGCATGCTTCATCGTCGCACTACTCGGCCCGGCGGTGTCTGTGAATTTCCTGAGAGTCCCTCCCCGCGAGAACGATTCGAACACGAGTCTTACCTCCAGGTAGCTGAGATCAGAGTGCCTACCCCGCCGGTCGCCGAGGGGCGCAAGCTCTGGGGTTGGTCCACCAAGGCACGACGAACGCACGACGCTCGGTGACTCTCCAGCACCGGAACCAACACGGCAGCGGAGAAGGGTATGCGGGCAGTGCCAGTGGGCGGCGATGGTTAGGCCGACAATGCCGGCGACCGCGACGAGCATGAGGAGGGCCAGTACTACGGATCCGAGGACGGTGCACACGCGGATGGTCAACACCGCCGGGCCGATGGTCACGGCGACACCCGCGTCCGAGGACTCGAGGAGTGCCGCGCCGTGTCGCGGTATCTGGTGCCGTCCAGCGTGCCAGCAGTCGGGCTTGTCGGGTTCTGCGGCGCTGACTCTCACGCTGACACAGGCTCGCTGACGATCAGAGGTCCCACAACCCCAGCAACGCGGACCTAAGGCCAGGGGAGCGGACGAAATGGTCAGTCCGCAGCCGTGAGCCAGGGTGCCCCAGATCGGTCAGCGCCTTCTCCGCATCGGAAAGGAGGAGTGGAGACAGGCCGGTGCGCAGGCGCAGGAAGTACAGAACCGCTCCACCGGACCGCGGGATCTTCATCGGGTCGGACACCACGACCGCGGGCGCGTAAATCCACTCGTCATCGGCGAAGACGATCACGTCGCCCCGCCTCACACCGCTGGGCCTGTCGAGGCGAAGCGATTCGAGCTGATACTTCGCCGCCGGGCCGCCGCGGCTGTGGTGCCGGCCCCGCTGGTTGTCGAGGACCTGTTGTTCGGTGGGGGTGGGTTCGTAGTCGACGGCGTGTTTGACGAACATCCGGGTCACGGGCGTCGGCAGGAAATCTGTCTCGGTGCGGACGCGGCCGGTGACCCCGGGCAGTGGGACGGCGCGGCCGATCTCCCACTCGAGGATCGCGTCGTCGAGGAACACCTGATCGACTTCGGTGATCTCGTCGAGGCTGTCGATGAACTTCCGCACGGAGGCGATGATGTCGGGGTCGTCGGTGATGACCACGGCGTCGTCGGCGAGGGTGGAGTTTTCAGACGCGTTCGCCGACCCGATCACCGCCCGGTTGTTGGTCGCGATCACCTTGGCATGCAGGGTCGGCGACGACAGCACCCGCACCCCCTTGTTCACGTAGTACGCGAGGGCGGCGGGAGAGGTGGCGTGCGCCCGGACCGCAGCCTTGGAGGCGTTGACGACCAGGACGTCCCCGGTGCGCAGCGGGAGCAGCTCGGGTGCATCCTGTCCGAGATAGCCGATCGCCGCGTACCGGGCGCCGCGGGTGCGGATGGCGCGGGTGATGTGTGGCCACGGGCTCGGGCCGTGGAAGGTGGTCCCCATACCGACAGACGGTAACCGGCCCGCCTTGCGTGTGGTGCCGGTCCCGGGCAACGCTAAAAGAAGCTCAACGGGGGGCGCCGCCGGCCCGGCGCTCCCCGGCGAGGTCGACGGTGGCGCGTGGGCGGGCTGACCGCGGTCTCCCGGGGTGCATCATCCGGTCGAATCTCGGTTGCGGACAACGTGTCGGCGTCGGTGTCGGCGTCGGCCCCGACTGTCGGCTCGGCGCTCTTACGCTTGTGAGCACCACGAGACGAGACCGGCGGGAGAAGGATGATGAGTTACGAAGCGATCTACGACGGGGTTCGTTATCCACTCGCCGATGCGGCCGCCGCGCACGGCCTCGAGGAAGCGGTCAGGGGTGTCTTCGACGGCAACGGCAACGGTGGATTCGTCGGGTTCGTCAGCCAGAACTCGACGGTTCGCCTGCTGATTACACCGGCGACTCCGATCGCGATTCGGGGCAGTGACGAGCCAAATCCGAGCGTCGTCTACCGCTGGTAGCCCAGCCCGCAGCAGATACCTCCATCGGGCCGCGACGGTGTGTCCATCCTCGCGGAGGCGTCGGTGTCCGCGAGACTTTCGGCAACGATCCACCGTCAACACAAGGAGGGTAGGGTGCCCAGCCTCACTTTTGGGTGGTGTCACCTACGGCATCAGCCAGACCAGGTTCGAGGCCACCCGGGAGCTGCTCGCACGGTTCGCCGAGGGACACACCCTGGGAGTGGCGATGTCGCTCACCCATGACGGCGCCCGGCACCACCTGTTCATCACCCCCGGGGTGCCGATCACGCTGGTGGAATGACGACTCCGCGGTGGTCGCATCATAACGGTTTCCCGCGGAGACACTGCCCGGGCGGTGTCTCCGGCGACGTCGCCACCAGCGCCCGTCGATGCCCCGGCGGGAGGTAACACCCCGGTCAGATCCTGGCCGCAACTCTGCACGTAAACATGCCAACGAAGATACCGGCATGAAGGCGCGTAGTGGGTAGGGTGATGTCCGCGCACGGATACGGGTGGCATACCGAACACGAGTGGGTGGGGATGGCGAAGATAGGAAATTCGGAAGGCGGCGCCCGCCGCCGCCCGACCGGGGCCGGACGAGGCGCCGCGGGCTCGGGGAAACGCGCGTCCGGTGCGGCAGAGGGCGGTGGTGCGGGAACGCCGAGTCCGGAATTGACGGCGAAGCTGGAACCGCGGAAGGGGCCGGCGAAGGTTCCGCTCAATACCCGGGTCCTGGCCTCGACGGAGGCCCGGTTGAACTGGCTGGTGAACGATCGCCAATCCACGGTGACCAATGTCGTGGACGTGGCCCTGCAGGAGTTCTTCGACCGCTACCGCGTCCCGCCGGCAGATCACGACGGCCGGATCACCGAGCAGGAGTCATGAGCAGTCCGTGGGAACAGATCCCCCTGTTCGCACTGCCCGAGACAACCCTGACGACATCTCCCTCGTCCGCCGATGACGTTCTTCCTGACGATGACGTTCTTCCCGACGACGACGTTCTTCCCGACGACGACGTTCTTCCCGACGACGACGCTGTCGCCGTCGATGCTGATGTCTTCTTCGAAGCCGATCATGCGGATTCTGAGCCGGCCGCTGCCGCACACCCTGCATCGCCCGAGCGGTCGGATGTCGCCGAAGCCGAAGCCGGCGCCCCGACCCCGCCGACACCCGAGACGGACAGCGACGCGGCCGCCAGCGCTGCGGTGGACGACGACGAAGTGGACGACGACGCGGCTAGCAGCGCTGCGGCTGGAAACCACACGGCTGGAAACGACACGGCTGACAACGAAGAGGCGGGCAACGACGCGGCGGATCCGCCGGTGTGGGAGACGCTGCCCGCCGGCGAAGAAGCCGATGGCCATGCGTTGATCGTGACCGCCGACGGGACCTACACACCCTCCGGGCGGGAGTTGACCGGTCCCGTCGATTCGGTCGAGAAGCTGGACAAACTGATCCGCTGGGCCTCGCTGACACCGTTGGGCGCCCCCGCACAGATCTGGGTCGTCGGACAGGCCGCGTGCGAGCTGCTCGGGTGGATCATCGACCCGGGCAGCGAAGACGACGTCGACGACATGGAGGCCCTGCGCAACCGTGCCGCCCAGGAACTGACCGCGGTCCTGCACGCCACCCTGACCCCGATGCTGAACGCGGGCTGGGAGTTGCGCGGCGAGCCCGGGCACGTGGTGCATCTGTCCCGCTCGATCGGGAACTTCACCTCGATGGTCGATGTGGTGATCGAACCGTACGTGTGGACGTACTGGAACAAGGACTTCGGTTGGCACAACCGGGTCGGTGACATGGGCATCCTCGGCTCACCGACGGCCGGAACGTATCTGCCGGACGACGATCTCCCCGCGGCACGGGAACTCGGTCGCCGGTTGGCCTGGTGCGCCCAGCACCTCGGGGTGCTCCCGGGACCAACGCCCGCGCGGACCGGTGCCGCCCTCGTCGACAAGATCAAGCGTGAACGCACCCGCAGCGGCAAAGGGATCGTCGTCACCACCCCTGGTTCGGTCCCACCCCTGGACGGCCCGCCGCGGGGAGACCTCGAACCCGCCGTCGGCTGGACCCGCGTCCCCGACGCGCAGGATCTCGACAACGTCCACCGGTTGGTGTCGATCGACCAACGCGCCGCCTACCTCGCCTCCGCCGGGATGCTCGAATTCGGCTACGGGCAACCCACACACCTGACCGGTGACACTGCTGCCGCTGCGGCGGTGGGGGAGAAGGGTGCCCCGTTCGGGCTGTGGCGGATCACCCTGCCGCCCGGGCAGACACTGTCACTTCCCGACAAGCTACCTCTGCCGCACCCGCACATGCTCGCCGACCAACCGGTGCAGACCTGGGTGACCACGGTCAGCCTCGACGGACTGTGCTCACCCGTGGCAGACGGAGGAATCGGCGCCGACCTCGACGACCTCGACATCACCGAGGCCTGGGTCTACCCACAACAGGGCCGGGCGCTGGACAAGTGGGCCAAAATCCTCCGCGAGGCCCGCAAGACCGCGGTGGACACCGACGACGACGCGACGAAGCGGTTCCTCGGCACCTGCTACAAGGGCTACATCGGGCGAATGGTCAACCCGGACATGTGGACTGCCAAGCAGATGCAACACCACCACCAACCGCTCTGGCGTGCGTCGATCATCGCGCACTGCCGGTGGCGCGGCCGCCGCGTCGCGATGCGGATCGCCCGCGAACACAATCGTTGGCCGGTCCGCACCGTCACCGACTCCTGGGTGTACCTCCTCGCCGATGGCGAGGACATCGCCGACCCGAGCGAGGCGCTGGGGAAGATGTCGGTGGAGAAGGACGTGGTCCTCACCGACACCCTCTTGTACGCCTTCACATCGGCGCAGGACGTGCACGAGGTGAACCTCGCGATCAAGGCGGCCTTCGCCGACAACGAGGACGCCGGTGCCGACGACGAAGGGGAGGGGGTGCTCTGATGGCCCTGCATCTTCCGAAGCCGCGCACCAAAAAGCCGGCACAGGAGGCGGTCGGCCTCGACGGCCTCAAGGTCTCCGTCGCCAACGCCGCGACCAGCGGTGTCGAAAAATCAAAGCAGGTCAAAAGCGGTGGCCTGGCGGGGCTGACCAGCAAGGTCTCCGTCAAGCAGCTGCGCAAGGAACTCGGCAACGAGGGCCTGCGGCAGGCGGCGATCGATGCCGGCCGCACACCCCCGTCGGCTCGCACGTTGCGCCGGTGGGCGCAGCAGGGCCGCATCCCCCACCCGGATGTTCTCGAGCGAGCCCAACGCCGTGCCGCGATCGAACGCCTCGGCGGAGTCGACGCCGTGGCCGCCAAGATCGGCCGGTCCCGCTCCGCCGTCTCCCGGTACCGGTCCGGGGAAACGAACGAGCTGCGTGCCGACGCCAGCAAGAAGCTCAAGAACGTCAAGGCCCAGGACATCATGAAACGCGCCGGAGTGTTGCGGCCGGACGGAACCCCGAAAAGAGCGGTCATCCGCGTCAAGGGCGGCGTCATGGTCCGTAACGGCGCCGACGAGGGCTACGACTACCGGGTCCGGACACTGGATTTCGCGAAATCGGACACCCCGTTCACCAGTGAGGAGTCACGCGAACTGGCCGCCGCGTTAGCGAATGACGATCACGCCCGGGTCGTGGCCTTGCTGGAGCGGCACGCCACCCTCGACTACCCGGAGAACAAGGGCTTCGACAAGTACAGCGACCAGTTCGGATTCCACTTCGACCACATCGACTCCGTCCACATCGACTGGATCTGATCGCAGGCATCACCGGCCTAGGAAATCCCGAGGGGACGTGTCGTTCTCGCAGCTCAAATCGCGGAAAACCGTTGCTATCGCGGCAGCACTGCTAGTGCAGCTAGCGGTTCTCGCAACACAGGTGGCAGGCGAGGCGCGAAGGACGGCCAGGCAGAAGAAGTTATCCACATACCCCGTTGAATTCCGCTACCCGATTCGGTCACCGTATGCACCTCACCCCATCGGTGCGTGTTCTCCGGAGGCTGCGCAGCGCATGGTCTTCCCGGAACCCGCGCCGAGGGGTGAGTGCTCATAGCTCGCCGGCGACAGATGAGGTGTCCATGCCCGCAAGACGTTCGAGAGCCCGCCACCTGGTGGCTCTGGTTGTGTGCGCGACCGTCGCCGGCGGCAGTGTCGCGTTGACAGCCCCCGCTATCGCGCACGCCGACCCCACCGGCTGTGCGGCGACGTTCAATCTGCTCATCCCCGGTACCTGGGAAACCGATGAGAACGCCGACCCCCACCAACCGGTGGGGATCCTCAAACCGGTCGCGGACGCCATCACCGCCGCCCACGGTGACCGGGCGCAGGTCTACACCCTCCCGTACATGGCCCGCGCGTTCGACAACGGACACACCTACGCCGACAGCAAAATCGACGCCCTCACCAAGTCTGAGGTTGTGCTCACCGACGTCGCGAGCAAGTGCACGAACACGAAGTTCACGATCACCGGCTACTCCCAGGGCGCCGATGCCGCCGGCGACCTTGCCTCTCGGATCGGCAACGACCACGGGCCGGTGCCCGCTGATCGTGTCCTGGCAGTCGGCCTGCTCGCCGACCCCGGCGCCGGCACCCAGGGCTCCGCCGTTGTGGGCCCGCGCACCTCCGGTCACGGCATCGCTGATCCACGCCCCCAGGGAATGGGCACGCTCTCCGGCCGGGTTGCCTCGATCTGCGATCCCGGGGACCTGTACTGCTCGATCCGCAAGGGCGACAACCCCCTCCTCGGCTCGCTCGGGTCGATTCTGAGCAAGACCCCCAGCACGAACGGTGACACCAGCAACACCGGCGGCACCGGCAACGCCCAGCTGGCCACCGCCCTGACCTCGGACTTCTCCGGCGCCGACCTACCCGCACTCGGCCGGGGTGTCACCGTCCTCGGACAGCAACTCTCGCAGCCGAACATCGATGTCGGCGGCGTCGCGGCCACGGCATCGTCCATCGCCGGCACGCTCGAACCGATCGTGGATTTGATCGACTCCGGGACCGCACATGCCGCCACCGCACAGCTCGCCGCCGCCCCGGTGGAAAGCCCCGAACACAGTGCTTCCCAAGTGCTCTCGAATGCCGGGGCATCCGATCTGTCCGCCGCGCTGACCACGGTGACGACGATCGCCGACACCGCGGGGAAGCTGGCCGGGTCGGGCTCGTCGACCGTGGCCGGGGCATCCGGGGACGCGGCGCAGCTGTCGGCCGCAGCCAATACCCTCGGTGGTCAAGTCGCCCCGCTGACATCGGTTCCCGCCGATGCGCTCGCATCGGCCTCGAATGTGCTGTCGGTGCTCAAACCCGCCACCGTGGTGGGCCAGGTGCTGAACGTCGCCACCGGGGTGACCGCTCTCGACGTGCCCGGCATTCTCCGTAACCTCACGGCGTTGCCGCAGAAGGTCGCCGCGCTCGACGCCCACGGTGCGCACCAGGTGGCGGGGGAGCTGAACAACCAGTTCGCGCCGTTGGTGAAGATGGCCGCGGCCGTGGATCTGCGCTGGGTGTCTCGGGTGTTGTCGGTCATCCCGGACCCCACCGGGTACACCCAGATCGCCGCACTTGTCGCGTCGATCCTGGGAGGCGTCGACGTCATCCGGCTGGCCACCCTGATCGGGCAGATTCAGGAAATCGCCTGGACCGCGGTCGAGAAACTGCTGCCGCCCCCCGGGCAGGCACCCGACCCGCTCGGCGCGGGTGCCGCGATGGCGGGCCTGCTGCCCGTCGGCCTCGACCTGGCCTCGGTGGCGGTGAACATGCTCTCCGGCAAGGCCTCCAAGACCCCACCGGAACTACTCGGCAAGAAGTCAAGCGCGGCCACCGGCATCAGCACCCACACGGAGAACGTTGATCTGCCGGCGCTGACCGGCTCGCTGACGACCATGGCCCAGTCCCAGGGTGCCGAGGACCTGACCGCCCTGGTCGGCGAAGGCCTCAAGGCTGCGAGCTTTTTCACCTCCGGTGCCCACACCAACTACAACTCTCTGGTCGTCGACAACGCCGGCCGCAACGCGATCACCTGGCTGTCCGACTGGCTGAATCTGCAGATCGGACGGTCCGTATGACCTCCCGCGCCCACAATTGTAGGGTCTCAGATTCGGCTGCCCCGTCTCGAAACGGACCGCACTTCGGGTGCATTTGTGCAGTTGAAGTGAGACACGCCGAAAGGCTTGAAAGCGATCTCGGTGGCCCACTCCTGATTCGTGCCACCCGATGAGTCACACCCCACTGGAGGCTGAAGTCCTTGCCGCCGCCCGAGAATTCGCAAACCCGCACCCGCGCCCCTGGAAGAAATGTCGCAGATCGGAGACAGATGAAGTGACCACGCCGTGAGACAAGATCGATCGCCGCTGGTCAGCGTGCCCGCGACATGCGACCAGCTCGGAGACCCTACAACAATCCCGCCGCCCGCTGGACCTTCTGCACTCTGTGTCATCACCGCGGCTATCACAGCCGCGCCGACGCCAAAGCGGTCCGCAAAAGGCACCCCGGCGAGAAGGGACTCGCCGTGTTCGTCTGCCCGCACACCACGGGCCTGTTCCACATCGGTCACCGCCCCGACGCGCTGAGCAACGGTCAGATCGACCGGCAACGACTGCGCAACCAAGCGGCCCGAACAGCGGGCGACCGACGAGGATGAGCTGCCACAGCATCACGATCCGACCCCCGATCGCCCTGCCGTTCAGTGCCCTCCGCTGTTTCGGGGTCACCGGCCACCAACCTGGCATCGCCGAGAATCGCGCCCCACTGCGATCCGCAGATGACCTGACCGCTAACCGTCTATTCGAGGCTGCAGCCTGGACGAACGGCACGTCTCACGAGCAGATCTTGCTTGCGACATACAATCGTGACATTGTAAAGTCTGGACTTGGTGGGCCGCGAGAGGGTTCTCGGACATCTGCTGCCCGAGGCAGGCTGGCGCGCAACGGACCGGGGCGGGGGTGTGCACGACATGCCCCACGGCACCGTACTCATTGTGCCCGTGCACCTGGCAGGGCGGCGATGTAACCGCCTCGCCCGCTCCAAGTTCGGCGGCCGACCCGCGTGCGGGGACGCGCCGTCTGCCCAGAAAGATGCCCCGATGTGCCGCTCGAAAGCCCACGGTAGTGGCCGCCGCTGCCCCGGCTGCGGAAGCTACAAGGCCGCTGCAAAAGCCAACGCGAACAGACGACTGGGCCGCGAAGCCCGGAAAAAGGTGGTCGACCACCTGAAACAGCAGGGGCTGGCCCTGACCGCGGCCGCCGTGCAAACGGCGCCCCCGAGCGTCCTACCGGAGCTGATGGCCGCGCTGGGAATCGACCCCTCGGTGCTGGGAGACACCCCGATGCCGAGCACCCACGCCAACCCACCGTCGGCGAAACTGCTGATCGCGCACGCTGAGACCGAACGCGCGACACTCACCGCCCCGACGATCACCCCGGCACAGGCCGCACTGGAGGAGGCCGAGCACAACCTGGCCGCAGCCGACGCGGAGGCAGAAGAAGCCCGGAAGGCCGTCAACAGGCTTCGCGCCCGGCTGCGGAAGGCGAAGAAGGCCGCCGCGGAAGAGTCTGACGTCGCCGCGAAGCAGAAGGACGTCGACGACGCCAAGCAGGCGCATCTCGACGCCAAAATCCGGCAGGTCGAGGCCCGGGAAGACCTGGCAGCGGCGAAGTTTGGGCGCCGCGTTGACATGGCCACCGCCGCCGAACGCGACGCGTACTATGCGTCGCTCTCGGATGACGAGGTCGACACGATCACCCGAGCGCTGAACCGCCGCGCCGCCCCGGCCGCGGCGCAGGCTCTCTCCGCAGGCGGCCAGCCCGCCCTGGCATCGACGCCCCGCGACACCACCGTCTACACCGTGGGCACCATCGCGATGGAAACCGGCTCCGGTGTCACCGACGTCGAGGGACGCATCCTCGACGGCGGCACCGCCATCTACCGCCGCGGCTACTCGGACTTCATCATCCTGCAGCGCAGCGGCGACGCCTACCACCCGGTGGGGCAGGCCAGCAGCAAGAACGATGCTCTGGCCAAGGCAAACCGAATCCCGGTCCTGACCGCGCCTGATCCGCTGCCGACGGGCGCTACCGACATGCAGAAGCAAGCCCACGCGCTGAAGGGCGAGGTCGGGCTGCATGTGGCCCGCAAGGCGGTCTCTGGCGCCGCGTCCACGGCGGGCGCGCAACAGGCGGTGGTCGACGAGGAGATGGCCGAGGCCCGGGACACACTGACTCACGCGCTCGGCGGCGGACCGGCCCGCGCCGATATCCACGACGGCATCAAACGGCACAAGATCGCGTTGCGCGAGCAAGCGGCGGACGCGGCCGGGCAGCAGGCGCGGGCGAAAGCCCTCACCGGCGGTGCGAGCAAGGCCGAGGCCGGCGCCGCGTACGCCAAGGCGCACCGGCGCGCCCTGGGGACGCCCACGGTCGGTGGTGGGGTGATCCCGCACTTCGACCACGACATCCCACCGCACAGCCTCGGCGCCGACAAGCACGCCAGCCTCTGGCGCAGCGGAATCCGCGCCTACGGCAAGGAAACAGCCGGCGACTACAGCGTGATCGCGCAGAAGGCGGGGGACCTGAAGGCATGGGGGTTCCAGGTGGGCCCAGGTGGGCAGGTGCAGACCTCGAGCATCGGGTCGCTGACCACGTCGAACGCGCAGTTCGTGCAGAAGATGCTCAGCTACCAAGAGCGGACCGCGCTGACCACCTACACCGGCGGGAGCTACCACGCGATCAATGCGGCGATCACCGGCCGCGACCCGAGTCCGTCCGGGCACGTCAAGACCGTGGTGTCGCAGCTGGATTCGGCGTTCGGAAAGTTTCGTGAGCACAACCCGAACACGGCGCCGATGACACTTGTGCGCGGTACCCGAGTGCCGAGCGGGTGGAAGGGCAGCACCGAGGAGTACATCGACGCCGCATTCACGGTCGGTTCCCGCATGCAGATCGGCAAGGTGACCAGCTTTAGCACCAATCACGGCACTGCGAACGCCTTCGCCGGCCACCCGCCGTACATGATGGTTGTCCGCACCCGGGACGGGCTGCCGCTCAAGTCGATCTCGAACTTCTCCTCGGAGGACGAGGTCGTGCTCCCGATGGGCACCAATCTGCGGTGCGTGAAGGTCGATCACAAGGGCATCGGCGGCCGGCCGACGGTCTACATGGTCGCCGAAGACCTGGTCGCCGAAGCCGACAGCGGCACTGGCGGCGGCGCGACCAAGGCCGCGTAACCCATTCTCTACCAGCTAAAATGACACGTCCCCTCTTTCAGAGGGGCGACGAGGGAAGGACTACGGCGATGGCCGCACTCAGCGACGAGCAGCTCGACGAGATCCGCTGGCAGCTCGATCAGGGGATGACCCCCGACGCGATCGCCGACTACCTCGGCCGCGTCGCCGACCTGGACCTCATGGACATCGAGACCGTCCGCACCGCCGCCTACGCCATCTCGCGAGGAGAGACCCCATGACCGTGACGCCGTCGATGAGCCACCACACCGCGCCGGCCGACACCCAGATCCGGTACGCCAACGCGTTGACCGGACTGGCCGCCGGTGACGCCTGGGGCTATCAGGTCGAATTCACCAGCTACGCTCAGATGCCGGCCTATCCGGTCGCCCCTCCCGCCGGTCGGTGGTGGGTGATCTCAGATGACACGCAGATGACTCTTGCCCTTCACCGTGCTCTGGCCGAGGTTCCCGACTTCGACGACATCGAGAACGTTACCGACGCGATTACTCGGCAGTTCCTGTTGTGGCAGGTCGACCCCGACAACACCCGGGCGCCGGGCCGCACCTGCATGACGTCGCTGCGCAACCTGCGCGCCGGCGCCTGCTGGTACGACACCGACGGCGCCGTCGAATCCGCCGGCTGCGGGGCAGTGATGCGCCTGGTCCCCACCGCCTTCGCTCCCGAACCGTATTGGTTGGGCCTGACCGCTCTTCAGGCGGTGATCACCCACAAACACCCGCGGGCCGTGGTGCCCGCGTTGCTGCTTGCCGACGCCACCCGCCACGCGCAGGAGTACTGCGGCAGGTTCCTCAAGCACGCCCTGACCGTGGCGGCGCAGATCCACAACGGCACCAGCACCTGGACCACGGATCCGTACCTGCGGGATGTCCTCGCCCCGATCACCGGGGACGTGCCGTCATACCTGGTAGAAGGGCTGGACGACGGGACCGCAGACATCCTCACCGCCGCCGCGGGCCGACTCGAACAGCTGCGCACTCTGCCGCCAGCCGAATTCGGGGACCCCTGTGCCGGGATCGGTGAGGGGTGGGAGTCGGCCAGTGCGGTCGCCCTGGCGCTGCTGGTCGCCGACCTTGCCACCTCCGATGATGACGCTGCCGCCGCCCTGACGGGGCCGGAGGCACTCGCCTGGGCGTCCACCAGCAACGGCGACTCCGATTCCATCGCCTGCATCGCCGGCGGCATTATCGGCTCCGCCCACCCCGAGAGTGGTTACTGGGCCGCCGCGGGCTTGGCGCCTGAATTCGAGCCTCGTTACGCCGAGGAGATCGCCACCGCAGCATGTCGGCTCCCGGCCGGTGGCACTGCCTGACGCACCTGCAACGCCAGGTCAGCGATCTACAGAAGGCGCGGGACCGGTCACCGATCCCCCATGGCACATCGGAGCACCGGACCGGAGAAATCGTCGACCATGGACCTGTACCTACCAGTGGTTATCAGGGTAGGGCGCTGGCGGTAGGAAGCTAGGACGGATCATCCGAATCCTGTCGGGCTGGTTACCTTCTGGCCTGTCAGACCTGTAGACGAAGGCGCTTTGCGGGATACTGACCCACTCGATGGCCCAGACATTGCCGAGCCGATGAACCCTCGGTGAGCTGCCGTCTTCGAGTGTGACATCGATCTGCACCTCGGGCTCGGCGTTACCGTGGAGGACCCACCACGATTCGCCTGGAACGTCCCCAGGCGTCTGCTCCTCGATCAGGCTCATCGCGTTGGGAAGGAGCGGGGGACTCCACATAGATCCCACCGTCGCCGGCCTGGCTCGGGCGCACTTGGCCGACCAAGCACCGGTACACAAGCGGCCGCCGACCAGGCCGCCCGCGACGCCCTTACACGAGAACGCGCCGCTCCCGGTCGTGGTCGAGGTCGAACTCGACCAGGGCTACTACGACCGCGGCATCGTCGCCCGCCGCAACGCCCACACCCACCTTGACGACGTCACCGACATCCTCGACGGCATCGAAGAAGAAGCCGACAAACTCCTCGTCGACCTGCTCGCCATCCTCGACTGCACCGAAATCGACTGACGGAGTGCTGTTCCCGACGCGGGGATACGTCGAACACGGTGCGATAACCGAAATTATCGTCGCCGAGTGCGCACAAACCATGAGTGACACAGAGGACGTCAGTCGAGGAGCGGTGTCGCGGGCGTGGTGTATGTTCCACGGTTCCGTGTCGGTTTCCAGATTTCGCGTCGGTGGGGTGTCGGTTTTCCGCATTTCGTGTCGGCAGGAAGCCCCAATTAGACACGTTTTCGCAGGTCGCAAGGCTGGCTGACTGATCTGCTACTGCTGAGGCGCTTGAGAAATCCGACGGAATGCCAGGAAACCCGTTCCGACAAGCTGACTGGAAAGCCCAGGTCACCAACTTGGACGACCGACATCGGACGTCGGAACCTACACGTGGTTCTGTAGGTTCCGGCGACGCGGTGTCGCTTTCTATTTCGTGTCCCTTGCCCCCGGCTTCCCACGGAGATAATCGACGATCGTCCGATAACCGGCGCCGGTGGCGCCGAACTCACGGTCGCCGAGTGGCCGTCCTTGTTTGTCGATTACCGCGACGTGATCGGTGGCTTTGTGAGTGTCTATTCCCCCGTAGACGTTGTCTCACCAGGTCGTGGAGGGATACGGGTGCCGCTGTGTCAGCCCCGGGGGTTACTGCTGTCGCGCAGCGTGGCCAAAA
Organism: Rhodococcus sp. IEGM 1307; assembly: GCF_030056915.1. Classification (NCBI taxonomy): domain Bacteria; kingdom Bacillati; phylum Actinomycetota; class Actinomycetes; order Mycobacteriales; family Nocardiaceae; genus Rhodococcus; species Rhodococcus sp. IEGM 1307. The sequence continues at coordinate 86,258 of NZ_JASHKW010000029.1, forward strand.
CTGTTGCGTACATCCGCGATTTGGTGATTCCGAGGGTTTCGCCGGCTTTGGCCAGATTGGCGTGGGCGATCGTGAGCGCGGTCTCCGAGATGGAGGCCTCCTCGACTGCATGGTCGACGATGCCGGCGGCCTGCGCGTCGGTGCCGCCGTAGCGGCGCGCAGTGAGCATGGCTTCATGCGCGGTCTGTGGCGACAGCCTGCTCTGCACGAGCGCTGCCATACCGCGGGGGAATGGAAGATTGATGTCCATTTCCGGCAGGCACCAGAACCCGCGATCGGCACGCATTACGCGGAAGTCGTGCGCGAGGGATAGCATCGCCCCGGCCGCGAACGCGTGGCCTTGAATGGCGGCAACGGTCATCACCGGCAGCGCGAGGAACCGAGCGTAGAGCGCCTGGACGGCGGCGATGTAGTCGTTGTGCTGGTCACGATGGGCGGACAACCAGTCGAGGTCGAGGCCGTTGGAGTAGAACTTCCCGTTAGCGACCGTCACGAGGGCGCCAGGCCCCTCGTTCTTCTCGACCTCGTCCAGTGCCGAGTTCACCGCGGCAATCCAGTCGGGGTGGAGGCGGTTCTCTCCGTCGCCGAGGTCGAGGACGAAGATGTCGTTCTGGTTCTGGAGGAAGGGCATTGGAGTTCCTTCGTATGTGGGGAGTGGAATGACCACTGGGTCCGATTGGGCTTGTTTCAGGAGATATCAGGCAAGGAGGTCCCGGCGACCCGAGGTGACATCGTGCAACGGAGCAGCCGGCTGTTGAGGAAACGGGCGAGCACTCGTTTGGCACGCTGGTATCGATCGCACCGCTGGCCTGTGCCCTTGAGATGCAGGATCGCCGCAAGCGCGGTGTCGTTTTCGTCATGCCTTATCGCCGCCCTCCGGGAGGGGCGACACCGGGTCGAGGCATGGCGTGGCGGGAATCGGCGTACCTGGGGGTGGTCGGCCGCCTCGGCTTGACGGCGGTCGCCAAGACACCCAACCCATCGCTATGCTGCCGGTCCGAGCTGGACGCCGTGCGCCGGACCCCCGGCACGACCGCCGTCTGCAGGATCGGCACAGAGTTCGCGGACACCTCCGTCATCGCGCGAACCGCACCATCCCCTCCTGGGCGGCGGCCGCGACGAGCCGTCCGGCTGAGTCGAACAGCCGCCCGGACACCAGCGCTCGTCCGGATTCAGACGACGGCGACACCTGGTCGTAGAGCAGCCAGTCGTCCGCACGGAAGTCGCGGAGGAACCACAGTGTGTGGTCGAGGGACACACCCTGCACGGGCCGGTCGGGGTGAGGCAGGATGCTAGTGGCGAGCAGATCAATGTCGCTGATGTAGGTCACCGCGCACGCGTGCACGACCGGGTCGTCCGAGAGCTTTTCGTGATGCCGGATCCAAAGCTGTTGCCGCGTCGACGAGCCGGATCCACGAGGACCCAACGTCGATCCCACCGCGCCCCACTCCGCCCGTCGCGCATGGTCCTCACCACCCGCCAGATCCTTCGGTGCGGGAACAACGGGAATGGCGCCCTGGTGGGAGAACCCGTGGTCGCCCCGGTGGAACGAGGTCATCATTGTGAAGATGGCCTCGCTGCCCTGCAGTCCGGTGACCCGGCGGGTGCAGAAGCTGCCGCCATCCCGGATACGGTCGACCGTGAAATCGGTCGGATCGAAGATCCGGCCCGACCGGAGGAAGTAGGCGTGCACGGAGTGCACCCGGTAGGTCGGATCGACGGTACGGGAGGCCGCCATCAAGGCCTGACCCGCGACCTGCCCGCCGAACATGAGGGGAAGTTCGCTCGGAATCGGCCGGGACCGGAACGTGTCCGGCAGTTGCTCCGCGAGATCGAGGATATCGTCGAGGTGTGCCATTGCTACCTGCCTTTCACTGTGACCGCAGACTGACCACTGGCGGCATCGCAAGCGCAGGAACGGGTTGAACCGATACCGTGCCGAGCCCATGCCCTCGCGACCGATCTGCCGTACGACCCCTGGGACCAACCCATACACGGGAAAGGCCGACTCGGGCAGCGGCGTTGAAATAGTGACGGTGTTCGGACACGCTTCGGATGGCACCACTTCGAGAACTTCCGTCTCAACCCAGCCGGGACGTCGACGGATGAGATCTGCCGCGACGCGTTGGGCGGCCTTGGTTTACAAATCGCTCCGCCAGCGTTGGCCTCTGTCAATTGGTCAATGAACTGCCTCGAAGTACCGATTCGAGAGCTGGATTCACAGTGATCAGTTCGCGGGTGACGAGTTCGGCCAGATCTGTTGCAGGGATGAAATCGCCCTGATCTTCGACGAGGCTTGCACTTACATCGGCCCACCCTTCGGGGGTGTTGGACGTTGGACGGATTGCAGGCATGACCCCAAACCCTCCACGCCGAGCGTGGCCACCTCCGACCCGGAAAGTCTTGGCCGCTGCGGCCTGGGTGGCGGGATGTGCAAGCCATACCACAAAGGATGCGACGCGTTCTGTCGTGAAGTGCTCGCGCATGGTGGCTTCGACTTCTGGAAGCCACCGTCCGTTCTCCTCATGAAGCGGCGTCCAGGCACCTGGGATTATGGTGTGCACTCGGATTCCCAGTGGATCGCCCTCAAGAGCGAGCGTATTGCTCAACCCCCAAACTGCGGCTTTGGCAGCACCGTAGGCTGAGCTCCCCGCATTTCCAAGCATGCCGGTGGAAGCGGTGTTGATGACCCGGCCCGCGCCGGATTTGGCCAGGTGCTGCCACGCTGCCCGGGTAACCTCCACTGTGCCTCGAAAACTGATGTCGAATTCGTTCCACCATTCATCTGCATTCCGGTCCGCGAAGGATCCTGTTCCCTTGACAGCGGCATTGTTGATCACAGCATCGAGTTGTCCGAAGGTGTTGAGGGCCGTGTCGACGATGCTGGCACCCTCGCCCACGACGCTGTGACTGTCGGGTACTGCCTGCCCCGCTTGCCCCTGAATTTCAGCGACAACGGATTCGGCGCGGTCCGCGTTGACATCGTTTACGACAACTCGGGCGCCGCGTGCGGCCAGCAGGAGAGCGTAGTCGCGACCAATTCCGCGTCCAGCACCGGTGACCAGTGCGACCCGGCCCTGAAAGTCAAGCATGTGAACCCTCCGCTTCTCTTCTCTTACTTTCTTCTCGCAGGAGCTTGCGGCCGACCCCGATCATCAGATCGATTCTGTGGGTGCTGCCGGTGACGACTACGTTGGTGCCCACGACGTCGAACAGTCCGTTCACAACGCGACCTCGAACAGTCCGGCGGCACCCATGCCGCCTCCGATGCACATGGTGACGACGACGTAGCGCACGCCGCGGCGCTTGCCCTCGATCAGCGAGTGGCCGACGAGGCGGGCTCCGGTCATGCCGTACGGGTGCCCGACGGAGATGCCGCCGCCGTTGACATTGAAGCGGCCGGGGTCGATGCCGAGCTCGTCGCGGCAGTACACGGCCTGGGACGCGAACGCCTCGTTGAGCTCCCATAGCCCGATGTCGTCGATCGTCAGGTCGTGTTGCTTCAGCAATTTCGGGATGGCGAAGACCGGTCCGATGCCCATCTCGTCCGGTGCGCCGCCGGCGACGGCGATACCGCGGTACGTGCCGAGCGGAGTCAGCCCGCGGCGCGATGCCTCCCCCGCCTCCATCAGCACCGATGCGGACGCGCCGTCCGAGAGCTGCGAGGCGTTGCCCGCGGTGACGGTCGAGTGCGCGGTGACCTGCCCATCCGGCAACACCGCCTTCAACCCGGCGAGCGACTCGAGCGTGGTGGACGGGCGGTTGCCCTCGTCCTGCGTCAGCGTGACCTCCCGCTCGGAAACCTCACCGGTGGCCTTGTCCACGACCTTCAGGATCGAGGTCAGCGGGACGATCTCGTCGTCGAACTTCCCGGCGGCCTGCGCGGCGGCGGTGCGCTGCTGGGAAGCCAGCGCCAGCTCGTCCTGACGATCCCGGCTCACCCCGTAGCGCTCGGCGACGATCTCCGCGGTGTGCAGCATCGGCATGTAGATCGAGGGGACGTTCTCGACCAGCCACGGATCGGTGGCCCGGTAGCGGTTCATGTGGTCGTTCTGCACCAGCGAGATCGACTCGACGCCGCCGCCGACGGTGATCTGCATGCCATCGTGCACGATCTGCTTGGCGGCCGTCGCGATCGCCATCAACCCGGACGCGCACTGCCGGTCCAGGCTCATCCCGGACACCGTGTCGGGCAGACCGGCACGCAGAAGTGCCTGCCGCGCAACGTTGCTGCCAGTCGAGCCCTGCTGCAGTGCGGCACCGACGACGACGTCCTCGACCTCCCCGCCGTCGAGGCCGGCGCGCTGCACGGCGTGTCTGATCGCGTGCCCGGCCAGCTCCTGGCCCTGGGTGTCGTTGAGCGCGCCGCGGAACGCCTTGCCGATCGGTGTCCGGGCGGTGGAGACGATGACTGCTTCCCTCATGGGAACTCCTTACGAAACGCGGCTACGCCGCAGTGGTGCGGGAAAAACGAGGAGACCGACGCCGACGCCGAGACCGAGACGTCCGCAATGTCGACAGGGAAGCGACGACTCCCCTGGAGACGCCGCGATCCGACCATGTCGAACACGCCCGAATCAGTCCCGCGGGCCACCGGCGACGTAGATGACCTGACCGGACACGAAGCCGGCACCCTCGCTGGCGAGGAATGAGGCGGTGTTTGCGATGTCCTCGGGCTGCCCGACCCGGTTCACCGGGATCTGCGCGGCCGCGGCGGCCTTGAACTCTTCGAAGCCGACACCGACCCGCTCCGCAGTGGCAGCGGTCATCTCGGTCTCGATGAAGCCGGGGGCGATCGCGTTGGCGGTGACGCCGTAGCGTCCCAGCTCGATCGCGAGGGTTTTGGTGAAGCCCTGCATACCCGCCTTCGCCGCGGCGTAGTTGACCTGGCCGCGGTTGCCCAGCGCCGAGGTGCTGGACAGGTTGACGATGCGCCCGAATTTGGCGTCCACCATGTACTTCTGCACGGCGCGCGTCATCAGGAACGACCCGCGCAGGTGCACGTTCATCACCGAGTCCCAGTCCTCGACCGTCATCTTGAACAGCAGGTTGTCCCGGGTGATGCCGGCGTTGTTGATCAGCACGGTCGGCTCGCCGAGTTCGGTGGCGACCCGCTCGACGGCGGTCGCAACCGACGCCTCGTCGGCGACGTTCGCACCGACCGCCAGTGTGGATCCGCCCGCGGCCTCGATGACGTCGTTGATGCCGACACACGCCGACTCGTCGAGGTCGATCACGGCGACCGCGTAGCCGTCGGAGGCCAGCTTCTTGGCCACCGCGGCACCGATGCCCCGTGCGCCGCCGGTCACGATCGCGGTCCTGCGTTCTTCAGTCATGCTCTTCTTCCTCGTAGTTTCGATAAGACGGTGGGAGCCCATCGCGACGTGGGACGGCCGCCCCCGCAACCACGTCGCGAACACGTACCCCCGGCTATCCGAGATCGTCTCCTCCGAACTGTTGGCGCGTCGTGAAAGATGAAGGGCCGTCGCATGCTTGTGGGCAGTGTCGGCGGCAATGTGAGGCGGTGGGGTCTCCTTGCGCGCAACATTGTCATGCCGGTTCCATCCGGCCGGCGTCGTGGCTCGATGTCGAGATGAGATGGTTCCGGGGGGATCACCGGTTCTCATCACGAATGAGCAGCGACTATGAATTCCACTGGGTCCGCAGCAGCTTCTTGTCGAGCTTGCCCACCGATGTCCGCGGCATCGCGTCGATGAGAACGACGTCATCGGGTAGCTGCCACTTCGCAAACCGGTCCTTGAGGACCTCGACAATGTCTGCCCGGGTCAGTTCCATGCCCTCTCGGGGCACGACATACGCCACAGGGCGTTCCTGGAATTTGGGATCCGGTACCCCGATGACCGCAGCTTCACGCACTTGCGGGTGATCGAGAATGGCATTTTCCATGTCGATCGACGAGATCCACTCGCCGCCGGATTTGATGACGTCCTTCAGTCGATCTGTGAGCTTGAGGTAGCCCTCCGGAGTGATGACCCCGACGTCACCGGACCGCCACCTGCCGTTGGAGAATCGCTCTGCGTTGTCGGTGAGATTGTGATAGCTGGTGGTGATCCATGGTCCACGCAGCTGCACCTCTCCCACAGACGTCCCATCCCATGGCAGGTCGCGGCCGTCCGAGTCGTCGACGACCTCGATTTCGACCCCGAGAAGGGGCAGACCCTGATAGCGCTTCAGGTCCCATTTCTCCTCGTCAGACAAGCTGTTCAGCTCCGGTTTCAGCTGCCAGTTCAGGACCGCGACCGGGCTGGTCTCGGAAGCACCGTATGCGTGTATGACCTGGGCTCCGGTGAGATCCGACAGGCCCATCATCAGCGACTGCGGCGGCTCGGTGGAACCGGACACGAAACGGGCACGAGACAGATCCGGGATGTTTGGCAGGGACCGGATGTGCTCGAGGATTGGAGTGAAGATGGAGGGAGCACCATTGGCTACCGTGACTCCCTCGCCGATCAGAGCATCTGCGACAGACTCGATGTTCTCCGCAGTGAACTTGCCCGGAAGGACGACTTTCGCGCCGGCGCCCACGGCCGCCTGGGGGAAACCCCATGACAGCACGTGGAACATCGGCGTGATCGGCATTACGCAGTCCAGATAGTCGACCTTGAGGGCGCCGATCACGCCCAATGTGTGCAGGTATATGGCGCGATGTGAGTAGTACACGCCCTTGGGCTGGCCGGTCGTTCCCGTTGTGTATCCGACGTAGCACGCGGTGCGTTCGTCGATGAGCTGCCAGTCGTAGTGCGTCGGCTTGTCCGCCAGCAGGTCTTCATAGAAATACACATTCGTCAGGGATGTCGCAATCTCGGTCGAGGACTTGTCCGACATCACCACCCAGCCACGGACCTGGATCTTGTCGGCAAGTTGCTCGGCAATCGGCAGTAGCGACTCGTCCACGAAGATCCACTGCGCCTCCGAATGTTCGACCACGTAGGCGAGATCCGCAGGAGCTAGACGGAGGTTCAACTGCAACATGGTCGCGCCCACACCCGGCACACCGAAGTACAGTTCCAAGTGCCGAAGATGATTCCAGTCGAGCACGCCAACCATCGTCCCCTGCCCGATGCCCAGCTCGTCCAGGGCATGGGCGAGCTGGCTGACCCTCTCCAGGGTCCCGGCGTAATCCGTCCGCTGCCACGACCCGTCGAGTCTGCGATGCACGATCTCCGTGTTCGGAAACACTCGGGCCGCTCTCTTGAGCAACGAGGTCACATTCAGGGGGTAGTCATCACCCATCGTCGAACGAATTCCGGTCAACATACTTTCCACCTTCGAATCTCGCGGCCGGCCGGCCGCATTCTCTGCGATGCATCGAATGGCCTTATCCAGCAGAAACTGTTCAGTCCGACAGCGGTGTCTCCGAGCCAAGCCTCATCAGCGCTAGTGCGACGACGGTCGAACACGCCGCTGTTCCTCCGGGTGTTGACCCGAGCGCATGCGGCTCCGCACCAGACTCATGCATATTGTTAATCAATATGAAACATTGATTTTTCTGTAACATATATCTATCGCACTATGGTGTCAAGCGTTGCGGCAGCGCCGGCCCTCGTGCCCATCCGGCCGTACCGGATGGGCGGTACGGATGCGCTGGGTGCGGTCTCGATCTCCGCGAGATCCGCGCATTCGCGATCTCGATATCTCACTAGCCGGGCCCCTCGATGTCGGGAGCGGATCTCACACCGAGAGCATTCTGCGCCTGCTACTACAGCGCGGACGTGCGTCAAACCGAGTGGACTCCTGTTCGGCCGTACCGAGGCCTCGATGTCGAGTGATGGTTTACCCCGGGGGCGAAATGGATCTCGCAGCCCGCGCAGTATGTCGAGGCGAGATTCGGTCGATTGCCCCGGTTCCGGGCATATATTCCAGCGACGTGCCTCGTATGCAGCGCTTTCGACAGGGGGGTGTCGACTCGCGAAAGATCTAGCAAACTCCTATAGACAAACATCATTAGGCCTGAGACAGTAATCACTGCTTAGGATTGATCTAGTGGCCATGTCTGCTGTTGAGCGATCCTTCACAACGAAGTGGAAAAGGATGAAGATGACGACTCCTACTACCGATTCGATCGACGTTGCAGCCGTAGAAGCGTGGTTGAGCCGCTTCGCGGAAGCGCTTCGGTCTCGAGGAGATGGGCGGTCCCTCGAGGATGTGTTGCTCCCCGATGCGCTGTGGCGCGATGGCCTGGCGGTGTCCTGGCAGCTGACCACCCTGTACGGGCTCGAGCAGATCACGGAGGCGTTGCAGGCCGCGCCGCTGTCGGTGCAGACCCTCGCACTGGATCCGACACTGGAGATGCGGCGTACGGTGCGCAACGGTGTCGAGCACATCGAGGTTCCGTACTCCTTCACGACGTCGATCGGGCGGGGCCGGGGCTACGTCCGTCTGGTCGAGCGCGACGGACAGCTCTGGGGATGGACGTTCGGCACGATCCTCGACGAACTCATCGGCCATGAGGAGCGGACCGGAGCGAACCGGCCGAGCGGCTTGGAGTTCTCGCGTACTTTCAGCGGTCCCAACTGGCTCGACAAGCGCAACGCGGAGCAGCAATTCGATGGGCGGGAGCCCGAGGTGCTGATCGCAGGAGGTGGCCAGGCGGGGCTGACCGTTGCAGCTCGGCTGCGTCAGCTGGGCGTCGACTCGGTCATCGTCGATCCGATGGAGCGCGCCGGCGACAACTGGCGGAACCGCTACCACTCCCTGACCCTGCACAACGAGGCGGACGTGTGCCACCTCCCGTACATGCCCTTCCCTGATACGTGGCCCACCTACATCCCCAAGGACATGCTCGCCGGCTGGCTCGAAAACTATGCCACGGCAATGGAGCTGAACTTCTGGGGAAGCACGCGTCTGGTCAAGGCCGATTACGACGAGACCGCTCAGACGTGGACGGCGACGGTACGCCACCACGACGGAACCGAGCGAGTGGTGCGGCCGAAGCACATCATTCTCGCCACCGGCGTGAGCGGGAAGCCGATCATTCCGAACCTTCCCGGTAGTGCAGACTTCACCGGGACGAAGATCCACACGAGCGCATTCGAAGCTGGGGCGTCCTACCAGGGCAAGCGAGTGCTCGTGGTCGGCACCGGAACAAGCGGTCACGACACCGCCCAGGAACTGCACGGCGCCGGCGCAGAGGTCACGATGATGCAGCGCTCCGCCACCGCGATCACGACGGTCGGCATCGAACGGGCGGGCAAGCTGTACGCCTCCTACATGCGTGGGCGTCCGACTGAGGAAACCGACCTGAAGTCCGCCTCGACGCCCTACCCACTGAACCGCCACAGCATGCAGCTGCTGACCAGAGAACTGCGGGAAGCCGAGCGGGAGCTCCACGACGGACTGGAAGCAGCCGGTTTCCGGGTGACCTTCGGCGAGGACGATCTCGGTTTCGCCGGGAAGTTCTTCGAGAGCTTCGGTCACTACTACCTCGACGTCGGCTGCTCCGGACTCATTGCGGACGGCGCGATCAAGGTGATCCAGTTCGCCGACTTCGACCGCTTCGTGGCAGACGGCGTGCAGCTGCAGACCGGTGAGACCCTGGAGTTCGATCACGTCGTATTCGCGACGGGATTCCAAGGTCAGAACTCCATCGCAGGAGAGATCTTCGGTGAGGATGTCCAGCGCTCCCTGGGCAGGATCTGGGGCTTCGACCCGCAGGGCGAGATGAACAACATGTGGCGCCGCACCGAGCAGAAGGGCCTGTGGATCGCCGGCGGCGGCTTTGCCCAATGCCGGATCAACTCCAAATTCCTCGCGCTGCAGATCAAGGGCCGCCTCGCCGGGCTGGTGCCGGACACTGCCGATTCCACCGAACCACTCGGCCGGGTGCGTCCGCAGGACGTGGTCGACGTCGAGGAGTTCAGCATCTCGGCCGCACCACAGTCGCTGGAGTCAGGTGTGCGCGTATGACCGCCCCGCTTCCGCTCTACGACGAGCTCCCCGCCGGCTCCGTCGGTGGACGGCTCGGGTGGGGAGTCTTCGGGGACACGGACCAACGAGGAACGATCAATCACCTGACTCCAGAGCTAGTGGAATCTGCCTCGAAGCTGGTGAAAAGAGGCGTCACGTTCCCACTCGACCACCCGATCGGACACTTCAGTCCACCGATAGTCAAGGGCAGACTGGAGACTCAGCACCATGTGATCGAGATGGCCGACGGCCTGGCGATGGACGACTACTACGACGCATATTTCCCTCAGGGTGGAAGTCAGTGGGATTCGCTGGCACACTTCGGATACGAGCGTGACAAGTTCTACAACGGTGCCTCGGTGAACGAAATCCGTTCGCAGAACAGGAATACGATCCACAGCTGGGCGGCCACCGGAATCGTCGGGCGCGGCGTGGTTCTCGATATGCCGGCATACTTCGAGTCGACTGGCGTCGCGTACAGACCGGACGAAACCTTCGAGATCACCAGCGCGCATTTGGATGGCGCGGCAACTCTGCAAGGGTCGACGCGGAAGCCTGGCGACATCCTGCTCGTCTACACCGGCTTTGATCGCTGGTACGAATCCCAGGATCACGCCGGGCGAACCGAGATAACGCAAACCCGGGCGATCGCAGGGCTGGCCCGGTCGGAAGAAACGGCCCGTCATCTGTGGAACACACGCGTCGCGGCGGTTGCGTCCGACAATCTCGCCGTCGAGGCGTCACCCGGCGACTTGAGCGCGGACGCGATGCCCTTCGGGTTCCTCCACCAGATGCTGATCGGAAGCCTGGGTATCGCCCTCGGCGAGCTGTGGAAGCTGGCCGACCTGGTCGACGACTGCCGGGATTCGCACGTTTACGAAGGAATGCTGGTCAGCACACCGATCGGCGCTCCCGGCGGAATCGGATCCCCGGCCAACGCAATCCTCATCAAGTAAGGGATCACAATGAACGAGCTCGCCGATAAGACAGTTCTGATCACGGGCGGCGCCAGCGGCATCGGACTGGGAATGGTGCAAGCGTTCCTGGAAGAAGGCAGCAAGGTCGTCGTCGCCGACATCAATGCTGTGAACTTCTCCGATGCCCGCCAGGTCCTTGCGGATGACCTGTCCCGGGTCGAGTTCGTTGAACTCGACGTCTCCGAAGACGAGAGCTGGATCAAGGTCATCGACCACGTGTGGGAGACCTACGGAGGCATCGACGTCCTCGTCAACAATGCAGGCGTCGGACAGGGCGTGCTTCCCTCGGGGAAGCAAGCTCGGGCATGGGAACTCTCGGCTTCTGCACGTGACATCGTTCTGGACGTCAACATCGCAGGAGTAATTCGAGGGGTCCAGCATGTGGTACCCCGAATGATCGAGCGAGGCCAGGGCGGTCACCTGATCAGCACCGCCTCGATGGCCGGCCTCGTCGCGGTGCCGGGAACAAGCCTCTACGACACCTCGAAATTCGCGATCGTGGGATTCTCGGAGGCACTGGCGGGAGAGCTGATTCCGCACAACATCGGCGTATCGATCCTCTGCCCCGGCAGTGTGAAATCAAAGCTCAAGGCGACCGCTGCCCAGCGCAGTGCAGCAAACACATCGGACGGAATCAGCAACTACCTCGAAACACTCCAGGAAGCGCGTTCAGGAAAAATGGACGCGCTCGCCGTCGGCCGCCGAACGGTCACAGCGGTGAAGAACAACGAGCTCTACGTCATCACCCATCCCGCATTCAAACAGGAAGTCGAACTCCGGCACCGCAAGGTCGAAGCGGCGTTCGGCGAGCCGGCGCAGGCGGGCTACGTAGAGAACCCGGCTGCCGTCGCGGCAGCAAGCAACCCCATCTACCTCCCGGACGACTCGCCCGAGACAGAGGAAACCCCCCCGGTCGAGGTGAAGCAAAAGGCCCTGATCGTGACCCAGGGCGACATCGATCCTGGTCACGAGGACGAGTTCAATCTCTGGTTCGACACCGAACACGTTCCGGAGCGCGCGAACTGCCCGGGGTTCTTGTCCGCTCGCCGATTCCAAGCAGTCGAAGGCGGACCGAAGTACCTGGCGATCTACGAAGTCGAGAATCTGGATGTTCTCGACACCGACGACTATCGGACGATGAAGACCCCAAGCGAGTGGCAGCGGAAGATCGCGCCGCACCTCACACAATCAAGCCGGCGGGTCTACACAGAGATCACGCGGCCTGTCGCCGAACAACAGCGGGTCATCGCGGTTCGACACGACAGCTGACCACTCCCCGCCGATGCGCTCGAAGACATCGGCCGGAGATAACAGAACAACGCGCCTCTATTTTCCGGGAACCGAGCAATCGGTGCCCCATGGCGAAGAACGGGAATGAATCATGGAACGTGAATACGAAACCCTCGAGGTAGTCCGCAAAGACAACGGAGTGGTGATCGTCCGTCTGGACCGCCCGCCGGCCAACGCAGTCAACAAGCAGATGGTGGCGGACCTGACCGCCGTCTTCTCCCAGGCCGAGTACGCGAAAGACACTCGTGCGATGGTGCTCAGCGCCAAGATCAAGGGTAATGGCATCTTCTGCGCAGGAATCGATCTCAAGGAACGGCGTCAGCTAAACTCCGGCGAGCTGGCGCACCCCACTCCAGGAATCGTGGTCGACTTCGGCGCAGCATGGCGCCGAGCAACCGAGGCGATCGCTCACTGCGCGGTCCCGGTTATCGGTGCCGTCGATGGCCTTGCCGTCGGCGCGGGCCTGATGGCCGCCCAGTGCGACGTCATCTACGCATCCGAGCGGGCGGCGTTCGGACTACCCGAGATCAATGTCGGTCTCCTCGGCGGAAGCAGTGTCGTCACGCGGATGCTCGGCCCCTACAAGGCGCGGAAAATGTTCTTCACCGGCGATCCGGTACCGGCGAGCGAGTTCTACCGACTCGGCGCCGTCGAAGAGATCGTCCCGGACGGCGAGCCGGAGCGTTATGCAGAAGAACTCGCCGATCAGATCGCAACGAAGAGCCCCATCGCGATGCGCCTGGCCAAGGAGTCGGCGGTGCGGATCGACGGCTTGTCGGTCGAGGACGGATACCGTTGCGAACAGGACTACACGCTCCGGCTCAGGTTGTTCGAGGATTCCGCCGAGGCGATGACCGCCTTCGTGGAACGACGACAGCCCGAGTGGCAGCTGCGGTAGGCCACAGCTGAGCGGGTACGCCGCCCGGGCGCACCCGCTTCAGCGACAAGGCTCGCCGTCCCACGACGGGCGCGTCCGGCCACATCCCAGCTCATATCAATCGATGTGATAAATACTTGATTGACATAAATAGTAGAGTTTGAATTCTGGCGTACGGCCAGAGTTATCGACGGGAGTCCAGCAATGCACTTGGAGCTGACCGAGAAGCAACGATCGTTCCGGGACGAGATACGGAACTGGCTCAGTGAGAACGTGCCCACCGAACCGTTGCCGGACAAGTGGACGCCGGACGGGTACGAGGCCCACAAGAAATGGGAACAGCGGCTGTACGAAGCCGGGTTCGCTGCCGTGCAGTGGCCGTCGGAATACGGGGGCCGCGGAATGGACCCGCTGAGCACCGCGATCTTCTACGACGAGTACGTGCGGGCAGATGCCCCGGATCGACTCAACCGCCTCGGGCTGGGGTTGGCCGGCCCCACCCTGATCGCACACGGCACGCAGGCCCAGAAGGACAGATGGCTGTCAAACATTCTGTCCTGCCAGGAGTTCTGGTGCCAAGGATTCAGCGAGCCCGAAGCCGGAAGCGACCTGGCGTCTCTCCGCACTCGTGGGACCGTCGACGGCGACAACATCATCGTCAACGGCCAGAAGATCTGGACGTCGGGTGCCCGGTTCGCGGACTGGATCTTCGCCCTCGTCCGCACCGATTCCAGCGTGCCCAAGCACAAGGGAATCACCTTCCTGATGATCGACATGCGGTCCGAGGGGATCGATCTGCGGTCGATCGAGCAGATGGTCGACGACGCCGGCTTCTGTGAGGTCTTCTTCGACGACGTAGTCGTCCCTCGGGAGAACGTGATCGGCGAGATCAACAGCGGTTGGCAGATTGCCATGTCCACTCTCGGATTCGAGCGTGGCAGCGGACTGAACACCGCCGCTCATTTCAAGCGTGTCCTGGGCAAAATCGTCAACCTGCTTCCCCAGGATCGGCTCGACGACCCCGACCTGCTGGATCGCATCGGCCGTTTCGCCGAGGAGATCGAGGCGTACAGGTATCTCTCGCTGCGCACGACCTCTGAATTGTCGCAGGGAAAGGCCCTGGGGCGGCAGGCCTTCATCGGGAAGGTCTGGTGGTCGGAAATGCAGGCCAGGATGCTCGAATTCGCAATGGAGCTGCTGGGTGAAAATCAGCAGCTCACCGATGGGGACGACGATCTCCGTCAACGGTATTGGCTCACCCGTGCCTCGTTGATCTTCGCCGGCACCAATGAGATTCAAAGAAATGTCATTTCCGAGCGGGCTCTCGGTCTGCCGAAGGAGGGCACGTCTCGTGCTGTTTGATTTCACTGACGAGCAGAGAGAGTTCGCGAGATCCGTCGATGCCTGGGTGGCACGCGAGTTCGGCGCAGATACGCTGCGCCAGGCCTGGCAGGACGGCCATGCACGCTCCCGGAGCAACTGGGACAAGCTGGCGGAACTCGGGCTCACCACGATCTTGGCACCGGAAGAGCTCGGCGGCCTCGGGGGACGCTTCAGCGACCTGACGTTGTCGCTGGAGAGAGTCGGCGCGGCCGGACTCGACGAGCCGGTTGCGGCGACGGGCGCTGTCGTCCTGCCTACTCTCCTGCGCTTCGGCGCATCAGAACTGCGCGAGACGTACGCGGAACAGATCGCCGAGGGCTCCTTGATGTGCACGATTGCACTCGGCGACAGCGACCTCGTCGCAGACGGTGGCCGAGCCGACATCGTCCTCTACGAAAGCGAGGGAGCACTTCGGTTGGCGCGCTCCGGAGAGTTCGCAGCCACTCCGGTTGATTCCCAGGACCCGAGCCGTCGACTCGCTCGCTGTATGTTCGACGACTCCCGCTCCGAGATCGTGACCGACGATGCGACAGCTCTCCGATGGGTCCGGGCGGTGAGCGCAACGGTAACGGCGACACTGCTCAACGGGCTTTCGACGACATTGCTGGATATGTCGACCGAGTACGTCAAGCAGCGTCAGCAGTTCGGTCAGGCGGTCGGAAGCTTCCAGGCGATCAAGCACAAGCTCGCCGATGTCATGATCGCCCTCGAGGCGGCACGATCTGTCGGCTGGTTCGCGATGTACGAACTGGACTCCTCGTCCGAGGGCTGGGCTGCGTCGTCGGCGATGGCCAAGTCGATGGCGACCCGGGCGAACCTCGCGGCTGCGAACGCCGCGCTGCAGTGCCATGGCGGAATCGGGTTCACGCGCGAGCACAACCTGCATCTGTTCCTCCAGCGCTCGATGGCCTGGCGGGCAATCGACGGTTCCGTCGCTCAGCACCGCCGCACCACAGCCCGAGGCGCCATCGAAGAGTTGCGGCGCGCCGCGCCGGTGGGCATCGGAGCGTGAGCTGCCGAACCTTCCGGCACCGGGGAAAACGCCCCTTGTGAACCGACTTTCATCGTTGTACGGAGAGTGAAATAGTGAAAATCCAGACCCTTCCGGAGGTCCAGTCCGATTCTGATCGGATCGACCTCGTCCGAGAGTTCCTCGAGGTCCGAAGCGCCTGCCTCGTCGGCGCTTCGGACGGAAAGACCAATTCGTGGTCGTTCAACGCCCGAATGACGCGCGCGGTGCTGAATGCGAAGCTCGACAGACTTCAGCTGGTCGGTCGATCTCGTGGGGACATCGAGGGAGTCCCGGTTGTGGACAGTGTCCTCGACACCAGCGGCCAGCCCGGCGACCTGTGTGTGCTCGTGGTGCGCGCCTCCGATGTGATCGCGACCATCCGCGAAGCCCAGAGTGTCGGTTGGGACCACTTCCTGATCATCAGCGAACTGGGTGAACAGCAACGAGCCGATCTCGCTGCGCTGATCCCCGACTCGATTCGAGTGTGGGGTCCCAACTGTGTCGGCTACACCGTCAGCGGTTCCGAGCTGACGTTCATGGCAACCGATGAGAAGTACGTGACCGACGGCAACCGGTCGAACCTGGCACTGCTGTCGCAGAGTGGCGGCGCCCTCGGCACCATGGCCCCTCTCGTCGAGCAGACCGGACTCAACGTCTCCCACCTGCTCAGCGTCGGGGAGGAAGCCGATCTGGGTATTGAGGACGTACTGGACTACTTCGCGGAGGCGGGCGTCACCGATGGCGCTGTGGTCTTCGTCGAGGAGGCACGGCGACCGGACGCCTTCCTGCGGGCTGTCGGCCGGTGCACCGCAAAGGGGCTGCCCGTGGTCGTGGTGAAGGTCGGAAAGAGTGCGGTCGCCCAGCAGGCTGCTCAGGATCACACCGGGGCGCTTGCAGGCGATTGGGACGAGTTCGCCGCCGCAGTCCGCCACAGCGGGGGCGTTGTCGCCGACTCGTTCCGCGACGCGGCAAACATCGCGGCCCTGCTCGTCAACAACAACGGCCGACGCCCCGGCCCGAACACAGTGGTGTTCACGACGTCGGGTGGTTCGGGCGCGTTGGCCGCGGACCTGATCGACGAGTCCGAGCTGCGGTTGAGCCCGCTGTCGGAGTCCGCGCCGGCACTGCAAGCGCTCAACTCCCGCAACTCCACGCTGAACCCGTTCGACTCCGCCACCGGGGGTGGTACGCCGAAGATCCTGAAGGAGTACCTCCAGGCGATCGCCACCGACCCCTCGGTCGATTCGTTGCTGTTCCTGACCTCGGGAAACATCTACGGTGAGTTCATCTGCGATCAGCTGACGTCCGGGCTCCTGAGTAAGCCGATCGTCTTCGTCTCGGCGCAGGTCGAACCTGGGTTGCAAAAGCAACTCAACGACAACGCCGTTCTCGTCGTCGATGATGTGGGGGACGCCGTGCGGTGGCTGTCGACATCGTCGGCCTCGACACCGATTCCCGCAGCGGATAACGCAATATTTGACGACAGCCAGGACGACAGCACCGGCGAGGAGTGGCTCACCTACACCGAGGGCACCACCCTGCTGGCCCGCGCAGGAATCTCTCGTCCCTCCACCACCTGGCTCTCCCGAGGGGACGAACTGGCAGCTTCACCTCCATTGACCTACCCCGTGGTGGTCAAGGGAGGGAATCTGCGAGGCCACAAGGCGCTCTACGGTGGCGTGCGTACCGGAGTTCACGACCGGGACCAGCTGCTCGAGGTCATCGGCGAAATGAGCACATTGTTCCCCGAGCTCGTCGTCGAGGCGCACGCACCCAGCGGCGCCGAAGTACTGGTCACCGCCAAGGCGGGGCCCTTGGGCGGCATGCTCGTCATCGGATTCGGAGGAAAGCACGCCGACGCTCTCGGCAACCAGGTCGTGCTCAGCCGACGGAGCACCGCCACGGAGATCGTCACCGCGGTGCGTGCGACGCCGTTGTACACGTACCTGGGCTCCACGATCGGCGATGCACGCGCGGGTGCACAGCTGATCGCCGATCTCGCAGTGCAGTTGTCCGCTGTTCTCGACAGCGACTCGCTCGACTCCGTCGAGCTGAATCCCGTGATGGTGACCCCTGACGCGGCGTATGCCTGTGACGTCAAGGGACGCCGACGCGAGGGTGCCGTGCCGGCGGGCTCCGCTGCCCTGGTCTGAGACGGCTCTGCGGGGCGCACCGTGGATTTGGACGGAACCAGGGTGTGCCCGAAGGAATCCGCCCTCGAAAATGGGTTCGTTCTGCCCACCGCAGTGTGGGCAGAACGAACCCGGTCGAGTCGAGGTGCTTGACGGTGTCAGCGCCCACAGTGCCAACCGGTCTCATACGGCCGACGGGATTCCGAGCCCCTTCGCGCCGTTCGGGGTGAGGTCCAGCCCGAAGTGCGCGGCAGCGAGGGTGAGTACGAGCTTGAGCGATGGCGACACGGCTGCGGATCGCCACGCGAGGTATACGGGCATCACATCGTCCACCCCGTCCAGTGGAATGTACTTGACTCCCTGGAACTGAAGGCCCTCTGTCGACTCCCCCATCAAGGCGACACCCACGTTCGCCCCCACCACCGTCAAGAGACTGTAGGGGTCACTGACGTCCTGCACGATGTTGGGCGTGAAGCCGGCCTCACCGCAGAGCTTCTTCAGGAGGTCACGCAGATGGGAGCCGATCTTCTCCGGAAACGCGACTATCCGCTCGTTGCGCAGGTCGTCGACGCGGATAAAATCCCTGCTCGCGAAGGGGTGCAGATCCGACACCGCCACGAGGAGTCTGTCCTCCTTTACCAGCACCGACTCGAGGTCCTGCGGAATGTCGTTCGCAGTCACGATCGCCAGATCGAGGTCACCGGATCGAAGCTGCTCCACGGCTTGTTTGTAGAAGGTCTGTGGGTGGATGTCGATCACCACCTCGTGTGCATCTTTCGCGGTGATCTTCGCCAACTGAAAGACCAGTGCGTATCCCGTGCCACCGGCGATCCCGACGTGCACTCGCCCGATCCGACCCTCCTGCGCCGCCGCAGCCACCCGCCGCATCTCGTCTACCTTGTCCTTGACAACTGAGGCAGGGGCGAGCATCGCTTCGCCGGCAGGCGTCAACGCGACTGACCGTGTGGTGCGGACGAACAGGTCAACGTTGAGCTCGGCTTCGAAGGACTTGATCAGCTGGCTCAACACCGGTTGAGCCATGTTCAACTGCTTCGCCGCGTTACCGAAGTGAAGCTCGTCCGCAAGCACCAAGTAGGCTTCGATGTGCTTGATATCCATGCTCAATCAATCCTTCTAACTAATCTAGAGTTTGGGTGTCATTTGGCCAACTATTAGTGTTGCTGACTGATTGTACGGTTGAGAGGCCCCAGCCGGTCAAGAACCGAGGGCCGTTTTCGCCGCGGTCCTGGTCCTGGTCCCGGTGGTGTGGTGGCCGGCCTACCCGGCGTTTCGAGCTGGTGAGGGGAAGATATGGATCTGCACCTCGTGATCTACTTCCTGGCTGTGGTTGACCACGGCGGAGTCACGAAAGCCGCCCGAGCGCTCTACATTTCGCAGCCGTCACTCTCGCAGTCCATCCGCACGCTCGAACGCCGACTCGACACCACCCTGTTCGACCGCGTGGGCCGGCGCCTCACCTTGACCGACGAAGGAGCCAAATTCGAACTCGCGGCGCGCCGTATCGTCGCAGATGTCGAGCGTGCCAAACAGCAGATGTCGGCGATCCGAAGCCTCGAGGCGGGGACCGTCGACATAGCAACGTTCTCCACCTTCTCGATCCATCCCGTTGTCGAGTTGGTGCGTCGCTTCCGGTCGAGCCACCCGAGCATCACCGTGAGGATCTCAGAGACGAAGGGCCCTGCAGGGGTTCTCTCGGCGCTTCGGCGCGGCGAGGCAGAAATCGGCATCACGGACTTGGCGACTGATCACCCCGGCATGACCACCATCCCACTCTGCGAACAAGAGCTGGTACTCGCCATCCCGGCTCACCTGGCAACCGATCTTCCCGACCCCCTCCCGCGCACTCGTGTCCGGGAAATCCCGCTGGTTGTCGATCGCGGCTCCCCCGAAGCCGTTGTCAATGCTGGTGACCTATTCGGAACGGACAATGTCGTGGTCGACTGCGCCCACCCGACTGCCATCTGGGAATTCGTGCGACGAGGGACCGGCGGGACCGTCGTCCCACGATTGGTCGCCGAACAGCAGATGCCGGATGCAGTCGTGATCGGGATGGATCCGCCCATCGTTCGCCGTGTCGGCCTCGTAACGCGCGCCGACGAACTCACCCCTGCCGCCGCCGCCTTCATCTCGGCGGCCACCCGCCCGGCGAACGAGGGATAGCGACATGGAATTCCGGCAGGTTGCGCTGTTTCTTGCCATCGTCGAGAACGACGGACTCAATGGAGCCGCGACCGCCCTCGGGGTGGCGCAGCCGACGGTCTCACATGCGCTGCGCAGCCTCGAGCGCGATCTCGGCGTACGGCTCTTCCACCGCGTCGGGCGCGGCCTGGTACTCACAGCTGCAGGACGTTCGCTCATCGGTCCGAGCCGACAGCTTCTGCGAGATGTCCACGCGGTTCAGGAACTGCTGGCCCTGCCGGATGACGACATTGTCGGCAGCCTCGATCTCATGGTGTTCCCCGCGTTGGCAACGGGCCCGATCGTCGAACTCGTCGCCCGGTTCTGCGAGGCGCATCCGCGGGCCACCGTACGATTCGCAGACTTGCGCCTGGAAGAGAACGCCACCTCGGTCATACGGGACGGACACTGCGAATTCGTGGTGGCACACCTGCCGGTCGAGGGCAATGGCACCGGTCTCGAGGTCATCGAACTGGGCACGCAGGAGTATTGGCTCGTATACCCTCCGGGAACACAGCTGCCGGAGGGGCCACTCGCGTGGTCCGCGCTGCCCGATATCCCCATGGTGTTCGTTCCACGAGTGGGTGGATCCGTGAGTCTCCAGATCGAGAATGCAATGCAGCGGGCAGGTGTGCATCCACCTCTTGCCGTTCTGAACGACCAGCGGGAAGCCCGGCTCCCGATGGTACTTACAGGAGTAGGCGGTTCGGTGGTCGAGCGGACGCTTGCCGAATCCGTGCGGGATGTAGCCGTGGCGCGTCCGTGTGAACCCCGGTTCACACGGAGCTTCGGAGTCATCTACAACCCCATTTCCCTGACAAAGACAGGACGAGCGTTCGTCGACATGCTGGGAGGAGTCCGTCACCAACGCGTCGATGGACCTGTTTGACCCGAGACTGTCGCCTGCGGCGGAGAAATCGGGAAAATGCGTCCTGCAGGGTCCCCAAACCCCTGCAGGACGCAGGTTCGAGCACTCCCATCGTCCGTATGGTTTCGGCTTGTCGCCGGCCGAGGGCCAGCCCGAATGGCCCGCATTTCAGCACCGATGCATGTGAAGCGCTGGGCTAGTCCTGCGAGATCTCCTCGAGTGAGCGACCAGTTGTGCGTGGCCCGAAGACCGCCACAACCACACCTACGGCGAACATCGCAACACCGAGAATGAGGTAGAGCGCAGCACTTCCCAAGCCGCTGTATGTCGCTGCGACCACCACACCCGATGCAACTCCGCCGAGTCGAGCGACTCCGCCGACGACGCCGGCACCTACACCACGGATGTGAGTCGGGAAGACTTCAGGGATGTACGTGTAGAAACTGGTCGTCGCGGCGACGAGAGCGGTCTGGACGACAACTGCCGCAACGATCAGCACCGAAGCATTCGACGTCTGTCCGAACACGATCATCGCCGCGCCTGCCGTCAGGACCGCTACGAGCACCGCCGTCTTGCGTTCGATCTTGTCGGACACGGCAAAGAGCAGAAGCGGCGCCAGGACGACACCGAAGCTCGCGATACTGGCGACCCTCAACGCTTCCGACTGCTCCATGCCACGGTCGACGAGTACGGTCGGCATCCAAGAAGAGAACCCATAGAGGCCGAAGATGAACACCGCGAAGGCACCGCCCAGCAGCACCATCCTCCGACGGTATGGAGGTGCGAGAAGATCCCGATAGGTGCCACTGTGCGCGGTTTCCGGCTCGGGAGCGACCGGGGGGAGCTCACCGTTGCTGCTGGCGATCGCCTCCAACTTTGTGGCCACGCGCTCAGCCTCCTCCGTCTGCCCGTTCGCGGTCAGCCAGCGGACCGACTCGGGCAGACCGACCGCGGCCACCGCGGCAATGATGAAGCCCACGACACCGAAAGCGAAGACCCACCGCCATGCGCCCTCACCCGAGGGTGCAATTGCCAGGGCGGCAAAGGATGTGAGCGGATTCGAGATACCTCCGATAAAGATCGTCACCGCGAGGAACCTGCCCCGGGTCCGGGTCGGGAACATCTCACTGATGTAGACGAAGATGACCCCGGCGGCGGCCTGCACTCCAATTCCGGTCAGGACGCGACTGAGGAACAGTATCTCGAAGTTGGGAGCCAGTGCCGACATCACCGATGTCAACGAGTAGAACACGGATGCCCACAGCAGCACCGGCCTTCGACCGAATCGATCGGAGAGCCGACCTCCACCGATTGCTCCGAAGGTCATCCCGATGAAAACTGCAGACGTGACGAGACCGACTTGACCGATGCTCAGGCCCCACTCGGCCCGGATCGTGGGTGCCAGGAAGGAGAAGACCACGTTGTCGAACATCTCGACCAGGTATCCGAGGCCGAGAATGACGATCCAGAAGACGTGTCGTCGGGTTACCGGGAGTCGGTCGAGTCGCGTGCCAGGGCTGGCCTGACCTACCAGCGCTTGACTTTGTGCGTGCATGCGGAGGTTACCTTTCTCAGGTCCCTAGTCGAGTACGCCCATAGACGCACCCGACCGATTTGATTGCGCCAATGCCGGGCGTTCGGCAACGCCAATTCCGAAGAAGAGACGTTTCGGGGCCTGCTGAGGGTCAATGCAGGCCCGGCAGGGTCGAAGGATCGTGGTGCGAACGGACACGTGTCTTGCCGGGCATGCACAGGGACAGATGAACCGTCGGCAGTCGCCGTTACCGACGGTTCGCAACCGTCGGTCCTTGTACTTGTAGTCGATTCGAATGGTTGGTGGTATTCATATGCAAATCAGATCAATGATCTGATCTGATTGTGACGAAACTTACATGCCCGGCGCTGGGGCGTCAATATGGTCGCCCCGCCGCGAAGCGCGGTGGTGTTACGGACTGTGACCTGCCGCGCCTCGCCGCGCCTCCAACTCGAAGCCGACCTGCACAGGAACGTCGGCGCCTTGCCTCACGAGCCCGGGCGATTCACTGGCCTCGGTCATTACGATGTCCAACCGGCACAACTGATTGACATGGATGGACACGGCACAATCCGCTCTCGGACTTCCCCAGGCCGCCGAGGCCGAACAATCACGGGAAGGAATGCGATTCCACCGTAGTCAGCGGCACCGCCCATCCGGTTGTCGCTACATAGGTTTGGTTAGTCACCCTGATTCCATGTGACACTTTGTGCTTCGTGACCCATGTCACGTTCAATTCTCTACGTTCACTTCCTTGGGCCCGCGGCGTTTCGCGGCCGAGCCGAGGGCTCTGTGCAGAATTTAGAAGGGACCCCCATGACCACAGGTACTGCACGCGAGCCGTCGGCCTCCGCCGACCGCCAAAGCGCCGTGAGGACGCAGTCATCCGGGTTCCCGGTCACCCCGGGCCGCGCGTGGGGAATGACCGGACTGGTCATCTTCCTGTATGTCGTCAACTATGCGGATAAGGCCGTTCTGGGTATCATCGCGCAGCCACTGGCCCGTGAACTGGACATGAGTTCCTCCCAGATCGGTCTGGTGGGGTCGCTGTTCTACGCGACATACACAGTCGGCGGATTCCTCGCCGGCCCACTCGAGAAGCGGTTCACCCTGCGATGGGCGCTGCTCGCACTCGCTCTGGTCTGGTCGGTCGTGATGTTTCCACTCGTCGTGAGCGCAACGTTCGTGACATTGGTGGCCGGTCGCATGCTGCTCGGCTTCGGCGAGGGGCCGAGTGCAGCACTGTTGCATACCGCGATGTACTCCTGGCATCCGCGGGCCAAGCGCGGGCTGCCGGGAGCTCTCCTCGCCGGCGCACCCTCGGTGGCGAAGATTGCACTAGCTCCAGCGCTGACCTTCATCACCGTGCAGTGGGGTTGGCGGGCCGCTCTCGTTTCACTGTCTTTACTCGGACTCGTGTGGATGGTGTTGTGGCTCGCCTGGTGGAAGGAAGGCCCCTACACGGGTCGGGTGGCACAGGGAACAGACACTGCCCCCCGAGCCCACAGAACCGTCCGTACCCTGGCGCAGGATCGTCCTGAACCGCACCTTCGTCAGTTGCGCCTTCATGACAACCGCCGTCTTCGCACTCTCGACTGTTGTACTCACCTGGTTGCCGTCGTATTTCGAGGTCGGTCTCGGTTACAGTGCATTGCAGGCAGGTTCGATGTTCGCGCTTCCCTCGATCGTCGCGCTGGTCCTGATGATCGTGTCTGGCAGCGTGACTGATCGCCTGAATGCGCGCGGTCATACCTCGCGCGTCACGAGAATCATCGTCCCTGCCATCAGTGTTCTCATTTGCGGCGCCGTGCTGGTGTTCCTGCCATACATCGGCGCACCGGGAATCGCGGTTGCGGTCGTATCGATCGGCTACGGTATCGGGACTGTCGCTTACCCCCTTGTGAACGCGGCGATCTCAGAGCTGTGTCCGCCGCAGCAGACGGCGGGCACCATGGGCATCTTCATTGCCCTCATGGCGTTCGGCGGTCTGATTACCCCCTACGTAACCGGCGTCGTTATTGACCACGCCGCGACACCGTCCGAGGGATACGCGACGTCATTCCAGGCCATCGGCCTGCTCGGTGCTGTCGCGGCGGTGCTAGTCCTCCTGTTCGCCAACCCCGAACGAGACCGCAAAGTCATCCGTAGCGAGGGGTAATCGTCTGCGGTCGAATGCATTATCCGAACAATTTCCCTACGTGATGCATCCGCCAGCTTCCCTATGCGACCGGTCGCGCGTTCTCCCGGAGAGCTGGGACTACCAAACGGTCGGTCGCTTGCTCCCCGAGCCGCCGCGACGCAATCACTTCGTGGCGGTACTGCCGAGTCTCCCCCGTCCGACTCCGTGGTCGACAACGCAATCGACCACCCCTGTGGCCTGACGATGTCGGGTGCCTGAATTTCCGAATCCCGTGTAGTGGTCGAGGTTCGTCGCCTGCCGAATGGCAACAACTTCAGAGTCCAGCGAGGATCCGCGGGCGCGGCCCTCGACGTCGTCGAGGTACGGGCACAGCTGGCAGCGGCGATCTCCCACCGCAGCGCCGCCGAATGGTCCGAACTGTTCACCGGCGCAGACGTCTGCTCTCTGTGGTGGCCACCCCGGAGGAGGCCGAACGGGCCGGCATGCTCAACTGCGCGAGTGATGACGGTGCATACGACAACACCTGCCTCAGCGGTTGGTTGCCACTCGGACCAACGCTCAACCCCCACTCGGTGGATGCAGCTCAGCAGTGTCGGATCGAGCGCGAACTCGTGCCGATCCCTGCCGACAAGAGTGAGCTATGGCGCCACCGCGGCGACTGATCTTCAGGGGGAGAACATGCACACGTCCAGCGACGAGAAAACTCGCCACGTCCGGAAGAAGGCCTCGACACCGTACTGGGGCTAGAGCTGGGCTAGAGCTCGTCCCCACCGACGGCGACGGGGTGACCGCCACGCTTGAGATCGGTGGATCCACCGTCAACCTTTCGGCATCGTCCACGGTGGCGTGTACTGCGCCATAGCAGAGAGTCGCGTGAGCATCAGCGCGTATCTGTGGTTGCAGAAGACCGGCGTCGGAGGAACCGCGATAAGTCGCTCGGCGGGTTACGTGGACAGAGGGCGCGGCTGGCGATCCGACAGATCCCAGGAGTTACGCAAACTTGAGCATCCGCCTCACACAGGAACGAAATGTGGAAACCGCCATAGTGACAACGACATTCTCGACTTTGCGCTTCTTTGGGAACCGCTCGGTGGGCCTGCTCCGAGGGATATCACCGCCGCATTCGCAATCGACATCGCCGAGTACAAACGCCGACTAACAGCAGTTGTGGGGTTCCAGGTGTCCCAACTTCGGAAAGGCATCACCTCTCGTGAGTTCGTCTACGGGCTGTCTGCGATATCGGCGCTTGATCGAATCCACTGCGAGTGGGTGAAATATGAGCAACAACATCGTCTGGGGCACGGCTGATTCGCTTCTCAACCGGCATGGCTGCGGATGTCCACAGCGCATCTCTGTTCGCCGTAGAGTATCCGAGTGGCGCGCCCAAGACTTCCGCCACGGGTCGGAAGTGTGGAGGCAGTCAGCAAGCTGGTCAGGCCGTCGTGGGAATGGTGATCTCGGCTGCCGTCGATGGCAGAGAGTAGGTAGCCCGGGCAGGTGACCACCTGTTGACGCACCGGGTTCGCCTGGCGGTCGGTGTCGAGGTAGAGGCGGTTTGCAAGCTGCCGGCGCCGATGGGTGCCGGTGTCTGGGTCGACGGCGCCAAGGATGTATCCGTCGGTGGCGTCGCTGGTCGAGATCGCCCGCGCCCACTCGGGCGGGCTCGGCGGGCGGCAGATACCGTGGCCCAACCCGTCTTGGTGTCAACAGTATGCACGATGACACCGACGGCACACTCTCGAATTCTGCACGGTGCTCGCACGTACGGGGTGGCATAGTCCACGCACTGAAGACGCAGATAGCGGCCAGCCTATTTGACGTTATCGCGACAACTTTGTTCGGAGAAGGCAGCCGATCTCGACGACCTAGCATCCGCCGTCACAGTGATCCGGTAAATCGCGCGCCGGCCAACGTAGAGTCGGTTCGTTGAATCCGAAGGCGAGCAACTCGATGCCCGCTTCCGCCACGACTCGAATGTCAGGCTGCGCGCATGCGCCCGTGGAGGTTACAGTGGCATTCCCTGTCATTTCGGAAGCACGTTGGTAGGTGATAGGGCACACCTCTACTTCGTAGTTTAGACAGGAGTTGGTTGCCGTCTTCATCATTTGGGTTTGAACTTTCTACTAGTTCGTAGGTGGGAAATGCGTCTAGGAGAGCGGAAATAAGCTGCGACGCAACACCTTGGCACTGGTATTGCCACTGGACTTCTATGCGAAGAGTCATGACGATTCGCTTGTCATCATCGGTATCGAAGTCGATGTATCCGGCTCGGGGGACATCTGCCAGACTCGCCTCAACCCTGCCCCCCGACCTGTTAATCGGTACGAGGGCGGGATTCACAGGGGGACGTCGCCGTATTCCCCCAGCGTGGGACTTTACTGTATACGTCATTTCTGTGATGTCGATCTTCGGCGGGCAATCTCGTTTGACGGCTGGGCCTATTGACATGAGTCCTCCACATTGGTGCATCAGGATGCCGTTGCGTACGTGCTATTCGATAGTGCCGGATCGTGGCGCAGTCGACGCGTGATACCTAAGTTTCCGTGCATCGCCTATCCGACCAACTCACTCGCTGCGGGGCCCGCGGTACATGAGGCCCCTCGAAAGGCCGCGGAGTCGGTGCACGGCCGGTCGAGGAACGGTGGGCACCCTCGGTGTGAGGCAGCGGCGCATAACCGCTCCCTCGATAGGTGGCATCGTTGAGATTGTGGGTTCAGCTACGGAACTTCTCCGCCGTAGAATCGGGTGAGGTTCGGACCGATCGCGCCAGCCGGGTGATTTCGGCACCGTCGGCGATTGTCTACGTGCCTCCTTGACGGGGAGTCCGTCGAGGCATGGTTGCCGCCGGACGGTATGCGCGGGCGGGTCGACCGGTCGGATCCTCGGCCTGGTGGCGGCGGGTTCCGGATGGTCCTCACCTACCTCGAACCTGCCGGCAGCCCTGGCAAGACTTCGGATGGGACGGATGTCGTCGAGGTGGAGTTCGCCGAGTTGGTGCCAGCGGAGCGGGTGGTGTTCGAGGCTGACGACCCGTCGTACGCGGGCACCATGACGATGACCGGGCGCCTCGTTGCCGCCGGTGGCGGGACCGAGGTGACCGTCACCGCCACGTACGTGTCGCCCGGTATCGACCAAGTGGTGCACGAGGCTGGGATCGCCTCCGCGCTGGCCAACCTGGCGACGTACGTCGAAGGGGAACTTCCGGATCCGACCACCTCCGTCGAGCAGGTTCTCGCTGAGCTCAATCTCGTCGGGGGAACCAATTCGGTTCGACCGATCCTCCTTAATCCTGTTAAGGCCAACCAATTCGACTGAAGTTCAGTCCCTCGTGTGCGCGTGCGGCGCGGGCGATCCTCGACTGGCTGCAGGTTGAGCAGCGCTGGGCCGTTTCGACAGTCGGGGAAACGAGAACGAGAAACACCGTCGTGTCCCCACAGTGAGGTGTTCCTGACGATGTTGCATCCCTGATCCGTCCGGGTGGGGGTGACACCGAGCACACCCCCGTCCACGACGGGGACGGGGGTGGTTTCGATAGAGTGTGGGTAGGCCTCGGTAAAGACTTACCCACTCCGGAGTGCAGGTCTCGTCGGGGTAATCGAGAATCGTTGCGAATTAGGCTGCTCTCACCTCCAGCGCCGAAGTCGCGAGAATTTCCGCGAGCAGTGGTGGGGCCGGCCACAGGAGGCTGGTTGCCACAAAGCGGGATCTGCTGGTCTCAAGTGGCTGCACCGCGTGCGGGAGCGCCTTCGCTGCCAACGGACACGTCAGACTCCTTGTAGGCGGTCAGTTCGCTCCGGTTGGGCGGACACGGTTTCTCCGGATCAGTGGACACGAGAATTCCGGGTCGGCGGCCGCGAAACAGCTGATTGACACGCTGGCGTAAATACCGGACGGGGTTCCTTCGCCCGAGTTGGCTTGGTTTGCCGCGCAAACCAACCGACCGAAGGAACCCCATGACCAAGTGTGCCAGGGAAGTGATGGAGATCTTGGAAGCCTACGACCTGACCCAGTGTGCGCATTCGGCGGCGCAGCTGGTCGGGTGTGACGAGAAGAC
Source organism: Rhodococcus sp. IEGM 1307 (assembly GCF_030056915.1). Classification (NCBI taxonomy): domain Bacteria; kingdom Bacillati; phylum Actinomycetota; class Actinomycetes; order Mycobacteriales; family Nocardiaceae; genus Rhodococcus; species Rhodococcus sp. IEGM 1307. Next base: position 114,651 of record NZ_JASHKW010000029.1, read on the forward strand.
GGTGGCCCGGTATGTCGCGCTCCGCGACGCCGGCCGCGACCCGGCCGAGCGTGCGCGTCGCGCACGCTCGATCGACCCGTTCCTCGGGAAGATCGAGGAGCTGGTGGAGGCCTCACAGGGCCGGATCCGGGCGGACGTGGTGCACGACAAGCTCACCGCGATGGGCTTCGATGGCACCGACCGCACCACCCGCCGCGCGGTCGCCGAGCTCAAGGCGACGTACCGGGCCGGGCACCGCCGGAAGTATCGGCCCTGGATCCCGGAGCCGGGGATGTGGCTGCAGTTCGATTGGGGCGAGGGCCCGCGGGTCGGTGGCCGGCGTACCCAACTGTTCTGCGCATGGTTGTCGTGGTCGAGGTTTCGGGTGGTGGTGCCGGCGTGGGACCAGCAGCTCCCGACGTTGATCGCCTGCCTGGACACCACGCTGCGCCGGATCGGTGGGGCACCGACGTATCTGCTGACCGACAATCCCCGAACCGTCACGATGGACCGGATCGCCGGCGTCCCCGTCCGCCACCCCGACATCGTCTCCGCAGGAAAGCATTACGGCTGCGTCGTGCACACGTGTGAACCGTTCGACCCGGAATCGAAGGGCGGCGCCGAGCATACGGTCAAGATCGCGAAGGCCGATCTGGTGCCGACCGAGGCGAACCTGCTCGAGGAATACCCGAGTTTCGCCGAGCTCGTCGACGCATGTGAGCGGTGGTGCGAGAAGGTCAACGCCCGCCCGCATCGCGCCGTCGGGGCCGCCCCGGCCGAGCGGTTGGCCACCGAACTCGGCCGGCTGCACGTGCTGCCCGAGGATCCGCATCTGCTTGCCCTCGGTGAGGAGCGCCTCGTCGGCTTCGATCAGACCGTCAGCTGGGGCAACGTGCGGTACTCGACCCCGGACGGGCACCAAGGGACGAAGGTGTGGTGCCGGGTCACCGGCGACGAATTGGTGATCGTCGCTCGCACCGGAGGCGGTGTCGCGGAGATCGCCCGCCACCGACTGTCCACCCCGGGGAACCCGAGGATCGTCGCCGCGCATTACCCGCATCACCCCGATGACGGATCGGTGCTGCGCCTGCCCAAACTCCGCCCGCGCACCGCGGCCGAGATCGACTTCCTCGCCCTCGGCGAGGGTGCACACCGCTGGCTGACCGAGGCCGCCGCCGGAGGGGTCGTCCGGATCCGCCACAAGATGGCCAGGGCAGTCGAATTCGCCCATGTCCTCGGCGCCGGACGGGTCGATCAGGCATTGGCCGTGGCCGCGGTGGCGGGCCGGTTCGGCGACGGGGATCTCGCCTCGATCCTTGACCACCTTGCCGCCGCCGTCCAGCCCGGACCTGTGGTTGTGGTCGACGAAACCCACTCCACGCAACCCGGCACCGCCGGATGGGGCCGGGTGGGCGCATGAACAGCAATTCGGCGCCGCCCCTCCCGGACGAGCTGGCCAAGATCTGCACCCGCATGAGGCTGCCGTATCTGCGCAAGGCCGCCCCCGACGTGCTCGCGACCGCCCGGGCCCAACGCTGGGACCCGGCCGAGGTGGTGCGGGTGCTGCTGCAGGAGGAAGTCGTCGGCCGGGACGCCGCCACCCGGCGGATGCGGCGCAAGAACGCGAAATTCCCGACCGGCAAGACGTTCTCGTCGTGTCGCCCGGAGGAGTCCTCTATTCCCGAGGCCACCCAGAACGCGCTCACCACGCTCGAATGGGTGCACCGCCGGGAGAACCTGGCCGTGTCCGGAGCATCCGTTATCAACGGGAGTTCGTCGACTCTCATTAACGTCTTCGACGATGTTTGTTGAT